>JAAYTL010000005.1 GCA_012518035.1 Tissierellia bacterium | reverse complement strand
TTCTATGGAAAACCTAATGACTTTCTCTATGGCAGGTTTATCTTCATCCAGTCTTAACTCCTCCTGGATGTTGGCATAGGATGTCTCCCTTCCATATAGTTCCTTATACCTAATGGTCTCCTCCTTGATTTGTAGATGGTCCCCTCCTACTATCTCCTTGATGGCTTCTATCTCCTTGGTCTCCTCCACCTGGCCTGTAAGGTTGATGAGGGCCCTTAAATCTATCCTGTTTTCTTCCAAATCATACTCTATATATTCTATTTGAGCGTTTACTTGGCCTTCCATGCCCTCTTCTATGCCTGGAATCTCTAGCTCTTCCCTAAATTCCTTGGTGGTTTCCAGGGTATAGAGGTTGTTTGCCTCCTCCATGCTCTTGTAGACCAGGTTGAACTTGATTTTCCCATTTGTTAGGAGTCTATCCCTTATGACTTGAGTACTGATGATTTCGGTCCTTCCCTCAACCCATAGGATGGACTCTATTTCCTGCCTGTTGGTATTTAGGTAGACCTCTGTCTCAACTAGCCCTTCTACCTCTGAAGCCCCCCTTACTTCCGCCACCTTAATCAGGTCCTTTATTATCTCAATGGACATATTCTCACCCCTATATATAAATTTCCTATAGAAATATATATGAGTGCATGTCAAAATTTATGTATCTTCTTGGACTGATAAATGGCAAATAAAAAACTGGACTAATCTAGTCCAGTCAAATCTTTATATCTATGAAATCTTAATTTGTCTTTCGGGTCCATCACATACTGTAACTTCCACAGTGGAAGTTAACACATCAGAGTATGTATAAGATACTCTCCTTGTGCTGTCATATTCATTAGATATCTTTACAACAAATAAGTTAGGATAAGCCGATTCCAAGATTCCTTCTTTTACTGTTATCCTCTTTCTACCCTTATTAGCTTTTAAGATTACCGTTTTGCCAATGTACTCTTCTAGGTCCTTTCTAATCTTGGTTATACTATTCATATAATATGATAAACCACCTTTCAATGGGTTCTCTCCTAGAGCTAGGAGGAAAAGTGCCTAGAACACTCATGAATAGATTATAGCACAAAAAGCAAATTTTGTCAAAAGATATATTATTATACTATTATTGTATCATTTTGTCAATTTTTTTACCTGTATTTTCTTTAAAAATAATTAATATTTATAAGCCCAGTAAAATACTGGCAAAAGTAAAATATACGGTTAGGGTTATAGCATCCACAATGGTAGTAATCAAGGGGCCTGCCATGATGGCTGGGTCTAGGTTTAGTTTTTTGGCACCTAGAGGTAGCATACTTCCTATCAACTTAGCTAATACTACAGTAACAATTAGGGTTAAGGACACAGTAAGGGATACAGACAGTCCCACCCTATCTATTAGGATGTTCTTAAGGAAGTTTACAGATGCTAAAATTATGCCTGATATGATACTGATTCTAAACTCTTTCCAAAACACCTTCCACTTATCCTTAAAGCTTATCTCCCCTATAGCCAAGCCACGAATAATTAAGGTGGATGATTGATTACCTGAATTTCCGCCTGTATCCATTAGCATGGGTATAAAGGCTGTCAGGACCACTACACTACTCAAGAGCCCTTCAAAACGAGTTATAATGCCTCCGGTTATGGTGGCACCAACCATTAAGAGTAAAAGCCAGGGAACCCTTTGTTTAGCCAGACTCATGACGCTGGCATCCAGGTACTTCTCCTCTGAGGGGGCCATAGCTGCCATAATCTGGAAGTCCTCTGTGGCCTCCTGTTCTATTACATCCAAGATATCATCAAAGGTAATGATTCCTGTTAACCTGTTTTCCTTATCCACCACTGGTAGGGCCATAAAACCATACTTTATGAAGAGGTTCCCCACGGACTCCCTATCGTCATGGGTATGAACATAGATGATGTCTTCCTCCATCAGGTCGGATATCTTGGTATCCTCATCGGCTATTACCAGGTTCCTAAGGGACACAATCCCCTCCAGGATTCTTTTATCATTAACCACATAACAGGTATATATGGTCTCCTTGTTTAAACCGGTCTTCCTGATATGGGCTAGAGCCTCTCCAACAATCATATGCTTCTTCAAGACCACATATTCAATGGTCATGATACTACCGGCAGAATCAACAGGATATTTCAAAAATTGATTGATCAGATTTCTTTCTTCGGTATTGGAGTTCTTTAAGATCTTATCAACCAGGTTTGCAGGCATCTCCTCTATCATATCAATCATATCATCGAAAAAGAGCTCATCTAGGATATGGGTTAATTCCTTGTCTGTAATGGAATTGACTATGCTGGATTGCTGCTCGGAAGAAAAATGAGCAAATACTCCAACGGCCAAATCCTTGGGTAACATCCTAAAGATGAGAAGTGTTGTGTTTTCGTCTAAGGGGTCCAACAAGTCTGCAACATCCACTTCGTTCATTTGGGACAATCTTTCCTTTATCTTGACATATTCCTTCTTTTCAATCATCTCCAAGAGTTTTACTTCATTCAATTTGATCTCCTCCTTTTATCTAATAGGAGGAACCACCTCTGGTCTAGGGAGTATGGTTCGACCTATTAGTCCTATATAAGTATTCTTACTGGGTAAAGGTCCAGAATCCACATTCACCACTCCCTTCAAGTAATTTCTTCCATTTAATTGTACCACAAATGTAGTTTACTGTAAAAGAAAAAGGGGTCTCCCCCTTTAATCTAGCAAGTGCTGCCGCCCCTGTCTGGAACAACAGTAAATCCTCTTCTTAACAGTCCAGAGCTATAATCTATGGTGAATTTATTATATAGCTCCTGGAAGTCCTCTTCCATGATAAATTTAAAGCCGTCGGTGGATACTACCAAGTCATCATCTTTAGGCTCCTCCAGAGCCATTCCAAAGCTTGGGCCACCTCAGCCAAAGGCTGCCACATATATTCTCAGGGCCTTATCTGATTTATCTTGACCTAAGATCTCTTCTAGCTTTACCTTTGCCTCGTCTGTTACCTTAACCAACATAATATAACCCCCATTTTCTTGATAGATTTTATAGACTAATGCGCTTTTCCCTTCTCCCTTTAGGAGATATGGTAAATCCCTTTCGTAAAAAGTCAGTATTATAGTTTATGGTGAATCCACTGTAGGTATCATAGAGATAATCTTCTATGATGAAATCAAATCCTTCTGCCGAGAATCTAATATCATGATCCCTGGGCTCATCCTGAGCTATCCTGAATAATCTACCACCTCAACCATAAGCTACAGTATAAATTCGCAAGGGCTTGGTACCTTTATTATTACCCAATAATTCCCTTAATCTTATCCTTGCCTTATCATTTAAAACTATTTTCAACCCAATACCCCTTTTCATAACCTTAACCAAGCCTACTAAGGTCAACTTTAACTCTAGATAGTTTCCTTGATGGGATTAACTGTGAATGTCTTTCTAAAGAAGCCTGATACATAATCTATGACAAACCCATCATAATTCCTCCCAATACCAGGATTTATAATAAAGTCCAGTCCATCCACGGAGATCTTCTTATCAAATTTCTTGGGCTCATCCAGGGCCAAACCAAAACTCACATCAGCTCAACCAATGGATGTCACGTAAATTCTAAAGGCCTTATTATCCTTCTTGGTTAGCGTTATCTCATTTAATCTTTCCCTAGCTGCATCCCTTAATTTTATTTTCATGGGCCTCCCCCTTATCTCTTTACTTATAGTATATGATACCCACCCGGGGTATGTCAATCATTTTTTGCCTATTGTAAAAAAGGAGACCATTTGGTCTCCATTCTTAGCTACATAGCCTCTCTACCAGGGATGATTGCATCTATTATTCCTATTACCAAGGCTCCAATGATAGCGCCCCAGATGGATATATTAAATCCAGGCACTATAAACTTTGTTACATAGAGTATAATTGCAGCAACCAGGAAGCCAGTAACACCCCTACCGAATGGAGATGCATCTATCCCCGTAAATCTTTGGATTAAATAATCTAAAACCCCAATTACTACCGCTGCTAACAAGAGGCTCCAGATTCCATCTATGGTGAATCCCGGGGTAAAGTATGCTGCAATCGCTACAACAATAGAAGTAATCAAAACCCTTAGGAGCATTTCTCCTATACTAAAATCCTTGTCTACATTTCTATTTCTATGGTTATTATCCATATTCTCACCTCCTGCTATAATCTTTTCCAAGGGTGAGAATTATTATACAAATATTTTGTGTTGTTTTCCCAATAAATGTGATATAATTTATTGGTGTAGGGTAAATACTTACAATAAAAGATACTTTCGAAATTTAAGGAGGGTTGATATAAATGGAAATAACCAAGGATATGTTAATTGGTGAACTTATCAGGAAAAAGCCTGAGGCTATAGAGATTCTAATGTCTTTCGGCATGGGTTGTGTAGGTTGTCCTTCAAGCCAAATGGAAAGCGTTGAAGAAGCAGCCATGGTACACGGACTAAACCTAGACGCACTAATGGAAGCCTTGAATAAGTAAGAAAAGGAAGGGAAACCTTCCTTTTTTATTGCTTGTAATATTTAATTCTTATCTACTTAAGACCTCGTCAATTTTTTCCTTGTCAAAACCAACTATCTCTTCTCCGTCGATTACGATAACTGGTACACCCATGTGACCCATGCTCATTAATTCCTGTCTAGCAGCCCTGTCGGTCTGTACATTCTTTTCGGTATAAGCTACCTCCTTATCTTCTAAGTAGTTCTTAGCTAGTGTACAATATGGGCAAGTATTACTTGTATAGACTACTACATTTTTCATTGTATATTCCTCCCTAATATTTATAAACTAATTATACCCCCTACGGGTATATTTGTCAAGACCTCCTACATATTTATATTACCCTTATTAATTATCCCTAATCAAGATGCCTAATATGCTCGAGACCTTCTTCCAGCAATCTTAATACATGGTCATCATCTAGGGAATATATAACTAGTTTACCATCCCTCTTATATTTTACCAGATTAAGGTTACGCAATACCCTAAGGTGATGGGATATGGAGGATTGGGTCATGTCCAACAATGTAGCAATGTCACATACGCAAAGAGGGGATTTGGATAGGACATAGACTATCCTTAACCTGGTAGGATCCCCCAATGCCTTATATACTTCTGCTAGTTTTCCTATTCCCTTTTCATTAGTTAAGTCAATGGTAATGCTAGTCATAACCTCAGCATCTGCAAAGTGTCCGCTACATGCAGCCTTATCTTCTGACTTCTTCATCTTTTTCCTCCTTGCCTTACTCTTTTGGTATCATGGGATTTATAGGATATATTACCCTGCCATTGGTTGGATCGATATATAAAAGCCAGTACCCTATTCCATCCTTACCTTCAAACCAGGCGTTAAAGCCAGTGGTTCCCCTTTGTGGGTGGTCTTCCTTTGTGAAGTATCCAGGTACTCCATAAACATAGAACTTGACCTCATCTTCAACATTATAGAGTCCAAAAATATAATGTCCGTACTTCTTCATCAGGGCAGTTGCAGTTACCGTGTTTTGGACCAGGGGATACTTGTGGTCCCCGCCTGCTATATAGGAAAAATAGGGTAGGAAGCCCTTGTCTTCTCTGGGGTCATCTATATCTATTCTCCACCAATTATAGCCCTTGAGGTCTATTTTAAATGGCTCTATATAGGGGAAGAAGGCCAGGATATTTAAAACATAGTTGGTGGTTTGGTTTTTTTGGTCCAACCTTCTTTTAGCCTCTGCAGACAGCTGGGGAGATTCCTCTATGTTGGAGGGCATCTCTACATCCTTAAACATCTCCTGCATGGCCTTATCATATTCCTCTACTGATACGAAGGGCTTATCTTCATCTGAGACTTCATCTTCTAATAGGGGATTTTCCGGTATATTCAGCTCTGGTTTATCTATTTCCGCTATATCTTGCTCAGGCTTGGCTTTCTCTAGCCCATCCTCTTTTTCCGTATCCTTTTCCTCTTTATCCTTTTCCTTAACCTCTTCATCGATATCCTCTTCAACTAAAGGTTTCTCTGGTCTGCTGTCCTGGAGTCTATCTTGACTAAGCCTGGCTATATGCTTTTCTATGGAGCCATCCTCCTCATCCATGTAACCAGCCAATAAAACCCTATCTTCTCTTAGTATAAGAATACCATTAATCTTTTCCAAAGGAAAGCCCGTTGATTCAAATTCCCTATAATTTAAATTAAATTCTACCCTACCCTTGGAGTTCTTATCCGTATGTAACCTTCCCAGCTCCTTTATCTTGCCTTCCCTAAGGAGGACTATCTTATAGCTTTCATTTCTTTCAGCATTTTCGACGTTAATTATAATCCTTAATCTATCGTTTCTTAACTCCAGTCTACCATGCCCCTTAGGACTTATACCTCTAATATTGGAAAACTTTCTTTTTAATATAAAAAACTTCCTAGTAAAGGCAAGACCCCTTGACATAAAAAAACCTCCTTATAAACATATATTTAATTATATGTATAAGGGAGGTAATATTTTACTAATCTTGATAAAATCTTCTAAGGACAGGTCTTCTGCCCTGGCTTGGGGGCTAATCTCTGCCTCTTCCAAGGCCTTCCTGATGTCTTCCTTGTCAAGATTAAAGCCATAGGTTGAAAGGCTGTTTAAGATGGTCTTTCTCCTCTTGGAGAAGGCTGCCTTAACCACCTGGAAAAATTTTTCTCTATCTAGGTCTGGTAGCTCCTTTATTATATTTAACTTAATCACCGAGGAGTCTATCTTGGGCTGGGGCATAAATACGGTTTTGGGCACCTTTAAGAGGATTTCAGGCCTACTATAGAAGTTGACAAAAACCGACAAGGACCCATAGGCCTTGGACCCATGAGCTGCCACCATCCTATCAGCCACCTCTTTTTGAATCATGACGGTGATGGAATCTATATTCAGACTCTCTTCTAGGAGCTTGCCTAATATGGGGGTGGTTACATAATAGGGTAGATTGGCTACAATTTTTATAGGGCCACCTTCAAATTTTTCATCTATTAATTTTTTTAAGTCTATTTTTAATATATCTCCATGGATGATCTCCACATTATCATAGGCTGCCAGGGTTTCCTCCAATACATCTAATAGCCCCCTGTCCAGCTCCACTGATACCACTTTTTTGGCATTTAAGGCTAGTTCTTCTGTCAGGATCCCTATCCCTGGTCCTATTTCCAGGACATAGTCATCCCTGGTAACCTCAGCCCCCTGAACAATCTTTCTTACTATGTTTCCATCTATAAGAAAGTTTTGACCCAAGCTCTTGGAAAAGGTAAAGCCATACCTATCTATTATTTCTCTAACATACTTGGGAGAATACAGCCTATTGTTTGTCATATGAATCCATCCTCTCAATTGCCTCTAGGAATTCTTCCCTGGTAACACCCAGGTTGTTTAACCTGTTTAGGAATTGCTTTGAATTGCCATAGCCAATACCCAAGAGCTGGCCCAGATAATCCCTTCTTGCCCTAGAGTCCTTTCCTCCAGACAGGCCAAATTCTATCAAATCCTCCTTGGTAAAGAGAACTTCCTTTTTCACCTTACTGGGCCTAGCCTTATTAATGGCTTCCAGGATATCCTCCTTGCTGGCATTCTCCACCCCGATATCACCCTTTTTAAGGGCCTTGCCCTGGGGTAGAAAGGCGTGTTTACAATTAGGTATATGTTTGGATAAGTCCCGCCTAATCTGCTCTCCTGCGTAATCTGGGTCCGTCAGGATTATGATTCCCCTTCTTTGGGAGATCTTCTTTAAGGTCTCTATAAAGTCCTTCTTATAGCCAAATCCATTGGATGCTATGACTTCAGCATCTATGGCAGCCTTGACGGCTGTAATGTCGTCCCTTCCTTCAACTACTATAACTTCCTTAATCATAAATTTTCCTCTCTATCCCAAATAGCTCCTTGGCATTGGTTCTAGTCTGCCTTGCAACTTCCTCCACCGGGATATTTTTTATCTCAGCAATCTTTTCTGCTACATACCTGACAAATTTGGGCTCATTCCTCTTGCCCCTATTGGGTTCTGGTGCCAGGTAGGGACAGTCTGTTTCTATCAGGAGTTTATCTAGGGGTACAGCTGCTGCCACCTCTTTTGCCACCCTGGCATTTTTAAAGGTTACAGGTCCTGCCAGGGATATATAAAAACCCAGCTTGATATATTCCATGGCTACTTCCTTACTTCCAGAGAAACAGTGCAAGACCCCCCTAAGGCTTCCATCTTGGGCCTCCTTGATGGTATCATAGGTCTCCTGGGTTGCCTCTCGGGAATGTATGACTACAGGTAAATCCAACTCTTTGGCTAGCTTTAACTGCTCCTTAAACCACTTCCTCTGGTCATCCCTGGGTGAATTGTCATAGTAGAAGTCCAGACCTATCTCCCCGATGGCCACCACCTTTTCATTCTTAGCCATTTCCCTAAATTTATCCAGGGTCTCCTCTGTAACCTCTATGGCAGAATGGGGGTGAACCCCAATGGTAGCAAATACATTGTTATACTTATTTGCTAATTCTACAGAGTTTATACTGGTTTCCAGGTCTGCTCCGATATTTACCACTAATTCAACATCATTATCCCTTAAGGACTTGATGAGGATATCCCTATCCTCATCAAATCTCTTGTCATCTAAATGAACATGACTATCTATAAACATCTCATCCTCCTAGGATACTATAGCTCCAGATTTAACATCTTCCAGAGTGCTTAGTAGTGATAGGTTACCTTCATCATCCTCTGCAGCCAATACCATACCCTGCGATTCTACTCCTCTTAGTTTAACTGGCTCTAGGTTTACTATGGCTATAACCTTCTTACCTACTAAATCTTCTGCCTTATACCATTTCTTGATACCTGATACCACCTGACGAGTTTCCTCACCTATCTTTAGTTTCAGTACCAAGAGTTTGTCTGCCTTTGGATGGTCTTCACACTCAATTACCTCAGCCACCCTGAACTGACATTTAGCAAAATCATCTATGCTTATATTCTCAGCCACTTCTTCTACTTCCCCTTTCTTCTTTGCCCTCTCATCTATTAGCTTTTGGTTTGCTTCGTCTAGTCTAACCAATTCTTTCTTGATATCCAACCTTGGGAAAATAATATTACCCTTCTTAACCTCAATTCCTATAGGAAGAAGTCCCCAAGATTTTGCATCTTCCCATACCGCTTCATTTTCTAAGCCTAATTGCTTGCGGATTTCTAGGGAAGTCTTCTCCATATATGGTTTAATCAAGATGGAGATTATCCTTAAGCTTTCTGATAGGTTATAGAGGACTGTATTTAGTCTTTCAGTCTTCTTTTCCTTATCTAATACCCAAGGCATAGTCTCATCAACATATTTGTTGGTCCTTCTTATTAGCTTCCAAATCTCCTCTAAGGCCTGGGAGAAGTTTAGTTTATCCATATAGGCCTCAACCTTATCCGCTACGGAAACCGCAAGATTGATTAAGGATTCATCGACTTCTTCCTTGGTGGAAGCTTCTGCAATTATGCCATCATTATATTTTTTAACCATGCTAATGGTCCTACTTACCAGGTTACCTAAATCATTGGCCAAGTCTGAGTTTAACCTTTGTAGGAACTTTTCCCTAGTGAAGGAGCCATCTTGACCAAAGGAGAACTCCCTAAGCAGGAAGTATTTAAAGGAATCAATGCCATAAAGATCGATTATTGGCTCTGGATAGATTATATTGCCCTTGGATTTTGACATCTTGTCATCATCAAAGAGGATCCAACCATGGCCAAATACCTGCTTGGGCAATTCCAAATCCAAGGCCATTAGTAGGGCAGGCCAGATTACTGTGTGGAAACGTACTATCTCCTTACCCACTAGGTGTACATTGGCTGGCCAGAATTTCTTATAGTTTTCCTCCTTGTCTGAACCATAGCCCAAGGCTGTTATATAGCAGGATAGGGCATCTATCCATACATAGACAACGTGTTTTGGGTCAAAGGGTACCTTGATTCCCCAGTCAAAGGAGGTTCTAGATACACATAGGTCTTCTAGGCCTTCCTTAATGAAGCTGATCATTTCATTCTTCCTAGATTCAGGTTGGATGAAATCAGGGTTTTCCTCATAAAGCTTTAAGAGTCTATCCCCATATTCTGAAAGCTTAAAGAAGTAGGCCTCTTCTTCAGCCCAGTGGGTTGGTCTGCCACAGTCTGGACAGTTGCCATCTACCAATTGGGACTCTGCCCAGAAGGATTCACATGGTGTACAATAGTGGCCTTCATATTTGGATTTATATATTTCCCCTTTTTCATATAGTTTAGTAAATATATCTTGAACAGCCTTTTCATGATGTTTATCTGTAGTCCTGATAAATACATCATAATCTATCTCTAACATCTTCCATAATACCTTGATATCCGCTACTATATCGTCAACATATTCCTTGGGTGTCTTGCCAACCTCTTTTGCCTTTTCTTGGATCTTTTGGCCGTGCTCGTCGGAGCCTGTGACAAAGTAGGCATCATGGCCCAATAGTTTCTTAAATCTCTTCAAGGAATCTGCTGCTACTGTAGTATAGGTATGTCCTATATGGAGATTATCACTTGGATAATAGATAGGCGTTGTAATATAATAACTTGGTTTTGACATCTTACATCCTCCTCTTTTTTTGTCCTATCAATTACATAATCATAAAAATCAAGCCTCCGTCCCTATAGAGACGAAGGCTGTTCCTCGTGTTACCACTCTAATTTATCTAAATCTCACGATTTAAAACTTAGTAGGTTATCTAACCTTACATTTTAACGGATGTGACCGTTACAGCCTACTTACCTTCAACTGTAAATTTCAGGGGCCATCTTCCATTAGTCTTATATACTGGTTTCCACCCTAGCCAGCTCTCTTTAATATAAGATGTAATGTACTCTTCCCATCATCATTCTACTATTATGCTTAATTATTACAATATTATAAGTTAATATGATATATTTGTCAATTTTTTGTATTCTTAACTAGGGTATATATTCTTCCTTTATTAATATAACATTTCCATTGTTTACAAATATACTATAGAGGGGCTTATAGTCTAAACTATTATTATATTCAATAAAGTATTCTTTCGCTACTTTTCTATGGTGTAAATCTCCAGTCCATACTAACAACATATAATCCGTGTCATCCCTTACCTTGAACTCTAAAAAGTCGGTTTCAGGATTATAAATCATAAAACCAGAAGGCATATCTTCATCAATATCTATATCCAATTCTGCTGCTCTCTCTTCATCCTCTTTGGTTAGAAACTCTACCCTATCCAGACTTAATATATCCTTAGATATATCTATATCATTAATATAGCCCATATAGTCACCCTTGGTATTGATGTATATCTCTTCAACTTCGTTAGAATTCCTTAAGTAAAACCCTTCTTTAATATCATCGGTAGATAGGAACATTTCTTGAAATTCTTCTTGTTCCTTAGAATCTAATATAATATTATCTAATGGCTCATATATTAAATATACCTCTTCGTCCTTTTCAGCCAAAAGATATCCTATCATAGGCATATCACTATTTATGTCTTTTACATATTCTGCCATAGGTATAACAGTAATTGAAAAAAACTCTTGAAACTCTTGCCTGCCATCTTGGTCAAATAAATACCTAAAGGTTACCGAGCTACCATCCTCCGCTTCAACAATGTCAAGCTTCTCAGCCTTGCCTTTCCAGGCATCTGGAATTTTAAAGCCAAACCCATATTCTTCATTTATATAGTTATCCATAACTATGTCTTCATCATCAGGTCTATTAGTCAACAAGCCTACAGCCAAGGCTAAGACTATCACCATTGCAGCTATTATTACCCAGACCTTAGGCTCCTTGAAGTTTAAGATGTTTTTTATCCTACCCTTGGTATTATTTTCACCAAATGCAAGGGGTGAGCCACCTATTATCCTCCTTCCTAGGGATAAGGATAGGAGTAAATTAGAATATTCCCTCTTAATTCCATAGCCCATTTCCCTAATAACAGCTTCGTCACAGGATAGTTCCATATCTTCACTCATTAAATAGAAGGCAAGCCAGACTATGGGATTAAACCAATGGATAGACACTATTAGAAAGGCGATAAATTTAATTATGTGATCAAATCTTTTGATATGGGTCTCTTCGTGCTTAATTATATAGGACTCTTCATTTTTGGATAGATTATTCGGTAGATATATCCTAGGCTTAATCAAGCCAAAAACAAAGGCTGTCTTTATAGTATGGATTCTATAGATGTTATTCCTTATAAGAGTGGCTGACTTAAGTTCCCTTGAGAGCTTTATTGTTGAATATATGCTGCAAACCAATAATGCTACTAATCCTATAATCCATATTGTACTTCCTATTGAGACCCATATTTGAATAGGATTTACACTAGAACTTACATCAACTACTGGTAATACCCTATTTACTGCACTATCAATAGCCCTTATACCACTTTCTATCTTAGGTGTCTGACTATATATTATATTTTCAGGTATTGTTTCTGTATTGACTGAAATAAGGCTAAATATGCTCTCAAATGAAAAAGGAAATATTAACCTAAAAAACGGTATTGCCCAAAGTCCATATGAAAATACCTTCGGTGCTTTCTTTAAAAACAATCTAATTATTATAATAAACAAGATGACATAGCTGGATGTAATACTCATATTGATAATTTGTAAAAATAGTCTATCCATTGTCAGTCCTCCTTGTAATCATCTATTAGTCTTTGTAATTCCCTAACTTCCTCATGACTAAGCTTTTTCCTCCGTGTAAATGCTGCTAGAAATCTAGGCAAAGAGCCTTGGAAGTTCTCTTCAACGAAGATCTTACTCTGTTCCCCGTAAAAATCTTCTTTTTTTATCAAGGATTTCACTATGGTATCTTTGTTTTCAACTATCTTTTTTCTTTCAAGCCTCTTTAATATAGTATAGGTGGTTGATTTCTTCCAGTCAAATGCCTCATTGCATATCCTTACCAACTTCGATGATTTAATGGGTTCATTCTCCCAGATTATGTCCGCAAGATTTTCTTCAGCTTCTGTAAGTCTATAATCCATCATATCAGCTCCTTTGGTCTATGGTTTGTAAACCTTCTTAATTTAAGTCTACAATATGTAGACCAACCTGTCAATAGGTTTTTCTTTTTTTATATTAATTGCCCTCCTATACAGATGTATAAAAAGATTTTAAAATGGAAAAGAATAGGATTATACTAGAATAATTTCCAAAAATAGCTAAAAAAATTTGACAAATATACTATAATGGCATATACTACTACGGTAAGAAAAATTAGTTACAAAACAGTTACAATTTTAGGAGGAGAGTCATGAAAGACAATGAAGCATCTCGGACTATTAAGTTCAAGATGGTACTAATCCTCATGGTTGTAGCAGCATTATCACTGGGAATTTATGTAATGCGTGGTAATGAGGTTACGATCAATGTGGATGGAAGGGTTATGGAACTGGTTTCTTATTCTTCCACTGTAGAAGAATTGTTAGAAGCCGAAGAAATACCTTTCAGCGACAGATCTTTTATCAACGTTCCTTTAGACAGCAAACTTGAAAATGATATAGAGATTATTATAAGGAACCCAATACAGTATAGTCTTGAAGATAGGGGGATTCTAACAGATACTTCTTCCATCTATAAGACTGTAGGAGAGATATTGGAGGACCACAATATTGAATTAGGAGAAAAGGATTATACAATCCCAGAGCTATCTGCAAAGCTAGCTCCACATTCAACCATTAGGATTTTTAGGCATAGCGAAGAGATTGAAATTCTCGAATCTACCATACCTTTTGAGGAGCGCATAGTTGACAACAGGAACCTAGATGCAGGAACAGTAAAGCTGGTCCAAGAAGGTAAGGAAGGCCTAAAAGAAACACATATCAAGAAAGAGTACATTAACGGTGAATTAGTAGCAGAAACAATCGTAAAAGAAGAAGTGGTTGTTGAACCCGTTGAGCAAATCAAGGAAAGGGGTACTAGAAGATATATTCAAACTTCTAGGGGCAATACTAGGTATAGTAAAGCCATAACAATGACCGCAACTGCCTATGACCTATCTTTCCAAAGTACAGGAAAAAGACCAGGTGACAAGTATTATGGTATAACTGCATCTGGCACCAAGGCAAGGCCTGGAGTAGTAGCTGTCGATCCTAGAGTAATTCCCCTAGGAACCAGGCTATATGTCAAATCCCTAGATGGTAGTAGGGACTATGGATTTGCTGTCGCTGAAGATAGGGGTGGAGCAATCAAGGGTAATCGAATTGATTTATTCTTTGAAACTGCTTCAGAAGTAAGGCAATTTGGTAGAAGAAAAGTAAAAGTATATGTATTAGACTAAAAAATTTCCCACAAATATGTGGGAAATTTTTTTAACCCTTTATTTCATATATATTGGTTTGAAAATAGGGGACTCTGATATTTTCCCAGGCTTCCAGGGCTACCTTATCCTCCACAAAACCATTCTCATCAAAGATGGGGTAGACTTGATAGTCCTTCCTTCCATCTCCGTAATTGTACATCAAATGGAGCCTTATATTATCTATATCTACCTCCACGTTATAAAACTCCCCATTATGGATTATTAATAAATAACCTTCATCTGTGGATAAGGTATAGGAAATTACATTTTTATCCCCATGAATATGCACAAACCTTAATTTCTTTCTTATTTCCTCATCATTGGACAAGCGAAATTCCTTGTACTTCTTTCTAAGTTGGATAAGGGCCCTAAAATACTCATAAAACTCCAGGTTTTTCTCCTTAAGGGACCAGTCTATGGCATTGATACTCAAGGGCGACTTGTAAGAGTTAGCCACCATGGACTTGCTCCTAAGGAATTCATTCCCTGCATGGAAGAAGGGAATTCCCTGGGCTGTAAAAAGGATACTAAATCCAAACTTGTTGAGTTTGACTATATCCACCTCTGCCATATGGGGCAGGGTCTTTTTAATCTTATCAAAAAAGATTAAATCGTCGTGGGAGTTGATATAGTTTATGGTCTCACTGGGCCTAGTGGCAAAACCTACATGGTTGCTATCATAGTTGATTGAGCCCACTATACCCCTTTCTACTCCCAGCCTATGGCTAAAATCCCCCTGGATAAAGCCCTTGCTGCTACCATTGCTATTACCCTTTAAGCTATCCCTAAAATCATCATTGAAAAGGGCAAAGTTTAGCTTGGATTGGCGGCCCTTGAGGGTCATCTTATCACGGGGTAAGGTGGTTTCACCAGCCGCCCAGGGTTCTCCATAGATTAGGATGTCAGGCTTGATATCCCTAAGCATCTTGACTGCCTCTTTTACTGTATCTATATCAATTAAGGCCATAAGGTCAAACCTAAAGCCATCCACCTTAAACTCCTCTACCCAATATCTGAGGGAGTCCAGGATAAACCTCCTGACCATGGGCCTTTCAGAAGCGATTTCATTGCCGCAACCCGCTCCATCTGAGAAGGTCCCATCTGGCCTGATCCTATGGTAATATCCTGGCATTAGCCTATTGAAGTTGGAATCATAGTTCTTATAGGTGTGGTTGTAGACCACATCCAGGACTACCTTGATACCTGCTTCATGGAGCCCCATTATAAGGGTTTTTAGTTCCTTAATCCTATTTACTGGGTCTTCTGGCTCTGTTGAGTAGGAGCCCTCTACAACATTATAATGCTCCGGGTCGTATCCCCAGTTGTAGTTTTCATCCCTGTAGAAGTCCTCCTTCTCTTCATTGACAGTATAAAAGTCATTGACTGGAAGTAGGTGGACATGGGTTACCCCCAGTTCCTTAAGATGGGAGAGGCCTGTTGCCAGTCCCTTGTAGCTAGTGTCTTCTTCTATAAAGCCCAAATATTTTCCCCTGTGTTTTACTCCAGAGCTTATGCTGCCAGTAAAGTCCTTTACATGGACCTCATAGATTATGGCATCGCAGAAGTTATTCCCCTTAGGAATCCTGTGGTCCTGCCAGCCTTCAGGGTCGGTATCCCTTATATCGATTATGGCTGAATGCCTGGAGTTGATGGAGGAGGCTATGGAATAGGGGTCTGTCACCTCTTCACCATCTACTAGGAAATTGTAAAAGCATCCCTTATAATCACCTTCCAGGACTAACTCATGAACCCCATCCTCATGTTTTTCCATCAGGTAGGACTTCCTGGTTACCAGCCTATAGTCTAAGTACAAGAGTAGGTAGATCTTATCCTTAAAGGGGGACCATACCCTAAAGGTGGTCCTCTCCCTTGTATATATCATCCCTAGCTTTTTATCTGTAGTAGGTAAAATCTCCATATCTTCCTCCTATTTCCCCATCAGACTTGAGTATAGCTTTAAGTATTTCTTTGAGGATTCATCCCAGTCATGTTTGGATTCCATAGCCTTAACCATTAATTTCTTCCATTTGTCCTTGTAATGGTAGAGGTTGATGGCATTTTTTATTGTAAATAGCAGTTCATGGGCGTTGAAGTTGGCAAAGCTAAAGCCATTCCCTTCTCCTGTAACCTCATTGTAAGGGATAACTGTATCCTTCAAACCTCCAACTTCTCGAACAATTGGGATGGTTCCATATCTTAGGGCTATGAGTTGGGAAATACCACAGGGCTCAGCCATTGAGGGCATGACGAGCATATCAGCCCCAGCATAGATTTGGTGGGATTCCTTCTCATTAAAGTAGATCCTAGAAGCCACCTTTTCAGGGTACTTATCTTGGAAGTGGCGGAACATATTCTCATACTCCATATCTCCTGTACCCAAGAGAATAAATTGGATATCCTCTTGAAGGAGTTCGTCTAGTATATGGGCCAAGAGATCCAGGCCCTTCATAGCCACCAGCCTACTTACCATGGCTATAACTGGGACATCTTCCCGCTCTGGTAACTTGTACATCCTCTGGAGGGCCAGTTTATTCTCCAGCTTATCCTCCAAGCTATCCTTGTCATAGTTTTTAACCAGGTTCTTGTCGGTTTTAGGATTGAATACCTTATAGTCTATACCATTTACAATACCAGTTAATTTATAGGAGTGGGCCCTAATAATCCCATCCAATTGTTCTCCAAAATAGTCATATTTAATCTCATTGGCATAGGTTTCAGAAACAGTAGTTAGGCTGTCTGAGTAGACTATGCCTGCCTTCATTAGGTTGATACAGTCATAGAACTTGAGACCGTCTTCATGGTAGTAGTCCCAGGACAGGCCTGCAACATCACCTAGGATGTGGTTGGGAAATACACCCTGGTATTTTAGGTTATGGATTGTAAAGACGCTCTTTATCTCCTTGTAGAAACCGTCCCCCCTGGCAAAATCCTTTATGTATAAGGGTACCAGGCCTGTATGCCAGTCGTTTGAATGGATGATGTCAGGTTTATAATAGAGATACCTGGGCAGCATGGTAACAGCCTTGGAAAAAAAGATAAACCTCTCGTGGTCATCCAGCTCTCCGTAGATCTTGTACCTTTTGAAGTAGTATTCATTGTCTATGAAGTAGTAGGTAACCCCTTCATGCTCGTAGGACAGGACTCCAGCATACTGCCTTCTCCAGCCTAGTTCCACGTAAAAGAATCCTATCTCCTTCATCTGGCTCCTATATTCCTGGGGAATACTAGAATACAGGGGTAGGACAACCCTAATATCACAACCATTTTCCTTCAAGGCTTTAGGGAAGGAACCTGCAACATCTGCCAGGCCCCCAGTCTTTATGAATGGTGTTGCCTCAGAAGCAACATATAAAATCTTCATGAAACCAACCCTTTCTAATCTTTGGTAACCTCTGCATACTTTTCTACTAC
>JAAYTL010000004.1 GCA_012518035.1 Tissierellia bacterium | reverse complement strand
GTTCTTGAAATCGAATGATAACTTCCATTTACCTTTACATAATAACTACCATTATTAGCAGGCGCCTGTGCGATTTTATTGTAACCATAGTTACCTGAGCCCGTTGAATCACCCATACTTCCTGACCTATCTAGTATCAAAACAACATCTACTGGAGCTTGTTGTGGTGTACCTGTTATACTTAGTGTAACTTCATAGGTCCTACAGCCACAATCAGCTCTTTCTGCTGTCTTATCAACTTCTATAGTGTCCTTTAATCCACCGCTCATTATATTAAACATTCTATTTTGGAAATAATGAGCTGGTAGTGTAATGGGTGGTTCTAACACAGCTGGAAAATATTCTGCTAACCCCTCTGTCTCATCTTTAGTTTCTAAATTTTCTGTGGAATTAGCTTCTTCTACTATTACATCCGATTCACTTGGTGTTGTTTCTTCTACATCTCTTGGAGGTAATTCTTCTTCGTCACCGTCGTCTGTCATGTCTATATCTTCATCTGTGACGATTTCATCTTCTTCGTCATTTCCGTCATTGATAGTGTCTATTTCTTCATCCTCATCTTCATTGTCGATAATATCAATCTCTTCATCGTCTACCACTTCAATAGCTTCATCATCAATGATTTCGATAACTTCTTCATCCTCTATAGTGTTAAGAGCCTCTTCCTTTACTTCATCTGCCATTAGCTCATTTTCTGAAAAGGTACCTACCCCCAAAGTAATAATCATTGTAAAAACTAAGAAGAATGCTAATCCTTTTCTAAATAATATTTTCATACACATATCACCTCCATCAAATATATTCATAACTAGTTAAAGTATTAACTTCCTGTTATGGTATATTATACCTACCAGGTGCTACTAGAAGATTTCCTGTCGATTACATATGAATTACATTTGCCAAAAAATAAACAAGAGCCTGTTATAACTTAACAGGCTCTGCTAATTCACTGACTTCTAAATATGTTTGAATCTTATGTTAAGGGTTATATTTTTATTCTCTATCTCCTTTTCAAAATCCTTTTGAAGTCTATCATTGATTAGGTGTAAGTCCTCCTCGCTGATATTATATAGTAAAACTACCAACTGGCTATCATTCCATTTAGAAAGAACATCATTCTTTCTTAAATCCCTATATACTATATCCATCAGGGTATCCATACTCTGCTTGATTTCATCAGCTGTAAGGGTTGTGTATCCTATATTATCTAAGGTAATAATACCTAGGAAAATATCCTCACGGGGGTTTCTATGCTTGTTCCTGATTTCCCAATTATATAAGAACTTAAAATGGTGTAGCTCACATATGAGGGCCCCGTTATCATACTTATTCAATACCAGTTCCTTATCCAGCATGGCCAAATCAATTGGACCTTTCAGGGTATCTTCCCTACTCTGGAGCTCCTTGTATAGTTCCTTGATTTCCTGGGAAGGTGCTATTCTTAAATCGTTATAGAGTTTAGAAGTATAGTATTCATAGTGGCTTAGGGCGTATCTCTTCTGTCCCACCTCCATCAGGGCTTCCATAAAGTACTTATTAATGAATTCCTCATAGGGTTTTACATGGATAGCCCTTTCACAGATTTCTATTATTTCATAATGTAGTCCCTTTTTCTTTAGGAGTTTTAAATAGTTGGCTAATCCCTTAAGGTAAATCCTATCCAGCCTATTCCTAAAGGGATCTATCCATTCATTGTATTCCACCTCTGGCAAATAAATCCCCTTATAGAGGGCCAGGGCTTCCCTAAGGATGTCCAAGGCCTCCTCTGCCCTAATATCCACTATTACATTTCCCTGATATATTTGCTTTTCAAGCTCTATATAATCAACTGTGGTGTCATCCCTTAGTTTGAATATATAGTAGCCATTAAAAAAGTCTATTGTATAAAACGTGTCATCTCCAAAGAGTCGCCTTAGTCTTGAAATCTGGGTCCTAAGGACATTATCAGGCTCCTTAAAATCCTTATCCTCCATTAAATCCTCAACTATCCTATCTGGAAGGAGTCTTCTACCCTCATAGGTCAAGAAATACTTGAAAAGGAGAATCAAGGTACTCTGATGGCCTATTTTGGTTAGCATAGATTCGCAGTTTTTCTTGATATCAAACTCCCCCAGGGTATGGATTTTTATCATGCTAACGCCTCCTGTTTAATATTTATAGGTATATACCCCATTTTTAACAAAGTTTACACTGTATAAGTCCAAAAAGGCTCAATCATATGATTGAGCCTTTCACTATCTGCCTTATTCTTTTTCAGCCTTTGCTTCTTCGATAACTTTTTGAGCAATTTCTGCTGGTACTTCTTCGTATCTCACAAATTCCATGGTAAAGCTACCCCTAGCCTGGGTCATGGACCTTAAGTCTATAGCATACTCAAACATTTCTGCATGAGGTACCTCTGCTATAACCAGTTGTGAGCCATCTTCTTGTTGTTCCATTCCCAGTATCCTACCCCTACGCTTGTTGATGTCTCCCATGATGTCACCCATGTAGTCCTCAGGGATATTTACCTCTACCCTTACTATAGGTTCTAATAGGATTGGGTTTGCTGCCTCCATACCCTTCTTAAAGGCTAGTGAAGCTGCTATCTTAAAGGCCATCTCGTTGGAGTCTACTGGGTGGTAGGATCCATCGAATAAGGTTGCCTTGATATTTACAACTGGATAACCAGCTAAAATACCGTGTTCTAATGATTCTTGTAGTCCCTTTTCTACTGCAGGGAAGTAGTTTCTTGGTACTGCTCCACCGAATACCTCTTCTGCAAATTCGAACTCTTCTGTTGATGGTTCAAACCTGATATGGACATCTCCATATTGACCTGCTCCACCTGATTGTTTCTTGTGTCTTCCTTGGACTTCTGCCCTTCCCTTGATGGTTTCCCTATAGGCTACCTTTGGTGTTGACAATACCATGTCTACTCCATAGTTGTTCTTTAATTTTTCAGTGATAACGGCTAGCTGCATGTTACCTTGGCCGCCGATTAGTAATTGCTTGGTTTCAGTGTTTCTTACAAGAGTAAATGTTGGGTCTTCCTCAGCAAGTTTTTGAAGAGAACTTCCTATCTTCTCCTCGTCACCCTTAGCCTTTGGTTCCACTGCAAAGAAGAGGGTTGGTTGAGGATAGGATAGTTTCTCATACATGATAGGGTTGCTCTTTATGCACAGGGTTTCTCCTGTTTGGGTAACCTGTAGCTTGGAAGTAGCTCCTATATCCCCTGCCACTATCTCATTGACTTCTATCTGATTCTTACCTCTGAGTACAAATAAGCCACCAAGCTTTTCTGTCTTATCCTTATTAGGATTGTAAACCTCCATATCCTTGGTCAGCTTACCGGAAAGAACCTTAAACAAGGATAGTTTACCCACAAATGGGTCCGCTATGGTTTTAAATACTATAGCTGAGAAAGGTTCATTGACATCCATCTTTCTCTCTACTTCTTCACCATTTGATGTTCCTACAACGCTACCAACATCTGCTGGTGATGGAATATATCTTTCTATAACGCTTAGTAAGTAATCCATTCCAATATTTTTCTCAGCTGAGCCTATAAATACTGGGACAAGTTCTCCGTTTGCCACCTGGGTACTAATTCCCCTGGCTATTTCCTCTGTGGTAAATTCTTCTTCAGCGAAGAATTTTTCTAATAGCTCATCATCTGATTCTGCTACTATTTCCATCATGCTTTCCCTAATTTCAGCGATGGCTTCTTTTTCTTCTTCAAATAAATCTATCTCTTCCCTAACTCCATCAGTGTACTTGTAGGCTACCTCATCCCTTACGTTGACAAAGCCCTTAAACTTCTCAGCTTCACCTATGGGCAGGGCGAAAGGAAAGATCTTGTTTCCAAATTTAGCCTTAAGATCATCAATAAGTTTATCGAACTTAACGTTTTCCTTATCCATTTTATTAATAAAGATGAATCTAGGTCTCTTATGTTTTTCCAATAAGGCCCAGGCTTTTTCTGTTCCTACTTCGATTCCTGATGATGCATCAACTACCAGGATAGCGCCTTCACTTGCCCTTAAGGCTCCATAAGTTTCACCAACAAAGTCAAAGTAACCAGGAGTATCTAATATATTGAATTTTACATTATTCCATTCAACTGGTATAGATGTTGTGCTAATGGAAACCTTACGGTTGATTTCTTCCTTACTAAAGTCTGATACCGTATTCCCATCATCTACTCTTCCTTGTCTTTTGGTTACTCCTGTAGCATATAGGATAGCTTCTGTCAGTGTTGTCTTTCCACTTCCACTGTGTCCTACTAGTGCCACATTCCTTATCTTATCCGCTTGATATGTTTTCATAAATCCATTGCCCCCTTAACCAGTAATTTATGTTATTTGAAAAGTTTTATTGGAAATTAAAACCTTTTTCACTTAGTTATTGGTATCATAATTCAGAAGATTATCACATATCTAAGATTATATCATGAAAACGATTATTATCATAGTATTTTTTATTCCTATAGCTTAGTTTGTCCCTAAGGTTGGGGATTTATTCCATTTTTTGGCTTATAGGTGAATTTATTCAATCCACACTTTTAAGTCTATTTACTAGCTAATAAGGATTTTGGTAAATCGTTCCTTGACCTTCCCTTTTCCTATTTCTAGGGTTAATATATGGAACTTTTCATCTAGTTCCCTATCTAATTCATAATATAGGGATAGATTTTTGATATCCACCATTGGCTCTTGGACTATGCCATCGATTATGAGCCTAGAATTAGCCAGGTTAATATCTCCATTATCCTTTATACTTAAGGTAATTATATCTTCCTTATACTTAATACTAGCCTTCAATTTTTTTATTTCATAGCTAGCCCTATCCTGGGCCTGCCCCAAAACTCTTAAGATGTTTTCACCCAGGATCTTTCTTATATCCTCATCAGCATAGTTTCTATAGACTAGTTCCTCTGTAATCCTATAAAAATAGGAAGCGTCCTTTAAGTCTATAGGCATCCTAGCCCCATCAAAATCAGAGCCAAGTCCCACATGATCCACCCCTATTAAATCTACAAGGTAGTCTATGTGGTCCACATAATCCTTGACATATACCTCTTTTTTGTCGGATAAGAAATCTGGATAGAGGGGTACCCCTACTACTCCCCCATTCACCTTAAGGGCTAATAGCTGTTCATCCTTAAGGTTTCTAGGGTGGTTTTTAAGCCTGTCGACACCTGAGTGGGAAACTAGAACAGGGGCCTTGGTCTTTTCTATTACATCCCAGAAAGTTGATTCTGCCATATGGGATAGGTCTATGAGTATCCCTAGCTTATTCATCTCTTCCACTACCTTTTCACCAAGCTCTGTAAGGCCACCCTCTGAAGGAGTCTTTTCCTTATCTCCATAACATCTACTAGTCCCTTCTCCCATATGGTTGGAATAGTTCCAAGTTGGTGCTATGACCCTTATTCCTATATCATAAAACTGTCTTAGAAGCTCTAGGTAGTTATCTTCATTTATTCCATAGGCCCCCTCTATGGTTGCCACTGCTGCAATCCTATTATCATTAACAGCTTCATAAATTTCATCTACACTTGTGCAGATCTGAAAGGTTATCGGGTTATTTTGGCCTGTGTAATGTAGGGCGTTTATCATGGCCAAGGTCCTGCTTAGGCTTTTAGTATCATCCCCATAAAAACCAGGTGTAAATGATGAAAAAAAGGCTACGTCTAGCCCACCTTCTTTTAGTTTTGGTATGTCTATATGTAGATTGGATGGTCTTCCTATGTCCAGCTTTGGCAGCCAGGTTCTGTCATCTATTACCTTGAGCATGGTATCATTATGTGCATCTACTACTATAGAGTTGTAGTGAATTCTTTTTGCTTTCATTTTATCACCCCATGATTATTAGTATTATCTATATCAATTCTATTCCTCTCATGGGACTAGTATATCTACTTTTATAAAAGAAAAAGCAATGGCTTAACCACTGCTTTAGGACGTATTCGATGAAAAATGTTCTATAAATCAATTATTATCATTTTTAATAATTTCTTTATGACTCTTATAAGCAGCAAAAAAACTCAATGCTGCCAAACTTCCAATGAAAATAGCAAGTACACATAATCCCTTGTTTAATAATACTAATAAAGAAAATAATATCTGTGTAATTCCCGCAATTATTCGGGTATTTCTAACCTTCTGTAATTCCTTTTTCATAGAAAAACCTCACTTAAATTTTTTCGCACAAATCTACCACTACGAAATAAAATATAAAAATGCGTCTCCTTATGTACATCGTAGAAGAATTTAAATCTTTATTCACTCATGGTTTTGACTCTAAGTCCTTATCATACTAGAATAAATTTCAAAACCAACTCTCCGTTACGAATTTGAAGAAGTATGACCACACGTAAAAAATTAGAGCTCCAAACTCGCTACGCTCAAACAGTGGAGCTCTACCAAATTTATTACTTAGTGGATACTTCTTCTCAAATTCTCCAAAGTCGAGTCTCATTTTGAAAATTTATTCTTATTCCTAGTCCAAAGGTTGGTGTTGTCATCCTGAGACGGGCGGTATTAGCCTTACTTACGAAGGATCTTGACCCTAAGTATTCATCCCTTTTCAATCCAACACTAGCAACAACTGAATGTCTGTGCTGAATAGATAAAAGAAAAATACGCGAATGCCTGTATAAGGTATCATATTTTGAAGCGAAATGAGCGTTTTTCTTTTATCTTTTATATATGTGTATCTCTGTGATTTGTTAAGTCACATTAATATCCTAATCTACAAGTCATTACATGATATTATTATTTTTCAAATCGATAATAGCTTCTTTTACTCCATTTTTTACAGCTAATTTTATAATAAAGTATATTATAAGAACTGGTAGAATAAGATAAATAGGTAGTATTACTAGATTAGCAAATATATGGCCCATGGTTGTCCCCCCCTTGATAAAATAGTTTACTTCTTAGAAACAAAGGGATTATCTTTAATATAAAACCTTAGTAGGTAATCCCTGCCCTTTTCTGCATAATCAATATTTATCCTTTTACTTCTAACTATATCTTCCCTGGACAGCTGGATTCCTTCCTCTATCCATAGTTCCCTTGATGTAGCTAAGTCAAGTCCATAGTGCCTTTCCTTAGATAGGCCGTAGGCCATGACTAGTTTTGCCGGTCCATTGGTCAGGTTGATGATCTCCCTTCTTTTGGGATTATCATAGGTTTTCTTATACCTGTTTTTATACATCTTCTCTATACCTTTGATGGGCTCTAGGGCCCTTACAAGTACAGCTCCGTGGATTCCTGGCACTTCTGCTACTATATTAAACAGCTGGTACATGCCGTAGATATTGTAGATATAGACATGTCCTCCTGCTTCGTCGATTATCCTTGTCCTTTCAGTTAGGCCCTTGTTAAAATGGGCTGCCTCATCATTGGTACTTATATAGGCTTCTGTCTCGACGATTATTCCCTTGTAGATGTCTTTCCCATCCCTATATACCAGGGTTTTGCCTAATAAATCCCTGGAGACTAGAATTGTATTTCTAGTAAAAAAATCCCTACCTAACCTCATCTTCAGCTCCTTCGGATAAATGAGAAGTATCTCCTTCTACAATAAATCTAAAACCATTTTCATCATACTGGCATATGTTTAAGGCTGTGCCAGGCTGTACTGATATCTTATATAATTCCTCAAGGGGTATCCCCTTGATTATGGCTGTTAAAACCTTTAGGGTAATCCCATGGGATACTATCAGAATATTCTCTGCCTCAGTGGACAGGATCTTGTCCAGGGCCCTCTCTACCCTGGCATAGACTTCTGAGAAAGATTCCCCTTCTAAAGGTTCATATTGATGGGGTCTATTTAAATAGGTATCATACTCTTCCCTATATAACTCTTGAACCTTGGATAATTCCATACCCTCCCAAAGGCCAAACTTTATCTCCTTTAGCTCTTCAAGGCATATTATTTCTGACTTCCTATTGCCTCGGATTATCTTAGCCGTATCCAAGGCCCTCTGCTGGCTGCTGCTATATATGTAGTCAAAATCTACATCCTTTAGCCTATGGGCTAATCGCTTGGCATACTCAATTCCTTTTTCCGTAAGGTTAGAATTATTCCAGCCTTGCAGTTTACGCAAGACATTCCACTCTGTTTGGCCGTGCCTTGTAAAATATATCTTCATCAAATCACCTGTCCTATTTTAAACGATAGTTTGATTATACCATAAGATACTAGGGGTAAAAAGCATCTACCTTTTATGGCTAATACTCAAAGCCACTTAAGGCCAACAAGATTTGTGATGGCAGGTAATAAACCCAGATAGATATGACGGAAATATTCCTCAAGAAGTCAAGGACCTCTCCACTAGCCTTAAGAACCCCCAGAATATAATGAACCCCTAGATTTAAATCGCATAGGAGAAAAAGTATCATCCCATAGACTATCATCCTATTGCCCACCTTATTAGGCTCCCTCCTATATCGCTTAGTGGCCTCCCAAAGGCTAAGACCAAAGCAAATCCCATAGAAGATAGCCAGAACTATTTGGAAGTCGATTTCTCCCAGCCTTCTATCGATAATCCTATAGAGAATCAGAATGACCAAGAAGAGGATAATAAACCTAAGAATCATCTTAAGTCCATCCCTCCCCCTATATCTTATGGAATAAATAAGCTGGACAAGACAAAATAAGCCTAGGGCTAGGCTATAATTGTCCTGATGTATTAAAAAGATATAGTCAGCGATAATTGTCAAGAAAAGGCCTAATCTTAGTAAATCTAAACCCCTTGATTCATGGGATGAGGGATCGGGCAGAAGGGACAAAATTAGACATAAAAAGACAGAGAGAAATTTAAGTTGATTTGAAGATATCTTTAAATCAAGGTTAAATATGTCCATGGATAAAAACATTATAAATATTATACAAATAATTAGAATCAAGAGCCTACTTATATAGACAACTTTTCTATTAGCCACCCTATCCCAACCTTCTATATTATATAATTAGTATTCCATTAGGATAGCTTAAAATTCATGATCTTGTCGTGAAACTAAACCTTGCTTCCGCACTTTGGGCAGTATTCATATTCAGAGCTCAGTTTATAGCCGCAGTTTGCACAGAAATACTCCCTCCTATGGTTAATCCTTACTGGATGGAGGTCTGATTCATTGATAGTAGTCTTTTCTCCTCTTTCTATGTCTCTACCCAAGTCACTGTCAATGGTATAGAGGCTACCACAGCATCTCAACTTTACATAATACTTTCTGCCCCACTTTATAACAGGGATAAAGAACAAGGAAAGCTGATTATATGTCATGAACAACTCATACCTACCATAGGCCCCACAGGCAGAGCATATGGTGGTCTGGCTAAAGTCTATTTCCTTTTCCTTTGTTGTTGAAGTAACTACAAAAAACACACTAACCATCTCCTATCCGCTGAATTGCTTGTACTTGTCCTATATTACTTTATTTTATCATCAATAAATCTCCCTTATATTTTATCATAAATCATCTAAATTCTCCTATTATTTCTTGAATTGTGCTAGTTTGATATCTACTTTTCCCCATGATATAATCTATCTGTTATAAAGCTAATGAAGGAGATGCTATGAAATATAATAGAATTGTTGAAGCCATATTCATAAAAAGACCCAACCGCTTCATTGCTCATGTTCTTATAGATGGAGAGGAAGAAGTAGTTCACGTGAAAAACACCGGGAGATGCAGGGAGTTATTGGTTCCCGGAGCAAGGGTTGTACTTGAAGATTGCTCAGAAAAGCCTAATCGAAAGACCCGCTACTCACTTATTGCTGTATGGAAGGGGGATATCCTGGTAAATATGGACTCCCAACTACCCAACGCTGTGGTTTATAAGTCACTAAAAGAAAACAAGATAGGGGAGTTGGAAAATATCCATAGGGTAAAAAGAGAAGTCACCTACCAGAACTCCAGATTCGATATATATTTTGAAGGCCAGGATGAAAAGGGCTATATCGAGGTCAAGGGTGTTACTCTAGAGGAGGATGGTATTGCCAGATTCCCAGATGCCCCCACCTTAAGGGGTAAGAGGCATGTCCTGGAAATGATAGATGCTTTAGATGAAGGATATAGGGCTATTATCTTCTTCCTTATACAGATGCAGGGTCCTAGGGAGTTTAGGCTGAACTGGGAAATGGACAAGGACTTCTCCCAGGCAGTAAAGGATGCTCATGATAGGGGTGTGATCATACTAGCCTATGATTCTATCGTGAATGAAAATTCTGTGGAGTTAGGTAAGCCCATCCCAATAGATTTGAACAATTAAGAAAGCCATAAATCATTATGGCTTTCTTTATTTTAAGGTATCGTCATAGTAGTCCTGGGAAATGTTTTCTACCTCCTCCACTCCATCCATATCCTCATCCATTAACCCCATATTGTCTCCAGTAGAGGAGGAGGGGTCATTCTCAACAATATTATATTGAAAAACCTCCTGAAGGGTGTCCTCCCCATCATAATATACATGCCTTCTTTTAATAGTTCCAAAAAAATCATCTGCAATTTTTCTTTCACTTGTATCCCTAAAACTAATATCCCCATCCAATTCCTTAGAGCATTCTACACAGGTTTTTAAATATGGTATGAGCTCCAGCCTTTCCTTATCTATGGGTTGATCACATGTTTTACACAAGCCATATTTTCCCTTCCTTAGGTTTTCTAAGGATTCATCTATTTCCCACAGGATATTCTTTAGATGATTTTCCATCCCCTTATCCTGCTCCATCATATAGACTTCTGTCCCTATATCCGCAGGGTGATTATCATATCTAGAGCTATCATTATGGTAGTTCTCCATGGATTCCTTGTTTTGCTTAGAAATCCTATCCAGTGATGCCTGGACCTGCCTTTTTTCCTCCTGTAACTTATTATAAAAGTATAAATTTTCTCTATCCATAATAGCCTCCAAGTATTATTATATAAATAATATAACCAGATTCAGTAAAATCTAGAAAGCCAATATCTGGTGACCTATAGTTATTGTTAAATTTTTCATTTTTAACAATCCCCTCAAACTAGACCATCTGACTATTGATTTTTCATGATTAATTCTTACATAAGAAGGCTATATATACTAGTAGGAGGGATGTTAAATGAATTATGAAGAATTGTATATAAATGGAGAATGGGTTAGTCCTTCTAGCAAGGAGAAAATTCAAGTTGAAAACCCTGCTACCAAGGAATATTTTGGGTCAGTTCCAGCTGCCAATGAGGAAGATGTAAACCGAGCAGTTGCTGCTGCTAAAGAAGCTTTCAAGACCTGGCAGTTTACTCCTTTAGAAGACAGGATTAGGCTACTAACTGCCCTTGTGGAAGAGCTGACCTTGAGGATAGATGACATGGCCCAAGTTATTGTTAAGGAATTGGGCTGTGGTTTCAAGTTTGCAAGGAATATCCATGTTATCCCCTATATAGAAGATATTAAAAATTATTTAACCATTATACATGACTATGACTTTGAGGAAAGGTTTGATGAGTTTATAATCCTTAAAGAACCTGTTGGAGTTGTGGGAGCTTTAACCCCTTGGAATTATCCCCTAGGTCAAATTATTAAAAAACTCAGTCCTGCCCTTCTCACAGGAAATACCATGGTATTGAAACCAAGCCAAAAAACTCCCCTAGTCGCCTTCATGTTGGCTGAAGCCATTGACAAGGTCAAGTTCCCCAAAGGTGTCTTTAACCTTGTATCAGGCAGGGGCTCAGAGGTTGGAAATGTCTTGGCCAGGCATAAGGACATAGATATGATAACCTTCACAGGCTCAACCAAGGGTGGAATAGAGGTATATAAGATTGCAGCTGAAGATGTAAAAAGGGTAACCCTGGAATTAGGTGGAAAATCAGCCTCTATTATTCTTAAGGGGGCTGATCATAGGCTAGCCTTGAGTAAGACCCTGGATAAGATGTATTTTAATACTGGCCAATCCTGTAGTGCCTACAGCAGGCTATTGGTTCCTAGGGAAGAGAAGGAAGAGATTGAAAAATTGATTATTGAGATGACCAAGGACTACAAGTTTGGCGACCCTCGAGACCCAGATACCATAATAGGCCCTGTAGCTTCAAAACAACAATTTGATAAGGTTTCATATTATATAAGGAAGGGCCTGGAAGAGGGTGCTAGGTTAATACTAGGTGAAGTTCCTAAGGAATCAAAGGGATACTATATTGGACCAACTGTCTTTACAGATGTGGACAATTCTATGGAGATAGCAAGAAATGAAATATTTGGACCAGTCCTCTGTATAATTCCATATGATAGAGTTGAGGAGGCTATTGAAATAGCAAATGATAGTGTCTATGGCTTATCTGGGGCAATCTTTGGACCTGAAGAAGAAGCCCTTGATGTAGCAAGAAGGATTAGGACAGGTACCATAGTGATAAACCATGGAGTCCAGCTTCACAAGGGAGCCTTTGGAGGCTACAAGCATTCCGGACTAGGCCGTGAAGGCGGTAAGTATGGCCTGGAGGAGTTTATAGAGATTAAGACCATGTTTATAAATAATCCTATCACCTAAACCATATTAGGGATGGACATCTAAGGAGGAATTATATGAGTATTGAAGCTATTAAAGGTAAACTAAAGGAGTTGGAAGGTCTTATAGGCAATACCCCTTTACTTGAAATTAAGTTTAAGTACAAGGGGCAGGAGCGGAGAATATTTGGAAAGGCAGAATATTATAACTACACCGGTAGCATCAAGGATAGGATGGCCCTCCATATCCTAAAGGCTGCCTATACAAATGGTGACATTAGGCCGGGAGATCACATAGTGGAAGCCACCAGTGGTAATACAGGTATTTCCTTTGCAGCACTGGGTAGCGCCTTGTGTAACAAGGTATCCATCTATATGCCCAACTGGATGAGTGATGAAAGGAAAAACCTAATCAAAAGTTTTGGGGCTAGGATAGAATTAGTAAGCCCAGAACAAGGTGGTTTTTTAGGCAGTATAAAGATGACTGAAGACTTTGCCAAGGATAATGAGGATGTTTTTCTACCCCGCCAGTTTTCAAATCACTATAATATAGATGCCCATTACAGGACCACAGGACCTGAAATCTGGAGACAATTGGAAAAGGTAAATCTAAGGCCAGATGCTGTCGTAGCGGGAGTAGGCACAGGTGGCACTATTATGGGTATAGGCAAGTACCTTAGGGAGATGGATTCAACTATTAAGGTTCATCCCTTGGAGCCAGCCAACTCTCCTACCCTGAGGACAGGCTATAAGGTTGGAAAACATAGGATTCAAGGAATATCTGATGAATTCATTCCTGAAATCCTCAAGTTAGATAAGTTGGATGAAATAATAAGTGTGGACGATGGGGATGCCATAATCATGGCCCAGAAATTATCTTCTAAGCTGGGATTGGGAGTGGGTATCTCAACGGGTGCCAATTTCCTGGGAGCTATTATGGTCCATGAGATCCTAGGACCAGACTCCATTGTTGTAACTGTCTTCCCTGATGATAATAAGAAATATCTAAGTACAGACTTGATGAAGACAGAGCCAGTTAAGGAGGACTTTATTTCTCCTGAAGTGGAATTGATAGATTTTAAAACCCATTGATATAAATAAGAAGAAGGTAGATGGTTATAAGCCATCTACCTTCTTTATTAGCTAATCTTTTCTAGTTTAATGCCAGTCATTTGACCGTTTAAATCTTGTTTTTCTAGGCTATCATCTGATATCCTATCCACCTTTTCAGCTAGAGTCTCTGATTTGATAAAGTCATCATATTCATCTATGGCTGCTGCGATTTCATCGCTACCATCATAGAAGATGTTTATTCTATCTAAGACCTCATAGCCATTATTCTTTCTCATCTGTTGAATCTTGGATACAAACTCCCTGGCATAACCTTCATTTATTAATTCAGGTGTTAAACTGGTATCAAGGATTACAAACAGGTTGTTCTCCATGACTACATTAAATCCTTCCTTAGAAGAAATTGTAACCAAGACATAATCTTCTAGGATTTCTGTTTCCTCGCCATCTAGTTCTAGGACTAACTTTCCGTCCCTTTCTAGTTTCTCAACTGTATCCTTGGCATCCAGTTGGCCTAGAAGCTTAGCAAAGGATTTAACCTTAGGTCCTAGTATGGAGCCTACCACCTTGTAGTTTGGTTTCAGTGAGTAGTCCATGAATTGGGATAGATCATTTTCAAATACTACTTCCTTGACATTTAACTCTTCCATAATCAAGGAGACCAAATCCCCAATTTGTTCTTCATATTTACCATCTATGACTACCTCACTTAGAGGTTGACGAACCTTTATTTTAACATTTTCCCTAGAGGCCCTTCCTAATCCCACAAGGTCCCTTACTAAATCCATCCTTTCTTCAGTTTCCTTATGGATTAAGTCCTCATTTGGCTCTGGATAATATGCAAGATGGACTGACTCTTCTCCTGTTAAATTCCTATAGATTTCCTCAGATGTATATGGTATGAAGGGTGCTACCATCTTACAAATTCCTACTAGGATTTCATAAGTGGTGTTATATACAGCCTTCTTATCTTCATCTAGGTCTGTAGACCAGAATCTCCTTCTACATCTCCTGATATACCAGTTGGATAAATCCTCTATTACAAAGTCCTGGATAGCCCTGACCACCCTAGTCAATTCGAATATATCCATATCCTCCCTACAAGCCTTGATTAGGGAATTATACTTGGATAGAATCCACTTGTCTATTTCTGGCCTGTCTTGGTAGGGTATAAAGAACTCTCTAGGGTCTATTTCATCAGTATTTGCATATAGGGAGAAGAAGTTATATACGTTTCTTATACTCCTAAAGAACTTGGATTCTACCTCCCTTAGGCCATCCTCGTCAAACTTAGTTGGAGTCCAAGGTGGTGATACATATATTAGGTACCATCTCAATACATCCGCCCCATACTTGTCGAAGAGCTCGAAGGGATCTACCGTATTACCCCTTGACTTGGACATCTTCTTACCGTCCTTGTCTAAAATTAAGTCATTTACCAATACATTCTTATAGGGGGACTTTCCAGTTACAAAGGTTGAGATGGCTATAAGTGAGTAGAACCATCCCCTGGTCTGGTCGATTCCCTCATTGATAAAGTCTGCTGGGAATAGGGAGTCAAAATTCTCCTTATTCTCAAATGGATAGTGATGTTGGGCAAATGGCATAGCACCACTATCAAACCAGACATCGATTACATCCTCTTCCCTGGTCATAGTTGAATTACACTTGTCGCATCTTAAGTGAACATCATCCACATAAGGCCTATGAAGCTCAATGGATTCATCTATATCTTCAATAGCTCTTTCCACTAGTTCAGCCCTAGAGCCAACACTGTCTACATGACCACATTCATCACATCTCCAAATTGGTAGGGGGGTTCCCCAGTACCTACTCCTGGATATGGCCCAGTCATTTACATTCTCTAACCAGTTTCCAAACCTCTTTTCTCCTACAAAGGATGGGTACCAATTTACACCATTGTTATTCTCTACAAGTTGGTCCTTGAGCTTGGTCATCTCTATATACCAGGAAGGCTTAGCATAGTAAAGAAGTGGTGTACGGCATCTCCAGCAGTGTGGATAATTGTGCTCCATTCTCTCCTTCTTATAAAGCTTTCCATTTTCCCTTAGCCATCTGATAATTTCAGGGTCTGCATCCATGACGAATTTGTCTTTCCAAATGGTAGCTGTGAATTTACCTTCCTCGGAGACAGGTTGGACGACTGGCAAACCATACTTCCTTCCCAAATTGTAGTCATCTTCACCAAAAGCAGGGGCTGTATGGACTATACCGGTTCCATCTTCTACCGTTACATAGTCTGCCACTGTCAGATAAAAGGCCTTGCCCGGAACATCTACAAATGGAATCAATTGCTCATATTCAATATACTCCAAGTCCTTACCCAATAGCTCTTCTAATACCTCATAGTCTTCTCCCAAGACCTTGTCAGCTAAGTCCTTGGCTAAATAGTAGATTTCATCATTCTGCCTTACCCTTACATAGGTAATATCAGGGTTCACAGTTAGGGCCACATTGGATGGTAGGGTCCATGGTGTTGTAGTCCATGCTAGGAAGTATTCATCCTTGTCCTTGCGCTTAAACTTAGCTACAGCTGTTTCGGACTTAATCTCCTCATAACCTAGAGCCACCTCATGGCTAGCTAGACCTGTACCGCAGCGTGAACAATAGGGCAGGATCTTATGTCCTTCATAGATATAGCCTTCCTTGAAAAATTTGTTCAAAATCCACCAAACTGATTCTATATAGTCATCTTCTAGGGTTATATAGGGATCATCCAAGTCAATTAGATAGGCCATTCTTTCGGTCATATCCCTCCAGAGTCTTTCGTACTTAAAGACTGACTCCCTACATTGCTTGTTAAACTCTTCTATACCGTAAGCCTCTATATCCTTCTTGTTCTTAAGATTAAGCTGTTTTTCCACCTCAATCTCTACAGGTAAACCATGGGTATCCCAGCCTGCCTTTCTCTTGACTTGGTATCCCCTCATAGTCTTGTATCTACAGGTAAGGTCCTTTAGGGTCCTGGCCATTACGTGGTGGATTCCAGGCTTTCCATTGGCTGTAGGAGGTCCTTCGTAAAAAATATATGGTTTATCTGGCTCCCTTGTCTCTACAGATCTCTTTAATAGATCTATCTCCTTCCAATATTGGGAGATCTTATCTTCACGTACCTTTACAGGTTCATTAGATAATTCATTAAACTTGTTCAATTCTATCTCTCCTTGCTTAAAATCTATGTTTCTATAGTTTTGATCCACTACTTTAATAAAAAAGTCCCTAAGTCATAAGACTTAGGGACGAAAACTCC
>JAAYTL010000049.1 GCA_012518035.1 Tissierellia bacterium | reverse complement strand
TAGAAGGAGTAAGTCAGTGGAAAAGGAAGCTCTTCTGAGGGAAATAATAGATAATCATAGTTTAATCAAGGGAGTATTTAGTAATCTAAGAAAGAAGTCTTTAGATAGTTTTAAGAAGGTTGATGTAAAACCAGTATTAATAAGGGAAGAAATTATGTATCAGTTTACCTACTATTATTCTGAGAAGGTCATTCACAAAAATTTGGAGCATGATAAGGCTGGGCTTGAGATGCTTGATCTTTTAAATGGTATTTTCAGGCAGGCTATCTTGTTTACAAGGGAGGCAGACTACCAAATCCTAATCAGTAAAAAGAACAAGGTTAAGATTCTAAAAAAGAAGGCTAGCAAGGAGTCCTTAGATTTATCCCACAATAGAAGGAAGAAATATATTCTTCAAGATGGAGAACCTATAGACTTTCTCATTAGATTGGGGGTAATGACTAAGGAGGGGAAGGTCTCAAAGAAGAGATATGATAAGTTTAGACAGCTCAATCGCTTTTTAGAACTGGTAGAAGATATAATTCCAAGAATAAAGAAGGACGGGAGACTAAATATCATAGACTTTGGATGTGGTAAAAGCTATTTGACCTTTGCCCTATATTATTACCTGGTTGAGATACTAAAATTTGATGTAAATATTATCGGACTTGATTTAAAGGAGGATGTAATTAATTTTTGTAACCAGGTTGCCAAGGATTTAGATTATAAGGGATTATACTTCATCCATGTGGACATTAAGGACTATGATAATCTTTTGGATGTGGATATGGTGATTACCTTACATGCTTGTGATACTGCTACTGATGCGGCCTTAATAAAGGCAATAGATTGGAAGGCTAAGGTAATTCTATCGGTCCCATGTTGCCAGCATGAATTCTATGACAAGATTCAATCGGATGCACTTGAACCAATGCTTAAGCATGGTATAATACGTGAAAGGCTTAGTGCTTTAGTTACAGATAGCCTAAGAGGTCAGGTCCTAGAGATCATGGGTTATCAAGTCCAATTACTTGAATTTATTGACATGGAGCATACCCCCAAAAACATTATGATAAGGGCTATTAAATCTTCAAAAGGCGATAAGGAAAAGGCCCTAAACTCCTATAAGCAGTTCAAGGAGTTTTGGGGATTAGAGGATCTATATATAGAAGAGGGGATGAAGGGACGGATTTTATAAGGGAATTACCCTATAATAGGTTGGCTTTTGAGGTGATGGGGAAGTGATAGTTTTTCTATTACTTCTTCTTTTTATTCTTGATTAGTAGATTTAGTCTTTCTTCTGCAACCATAAGTTCATAAATTGCTAAATCTATAGTATCTTCATCTGCATCATTAAAATTTGACCTAGCGATTTCAACTTCTTCTATAGCTAATTTTTCTTCATGGCTTAAGGCAGGTGGTTTATCCGGTTCCTTATTAATAACTTTTGTTGAAAATCCTTTTCTAAGCTTTTTTAGAAGTCCCAAATCCATTTTACCCCCATTCTAAAATAGAAATAACTTTAATACATTATAGTTTTCTGGTCTATTAATAATGCCTTAATATTAAATTTGTGATAGAATTAAACTAAGTCCAAATTTATTTAATGGAGGTAATCGGAATGTATAGTTTCGCCAGTGATTATAGTGAGGGTGCCCATCCAAGGATTTTAGATTATATGAAAAAATCCAATTTGGAGCAAAATGCTGGATATGGAAGTGATATCCATAGTAATAGAGCAAGAGACTATATTAGGGGAATAATCGCTGATCCAAATGCAGAAATTCAATTTACATCTGGGGGGACTCAGGCAAATCTATTAGTAATTTCCTCTTTTTTGAGACCCCATCAAGCAGTGATTGCTGCTGATACAGGTCATATATTTACCAATGAAACTGGGGCTATCGAAGCAACTGGACATAAAATAATTAGTGTTCCGAGTAAGGAGGGTAAGCTAACTCTAGAGGCTATTAAGCAAGGACTTGATATATATTCCACAGAGACTAGACCCCAACCAAAGATGGTTTATATATCTAACTCAACAGAATTTGGAACTGTATATACTAAGGCAGAGTTGACAGCTATAAGCAACTTATGTAGGGAGAAGGGGCTCTACTTATTCTTAGACGGGGCAAGGTTGGGTTCCGCCTTAACAAGTAGAATAAATGACCTTAGCTTAAAGGATATAGCTGATTTGACCGACGTTTTCTATATAGGAGGAACCAAGAACGGGGCCTATCTAGGGGAAGCAATAGTTATTACCAGAGATGATTTAAAGGAAGATTTCAGATATCTGCTTAAGCAAAAAGGGGCTATGCTTTCTAAGGGATTTCTCTTAGGCATACAATTTGAAGCCTTATTTGAGGATAACCTGTTTTTTGAATTGGCTGAACATGCTAACAAGATGGCTGAGCAAGTAACCGAAGTATTAAAAGAACTTGGGTATAAGTTTTTTGCAGAACCTTGTTCTAATCAGATTTTCCCAATATTACCCAATGACTTGATTAAAAAGTTATCTGAAGAATTTGCATTTTATACTCTTGGAAAGGTAGATGATAACAGCTCAGTCATAAGACTTGTAACCTCTTGGGCTACCAGCCAAGAAAGTATAGACAAGTTAATAGGGTTTTTTAGAAAGAATTCTTAAAACTAGAAAAGGGGAATGAGATGAATATAGCATTTTTCTTAACACCAAAAAGTGAAATAATCTATGCAACAACAGATTCGACAATGAGGCAGGTATTAGAAAAGATGGAACACCATACATATTCTGCTATACCACTGATAGAGAAGGATGGCAGATATGTGGGAACCATTACAGAAGGAGATTTATTGTGGAAATTAAAGAACACTCCTGGACTTACAATAAAGGATACCAGCAAGGTTTCTATCAAAGATGTAGAGAGACATACAAGGTGTAAGTCAGTATCCATAAACTCAAATATCATGGACCTGGTAACCCTAGTACAAAATCAAAATTTTGTTCCTGTGGTAGATGATGAGGAAACATTTATTGGAATAATAAAAAGAAGTGATGTCATTAACTATTGTGCCAAGGTATTACTTGAAAATGATGATTAATATTTGCATATTGAAGAAGAAATCCCCTATAAATTGCTAGGCAAATTATAGGGGATATTTTAATTAAATCTGTTTTTATAATAGTGGTAGGCTAAATCCGAGTAGCCTCTTTTTCTCAAGATATAGGTTACTAGGGCCCTGATTTCAAAGGTAGAGGTCAAACCATCTTCTTCTCTAATATCAATTATCTTGTCTTTGATCTCTTCAACCAGCAATTCAGATTCCCTTTGATTAAGGGTAAAGTTCATATCATATCCAGTATTTAACAGACTGGTCATCAGCCTGTGGTTGTCAAAGTTTTCTATTCTACCACTTCGCTTATATACTCTCAACATATAAAGCCTCCTTTACAATTAAAATCCACCGGAGCCGCTTCCACCAACACCGCCTCCACCACCGGCTGAAAAGCCGCCTCCACCACCAAAGGAGCTGGAAGATGAATTAGTAGCATTGCCATAGAAGCTCTTATTAAAACTGTCTTCAAACCTAGAACCACCCTGACTATTGGTTAGGAAGAAGAAATAACCCCAGTGCATCGGATAGTACTCAAAATCCACTGATTTCCTATATTCATCTAAGTCCTTCATAGGTAAGCCTAAGGCTATTAGGTAAATTATAGCTAAATCAGTAGAGAGACCTAGACCTTCTGAGCCTTTCACTTGATTATTCTTCTTAAAATCCTTCCATAATTGATATTGGATATATCCTCTTTCAGACTTTCTTTGGAAGAGGGTAATTCCATAAATCATCATTATAAAACTAATAAGCAACAAGAGAATTCCAAATAGCCCTTCGTTGACCAGGCTTACAATACTTAAAACAAATAGGAAAAGGCTGATTACAAGGGTAAAAACCCCATAAGTCTTTCCTCGTGGGTCATAATATTCTCGGGATAAGAGTTCATCCTTTACCAGCTTAGACCAGGCTGACTGTTCCTTATAAAAGTTAGTGGAATATTTTTCACGGTAACCATCTATCTCAGCTGTGGTTAGCTTTTTACCATCTCCTATAGTATTAAAGAACCAACTCATGAGGAATTCTTCATGCTTAAGTAGCTTATTTGTGGGAGTATCATTTTTTATAAATAGATAAGTATCTGATTCTCTCACCTTTGTCTTTTTCTTAATATCAGTAGATGTTATTGTTTCAAGTCTTAAATATTCCCTTCTTGCCAAATCTAAGAGGGTTGCAATATAGGCTCTAGGGCCTATGCTTAAATTCATAAATAGGCTCAACTCTGCTGGGCTTATTTCATCAGGATATATATCCTTCATATTGGTAAATATATCTGGATTTCTTTTTAACCTAGTAACAAGGAAACCCAAAATCAAAAGGCCAAGGGCACTTAGTCCAAGGGAAATCTTATTTAATATGGATTTCCGATTTTCCCTTCTTACAGCATCTTCTCTAATCTTTTCTAGCAAGCTTTCTTCTTCATCAAGAATTTCTTCCAAGGACCTATTACCCTGTCTGCTAGCTAAAGGAATGTAGTCTTGAGGAAATAGAATCCTGGTTTCAACAAAGGTTTTAGCAGGGAGGTCATTGACTTCTAAGACTACGACCTCCTTGTCATAGTATGTTTTGCCATGTAATGGGCCGTGGGCGAAGATTTTTACATCATTTTGAGAAAAACTTGGAAGTTCTATGGTAGCTTTAAAATAATCTATAGGAGTTTCGTTATTTGCTCCTATTAATTTGAAGTAGAGTTCCCCTGTATCTGTGTGTCTACTTGCTACATTAGTAAGTAAATATTTGAACCTAAAGGTTTTAATCTCATCTTCCGATGGAGAAAAGACCATGATATTGGCACTATTAGCTGTCAAGTCCATGCTATAGACTTGACTTTGGCCTTTTTTGGCCCTTTGGTCTTGGCTGTATTCAATCTCTTGGCCTGATTCTAGTTCGAAGACTTGGAGATCCTTTATTTCCATCATATCATCTAGGATTATATCCATATATATGCCGTTGAAGGAGCTATTAAAGTCATAGGTTACGTCCTTAATAATAGCCAAGGACCCATCTTCCTTTAATTCTGCCTCCACCAACCAAGATGAAATAATTAAGTCTTCATCAGCAAAAACGTCTATGGGACTAAAGAGTATCAATAGGGCAATTATAACTATAAGGAGTTTGTTTTTCAGTGTTTCCACCTCCATTTATTCTATAAATTATCATAATTTATACCCTTTAATGGGCTTTCTATTTATAATAAATCTATTATTAATTATTATTCATATTATTCAGGCTTAATAAGACAATTTATTTTACAAAACTTAAATGTCATGTATAATAGATTAGATGAGAAGCAACATTAAAGATTTTATGATTAGAAATCCTTTCTAAGGGTATCACTAATAATTGAGTTCAAAAATTAAAGAAAGAGTGATGGTATGTATCGAGAGCTAATTGATGAGGCAAATAGGTGTATATTGTGTAAAAAGCCAAGATGTATGGAAATGTGTCCAATTAACACTCCCATACCAGAGATTATTCAATTGATAAGGGAAGATAATCTCCAACAGGCTGGGGAGATTTTATTTGACAACAATCCTCTTTCTGCCATGTGTGCAGTTGTTTGTCCCCATGAAAACCTATGTAAGGGGAATTGTATCAAGGGAATAAAGGGAGAACCGATAGACTTCTATAAAATGGAAGAGAAGATTTCTACGGAATACTTAAGAAATGTCCAAATAAAACCAAGTGAACTTAATAAGGATAGAATAGCCATAGTAGGTTCTGGCCCAGCAGGGTTAACTATAGCTGTAACATTAGCCCGTAGGGGTTATAAGGTTACCATGTTTGAAACCAACGAGAAAATAGGTGGGGTTTTAAGATATGGAATTCCAGACTTTAGATTATCCAAAGATGTATTGGACAGGTTTCATGATATGTTGATTGAGTTAGGTGTTAAGATTAGACCCAATACCCTAATAGGACCTGTCTTAACCATTGACAAGCTATTTGAAGATGGTTACAAGGCGATTTTTATTGGTACAGGAGTATGGAATCCTAGGACTTTAAATATTAAGGGAGAAAGTTTAGGTAATGCTCACTATGCTATTGATTATTTAAAGTCTCCATCGGTATATAGTCTAGGTGATAAGGTAGCGGTTATCGGTGCCGGTAATACAGCCATGGATGCAGCTAGGACAGCGAAAAGAAACGGAGTCAAAGAAGTTAGTATAATCTATAGGAGAGATTTTGAGAGCATGACAGCAACAAGGCACGAGATAGAAGAAGCCAAGGATGAGGGAATAGACTTCGAGCTGTTTAAGACACCTGTAGAAATAGTAGATGAAGGACTTATATATAGAAAAACTGAAATAGCAGTTGATGAAAATGGCGAAAAACTACTAAAAGAGATAGAGAATTCAGAAAGCTTATTTAAATGTGATGCTGTGATAATAGCTGTCAGCCAAAATCCAAAGAATAATATAGTCGTTAATAACAAGGGTTTTGATACAACAACATGTGGATTATTATTAACCAGTGAAACAGGTGAAACCACAAGGAAGGGTGTATTTGCATCAGGTGACGTTGTGACAGGGGCTAAGACTGTTGTTGAAGCAGTTGTAAGAGCCAAAAATGTAGCTGACTCAATCGATGCCTACTGTAAAGCCAATTAATCTGTTCAAAATCTTTAAAATAAACCTAAACTTAGTTATAATGTAATATGAGGACAATTTCATATTAATAAGGAGAATAGAATGGCCGATATAATAAATAATGATTTAGACTACTTTGAATCAATTAAAATAGCAAATGGAATCTATTGGGTAGGTTTTAATGATGACAAGGCAGGCTTACATTGTAATCCCTATATAATTGTGGAAGATGAGGAAGTAGTCCTCATTGATGGGGGAAGTAGAGAAGACTTCAGTACAGTTATGTTGAAAATTCTAAGACTTGGTATAAATCCTAAGAATATAACTACCCTGATTTATCATCATACTGATCCAGATTTATGTGGAAGTTTACCCCATCTAGAAGGCATTATAGATAATCCAGAGTTAAAGATTATCTCCCACAAGGAGAATAATGTTTTCATCAATTATTATTCCACAAAAACTCCCAAACTCTGCATTGAAGATTTAGGATATTCCTATACCTTAAAGAGTGGACGAAGACTCGAGTTTTACCAGACTCCTTATGTCCATGAAGCGGGCAGTTTTATAACCTATGATTGTAAAACGAAAACCCTTTTTTCCAGTGACATATTTGGGAGCTATGATATAAATTGGAGCTTATATTGCTCCATACCCCAGGAGTGCAAAGATTGTGAGACTCAAAAGACCTGTCCAATAAGTAAGAGGGATTGTAAGGTTCATGGAATCTTGGATTTTCATAGACGGAAGATGAATTCCGCCGCTTCTTTGAGATATGCCCTAGAGCAAATAGAAAGAATAGATCCAGTATTAGTAGCACCCCAACATGGTAGCCTGATTGATTCAAAGGAAGATTTAAACTATCTAATTAACCTATTGAAGAAAGAGGAGCATATTGGGTTTGACTATTATTTATTAGAAAGGGGTCTTAGCCATCGTTAGTTTAGACATAGAAAATAATGACAACCTAATAGATGATTTTTATAAGCTTCAGCTAGATAGGTTTGCCGACCAGATTGATAGCCATAATCTTACTAGATTGATGACAGATTTAATGATAAAGTATTCAGAGCTATCTAAGAAGTTCGAAGAAAAGAACGAGGAGCTATTAATCAGTAGGGAGATGCTCCAGAATTATACAAATCATCTAGAAGAGCTTGTTAACGAGAAGGTAAATGAAATCTCCAAAGCTCAGATGGCTACAATCTTCGCCTTAGTAAAATTAGCTGAATCAAGGGATGATGAAACTGGCAATCATGTTGAAAGAACCGCTACCCTATGCAGGTTGATGGCCATATACTTGAGAAAATACACAAAGTATAAGGCCTTGATAGATGATGCATTTATAGAAAACATCTATAATGCCAGCCCCTTACATGATATAGGCAAGGTGGGAATTCCAGACGGTATACTCCTAAAAAAGGGAAGACTTACTGCTGAAGAGTTTGAGATTATGAAAAACCATGTAATCATTGGCTATGAGACTATAAAGGAAGTCTATAGTCAGTATAAGGGTAACTCCTTCCTAGAAATGGGTATGGACATAACAATTTCCCATCATGAAAGGTGGGATGGTACAGGCTATCCTTATGGATTAAAGGGTGAAGAAATTCCAATTTCTGGTAGAATAATGGCTATAGTGGATGTTTATGATGCCTTGCGTTCAAAAAGAGTCTACAAGGAAGCCTATTCCCATGCTAAGAGCTTGCAATTAATCAGTAAACAGAGGGGCAAGCATTTTGACCCTATAATGGTGGATGTTTTCATGGAGTACCATGAAGATTTTAAAAGGGCCCATGAGCTTGCGAATATAAATGTAGATTTAAGAGACAGCCAAGTATTCTAATGGCTGTCTCTTTTTAAGCTAATTCATAATTTGCCGCCTGGGAGTTGAAAAGTTTAGCATATAGGCTATCCTTATTTTTAAGTAGGTTTTCATGGGTATCATATGCTGAAATTTTACCACCTTCAATGACTAAAATCCTATCACAGAAGACACTGCTAGACATCCTATGAGAGATGTAGATGGCGGTCTTGTCTCCTACCATACTATTGAAGTGTTCGTAGATTTCAGCTTCTGCTAAGGGGTCCAAGGCACTGGTGGGCTCATCCAATATAATCAAGGAAGCATCCTTATAAAGGGCCCTAGCAATAGCAATTTTTTGACCTTCTCCACCGGACATCTCAATCCCCTTATCGTCGTAAGCCTTTCCATAAAGGCTGGATAAACCATCAGGTAAATCATCAATCTTTTCCTTTAATCCTACTTCTTTAATTATGGTTCTCGTTCTTTCAGGGTCAGCATTAATTTCCTTACAGGTGATGTTTTCATCGATGCTAAAGGCAAAAAGTTTATAATCCTGAAAAACAGCAGCAATCTTATCCATGTAGGACTTGTGATCATATTCAAAAACATCACGACCATTTATCAAAATCTTTCCCTTAGTGGGCTGATACAGCCTACAGATTAATTTTATCATGGTGGTTTTCCCGGCTCCATTTAGTCCAACTATGGAAATCTTTTCGCCCTTTTTGATCTTAAAGGAGATATCTTCAAGAACTAAGCTGTCACTACCTGGATATTTAAAGGATACATTTGAAAATTCAATGGATTCAATATCACCAGTGAGCTCAAATCTACCCTCTCTAACATCTTCATCTGGAAGGGACATAAACTCCACAAAGGGTTCAAGATAACCTAGCATCTGTATCAACCTCATCAGACCGGAGCCTAACTCCACTGTAGCTGTAGTAAAGTTAATAGCAGCTGCAACATACATGGTGAAAGAACCCAGTGAAATCCTTCCCCCAAATCTATCAGAAATAACCCTTAAACCTACATAACCATAGGCTAGGGTTGCCTGTAAGTCATTTACTATCCCATATAGACTTAGGAACAAGCCCTGTTTTTTGTAATAGGCAGAGAACCAGGTGTTGATTTCATTGTTATAGTAGGTAACCCTATCAATCATCATTTTATTCATATTATATAGTCTAATATCTTTTTGAATTTTTTCATCAAAGGCAAAACCCATATAGTATCCATACCTACGGTTTACAGGTATAATTTCTTGGAAAAAATTCATCTGATAGGCCACAAAGGACTTATATATCAAGAGGGATATTATGATGGTAATTATTAATAATAAAACCAAAATCCAGCTCAAGGTAAACATTATGGCTAACAATCCTATAATAGTAAGTAGATTCTTCAATACTATGGCCAGGTTACTGATTAAATTTTGTAGGGTTCCCTGGTTATTGATGGCAAATACAGCCCTTTCCTTTAAGTCCAGATAGTATGGATTCTCTAAATAGGAAAACTCTACATTCATAATCTTTTTGGCCATGGCCTGGCTAAACTTATCAGCCATATAGACTTTCTTAACTTCCATATACTTCTTAGTGGTATTGGTTAAGAAGGTAAAACATAGATTTGACAATACTATCAGGGAACCAAAGAGTATCAGCCTATCCTTGTTCATGCCACCTGTTAATTCATCTATTAAGTATTTAGGTAGTATAACATTAGTAAATATGTGAAGGCTTGGAAGTAGAGTATCTAATACCAGCATTAAAATATAGGGAGGGGAGATACTCCAAGCCATAGAAAAGAAGATTTTAAGCTTCTGCATATGCTTCATCTTTGCTACCCCCTTGATTGTAATATTTGCCCTGGATGGTAAACATCTCATAATAGGCTCCCTTTTTCTTGATGAGCTCATCATGACTACCATATTCCCTAATACCCTCCTTATCTAGAAGGATGATTTTATCGCAGAATTTAGTGCTGGCTAATCTATGGGAGATATATAGGGCAGTTTTTCCCTTTACCAGCTCGCTAAAATTCTCATAAATCTCTGCTTCTGCCAAGGCATCTAGGGCAGCAGTAGGTTCATCCATGATTACCATATTTGCATCCTTATAAAGCCCCCTGGCTATAACTAATTTCTGGCTTTCTCCGCCGGAAAACTCTACTCCGTCTTCTTCAATTACCTTTAACATCATTTGGTCCAAGCCCTTAGGCAGATTCTTTATCTTTTGACCTAAACCCACCCTGTCTAATGCTGTAAGGATACGATTCCTATCTAAGTTATCTGAAGAACAGGCTATATTTTCTGCTATAGTAAAGGCCAATATATTTACATCTTGGAAGACCACAGAAAACATAGAGTAGAGGGCTTTTTTACTGAATTCTTTAATGGGGACTCCGTTTATTAAAATTTCCCCCTCAGTGACATCAAAGAGTCCTGTCATCAATTTCACCAAGGTACTTTTACCAGCCCCATTAACCCCGACAATGGCCAGCCTCTCACCCTTGTTGATCTTAAAATTTAGATTCTTAAAGATATATTTATCTGTTTTAGGATATTTAAAGCTAACATTCTTAAACTCAATATCTAGGGTATCATTCTCAATAGGACCCCTGTGACCGCCTGACCCACCTAAATTCCTATCTAAAAATTCATAGAAATCCCTGACATACCTACCTTCGCTGATAATAAAGGAGATATTATCTGCAAAAGACTTCATTAGAAGGGACAGGTTGGTTATGGCAGCAAGATACATGGAAAAATCCGCTATAGTCATTCCATTAAAAGCCATATATATTAGGATGCCATAGGTCAGGGAACTACTTATTAATAGAGTCCCCAGGCCTAGAAAACCCAATAAATACTCCTTGTTTCTTATTTTTCTATGTAGGGCAACTAGATTTTCAATCTCCTTATTATAATTCGATAAGATTCTATCCTTTAAGCTATATATTCTAATATCCTTACCGTAACCAAAATCATGGGTTGTCTTATAGTAATAATTCTTCCTTCTTTCGGCATGGCCCAGTTTACCCTTCATTTCATATTGGTATTCATGTACCCTATTATTTATATATACTGTAGCTATTATGTTGAGAATAAGCCCAAAAAGAATCCATAGATTTAATGCCCCTATAAAAATTGTGAGGGCTAGAATGGTCAAAAATATAGCCATGCTTTCAAAGAGCTTATGATATATACCTTCTATACCTACATCGTTGCTGCTGGCTGCCCTCATAGCCCTATTGTTTTCTTCCAAGAAGTTAGCATCTTCAGCGTACTTATAATCCATGCTTATAATCTTATCGAACACATCCCTTAGATAATCTATCCTTAGTTTAGTTATCATGGGATAGGCTAGATCATGAATAAAGGTACGTATAAAGCCAAAGATACTAGTCAAAAGAAAATAACCTAGGGTAATAATCAGTATCTTGTTTAAGCTAGCCCCTGCTACCAGGGTTAATTCGCTGATTAGGAGTTTGGGCATAATAATAGAAAAAAATGGATAGATGGAGGCTGCTATAGTATAAATAGCAAAATAAAAGAAAATCATCCTATTTCGTTTACTTATATTCCTAATTAATCTGTTTAACATTTCACCATAGGTAACATTGGGGTTTCTTTCCATAATAGTCACTCCTAATATCTATTATTTGAAACAAGGTTTTTGATAGATTCACCTAATTCCTTAACCTTATCCTTATTTGTCTCATAAAATATCTTCCTCGAGTTCATAGCATCCACTGTTACAGAAACCAACATAGTGTTCAGCAATATCTGTATATGGTGTGAGATAGTAGATGGGGCCAATTCAAGGGCTTCTGCTATCTCCTGAAGGTACATTTTTTTATCCGATAGGAGGCCTATAATTCTTAGTCTTGTAGGGTCACTAATGGCCTTTAAGTCGGATAGAATCCTAGTATCATTGAATTTATTCTTTTCAGTCAGTTTAATTAAGTCCTCCACAAATATTCCTATATATGATATCACTTTATCTTCATGGGATTCCATAATGGATATTTGGTTGGAATTGAAGATACTAAAATAGAATACTGTCTTTTCCGGTATATCCAACTGGACATTGATTGTATCCTTCATAAAGCTATTCAACTTATCCCTGTCACCCAGAGAAGAAAGGGCCCTTTTGAAATCATCCTCTATGATATTAAAATGGTCCTTTAAAATTGGAATACACTGGTTTATTAGTTCAGCTAGGTCCCCTAATACTTCATAACGATTATTATAGAGGCTGATTAAGAGCAGCTTGGTTTTATCCTCTAATTCCACATTCTCTAGATAATCTAATAGGGAAGCTAGATCCCTTATTTCAAGATTCAAATCTTCTGGCAACTTTAGATGCTCATCTAATAGGGAGGACATAGACTTATTTACTATCCTATCAATTCCTTCCCGGTCATTTTTTAACGTGGATATATCCTCAATGAAAAATGTAAGAAAGCCAGCAACTGTAGTAATTAGGTTGTCTAAGTCAGTTCCTTGGAAGTATTTTCCCAGATGGGGATATTCGTCATATATAGGCCTAAGCTCAGATATTACAGCTTCCTTATACTCATCATAGTTAGAGAAGTAATCTTCCATTTCCTCCCGAGTCATGCCAAACTTTTTATCTTCATCCAGCATATTTTCATCCTTGTCCTGGTTAATTTTGGCCAGACAACTTGCAGCCTCATAAACCCAATTAGGCTCATGGTGTATAGTGAACATATAAACCTCTCCTTTAATATTTGACCCTATATTACTACAAACTTAGATACATGTCAATGATATTAGATGAATATCTAAATGATATTATAAATATAGGTTAATAGACATGAAGAAGGGATATATTGTCTTTGCAATATATCCCTCAAATGAACTAAATCTTATTTTCTTAATACCTTCAAGGCATTACTCCAAGCTATTACTTGGTCAAAAAGAGAATTTAGTGATTCTAGATGATAATCTTGGGGTTTGAATTTACTCATGTCCTCGAAGTCAGTAAAGAGTGATAACATCACTTGTTGGCGGACATCTGCCATCATTAATTCTGCTGACACAAGTCTGAGATGCTCTACCGACCTAACTCCCATGGCACTACCATAGCTTACAAAGCCTACTGCCTTATGATTCCACTCCTCGAATAAATAGTCGATGGCATTTTTCAAAGCTCCAGGTATACCGTGATTATATTCTGCAGTTACCATTATGAACCCATCAAATTCCTCAATTTTCTCTGACCATCTAAAGGTATGGTCCTTAGTGTATTGTCTATATCCAGGTGGCATGGGCTCATCTAGTAGGGGTAAATCGTAGTCAGCAACATCAACTAGTTCAAACTCTGCATCACTTCTCTTTTTTGCATTTTCCAATACCCATTTTGCTACCTGCTCGCCTATTCTTCCTGGTCTGGTTGATCCAAGTATTATAGCTATCTTTGTCATCTTATTACCTCCATTTTATTTTTTATTTATATTATTAGCAATTCATAATTTTTCTAAACTATTAAGAATATACCCATAAAAGTAAAAGATAACCGTTATCAACAAAAGCTTTTAAGTAATTAATTAATCTGATACTTTATGATTGCTTCAGACCTAACCAAGGTCTTTGCATATCTTAAAGACAAATAATTAAGTTCAAACTATTGAAAAAGTTATTATAATGTGATTATATATAATGAGATGGTAAACTGATTGATAGGAAGAGGTATAGTACATCATGGGTTTAATCAAGAAATTTTTAGGCAAGATTCTTAATGGAGTCACTAAATTTATTTCATTTATTTTTGATGTCATCATTAATATATTTGAAATCATAGTTTCATTAGTCAGGTCAATCGGAAGGGGTCTTATTGGCCTCATAAGCATGGGAGGCTGTTTATTTTTGTTCTTGTTTTCTCCCTATGCGCTCGCCTTACTATTTAATCCAGTTATTACTAGCTTTATATTATTATTAATCATAATCCCTATCTTGGGGACTAAGTTTGTTTCATATTTAAAATATATTAAGTATATAATTACAGAGTATTTATTTGATAGGGCTGATAGCCTCATCCATGGTAGAAAGGCTAGATACGACTCCTTTGGTGGTTATGGAAATAGGTACAAGAGGATGGAAGCGGAAAGGCTGAGGCGAGAACAAGAAAAAAGACAGGAAGAACAGCAGCGACAGTGGGAAGAAAGATTCAAACAGTGGTATGAGTATCAAAACTATCAAAGAGGCACTGGTGGCTATAGCTATGGAGGATATGACTATGGTGGTCAATATTATGCTGACCCTTCTATAGAGTTTAAGAAAAAGTATGAAGAGAGCTGCGATTTGTTAGGTGTCCCATATGATGCTGACAAATACCAGATAAAACTAGCCTATAGAAGGAAGGCCAAGGAGTATCATCCTGACTTGAATAAGTCACCTAATGCCAAGGAAATCTTCCAAAAAATAAATGATGCTAATGAATTCTTAAGCGATGCTAATATAGAAAGATATAAGTCCTTACATAATTAAGTTAGAAAATACCTATTAAGAGAGTAGGAATATTAATGGATTTAGATTCTAGATTTGTAAAAAGAGCCTTATTTTTAATAAGTTTTGCAATAATACTTATGTGGTTATTGGATAACATAGTAGCAGTTGTCCATGTTTTAAAGCAGGGGCTATCTATTTTATCCCCCTTTATCTTGGGTCTAGTTATTACCTTTATCTTAAAAGGCCCTATGAACTTTTTTGAGACTAAGATTCCCTGGAATAAAACCATACTTAGAAAACATGATGGTCTGAAGCGGGGTATTAGTTTTACTATAACCTTAATTATCTTTATTTTGGTATTCATAACCATTTCCTTTATTATAATCCCAGAACTTATAAACACTTTTACAGATCTAGTTGAAAGAAGTCCCGCAATGATTGAAAGAGTTCAATCCTTTGTAACCTCTCTTTTAGAGGACAATCCAAGGCTGATGGAATGGGTAGGCTACATAGATTTCAATTGGAATAGTTTGAAGGACAAGGTCATCGAATTTACTAAGGGCAGCATAATTGCAGTTTTAGAGTCCACTCTTAACATATCCATGTCCATAGTGAGTGGTACAATTACCTTTGCCCTGGCCTTTGTTTTTTCAATCTACATCCTATTTCAAAAGGAAAAGCTTATTGGGCAGACTAAGAATTTAACCCTGGCTATATTCCCTGAGAAGGTGGCTAATAGATTGTTTTACCTAGCCAATCTGTCAAACACCGCTTTTTCAGGTTTCCTACATGGCCAATTACTTGAAGTTATTATACTAGGTGTTATGTTCTTTATAGCCATGACTATATTCAAATTCCCCTATGCTTTGATGATAAGTGTCACCATTGCTGTAACATCCATAGTCCCCATCGTAGGAGCCTTTTTTGGATGTTTTATAGGGGCCTTCTTGATTCTAGTTATTAATCCTAAGATGGCCTTATGGTTTGTGGTCATGTTTATAATTATCCAACAAATTGAAGGAAACCTCATATATCCCCAAGTAGTAGGTAAGGCATCTGGCTTACCATCCCTATGGACCTTAGTTGCAGTTACCCTGGGTGGTAGCCTTATGGGTATAATGGGCATAATCCTATTTATACCTATATTCTCGATTCTATATGTACTATTAGGAGATTTTGTCAGGAAGAGGCTGGTAAAGAAAAATCTAACTGCCTAAGCAGGCTCTAGGAAAGTAAATTTTAATTTGATAGAAAAAACATTAAATGGGTAATATATATTTGACACTGACAATATATTATCCATTTTCTTGTCTGTGCTAATATATTTTAAGGACAGAGGTGTTAATGATGAAGAGAGCTTTAATATTCGGTCTAATACTTACCTTGGTATTAGCAGTGCTTGTAGGCTGTGCCTCAAATGATGCTAAATATGAGGATGGAACATATACAGCAGAAAGTGAACCCGATGAAAGGGGCTGGAGGGGTAGAGTAGAGATAGTAGTTGAGGGTGGTAAAATCACATCCGTTGACTATGACGAAATCAATGAAGACAACCAACTAAAATCTGAAGATGAAGAGTATGCCGCTAACATGAAGGCTGCTTCAGGTATAAGTCCAGCTGAGGCCTATGAGCAATTAGAAAATGCCCTTATAAAAAGGCAGGACGTGGACGAAATAGATGCGGTCTCAGGGGCTACATCAAGTGCTGAGCAGTTTAAGGCCTTGGTTAAGGAAGCATTAAACAAATAAGACCTCTTAAAAGTTTACAGAAAAACCCTATTGGATACTTTCCAATAGGGTTTTAAATTATCAGTAAGTAAAGACTTTCGTTGTTAATCTAACCTTCTGATGATATAATTATTGGTGTATCTGGTTTACAGTATATTATTACCAATTTGTTGATAGGAGTAGGTTTATGGATAAATATATAGAATTTAAAGATGTGAAAAAGGTCTACAAAATGGGGGAAGTGGAGATTAATGCCCTGAATGGGGTGAATTTTTCCATTGACAAGGGAGAGTTTGTAATAATAGCTGGCCCAAGTGGGGCTGGTAAGAGCACCATTTTAAATATATTGGGTGGCATGGATACAGCAACATCTGGAAAGATTACAGTTGATGGTAGGGAGGTTAGCAAATTTTCCCACAAGGACTTAATCACCTATAGGAGACATGATATAGGTTTTGTTTTCCAATTCTATAATCTGGTACAAAACCTAACTGCCCTGGAAAATATAGAGCTTGCAACCCAGATATGTGAGAACCCCTTGGATCCCAAAGAGGTCCTAGATGCAGTGGGACTAAGCCATAGAAGCAAGAACTTCCCATCCCAACTATCTGGAGGGGAGCAGCAAAGAGTAGCCATAGCAAGGGCCTTGGCCAAGAATCCCAAGCTCCTCCTATGCGATGAGCCCACCGGTGCCTTGGATTATAATACTGGTAAATCCATATTAAAATTACTACAGGATACAGGTAGGGAAATGGGCATGACCATTGTAGTCATCACCCATAATCTAGCCATAGCCCCGATGGGAGATAAGGTCATAAGAATTAGAAATGGAATCGTTGATAGTCAAACCATTAATGATAATCCTATTCCAGTAGAAAGGATTGAATGGTAGTGAGGAAAACTGCATTAGTCAAGGATGCCTTAAGAGACATCAGAAAATCATTAGGAAGGTTTATCTCCATACTATCTATTGTTGCCTTAGGGGTAGCCTTTTTTACTGGACTTAAAATAACGCCAGAGGTAATGAAAAATACTGCAGATAAATACTATGATGATTATAAGTTGATGGACATTAGGGTTGTTTCAACCTTGGGTTTAACTGAGGAAGACTTAGATGAGATAAATAAAATACAAGGTATTGAGGAAAGCCTAGCAACCTATAGCTTAGATGCCCTAGCTATGCTTAATGATAGGGAAACCGTTATTAGAGTACATAGCTATATTTCACCAAACCAGATTAATGGAATGAGGTTGTTAGAAGGAAGGTACCCAGAAAGGGCCAATGAGTGCCTGGTAGAAGTTATAGATGAAAACTTTGTCAGTCTACCCCTTGGCGAGAGGATTAGCCTATATCTTCCCAAAGATGATGACTTAGGAGAGGATCTAGAAAACACAGAGTTTACAGTGGTGGGCAGGGTTCAGGTTCCTTATTATCTGTCCTTTGAGAAGGGTAATAGTCCTATTGGAAATGGCAAGGTTGGAACCTATATCATAGTGCCCCAGGAGAATTTCAAACTAGATGCCTATACAGATATTTACTTAACCGTCCAAGGTGCTAGGGAGTATAATTCCTACAGGGATGAATACTTTGATCTAATAAACCCCATCCTTGCTGATTTGGAAGATTTAGCTGAGATACGGGAAGAGGCCAGGTATGATGAGATAGTCGACGAAGCCAGGAAAGAATTAGAAGATGGTAAGAAAGAGTATTTTGAAGGAAAGGCTGAAGCGGAAGAAAAATTGGCTGATGCCCTAAAGGAATTAGAAGATGCTGAGAAGGAAATAGCTGATGGTGAAAGGGAATTAGAAAAAAAAGAAAAGGACTTTCATAGAACCATAAAGGAAGCAAAGGAAGAGCTAGCCAAGGCTGAGGCAGAACTTACTGAAGGTGAAAAGGAGCTAGAAAAAGGGATTGTAGATTTTAATAATAAGAAGTTGCAGGCTGAAGAAGAGTTTAAGCTTGCAGAGGCAGAGCTTAAAAAGGGAGAAGATGCCATTATTCTTCTAGAAGAACAAATAAGCCAACTCAACACAGCCTTGGAAAACCCTTATCTACCTGAGGAACAAAAGATTTCATTGTCAATGGAATTAATGAGGGCTGAAGCTATTCTCTCTGAAACCACCAAACAAGTTGAAAGCGGGAAGAGAGAATTAGAAGCAGGGAAGCAGGCCCTTATGGAAGGTGAGGAAGAATTAAATCGAAATATCCAAGGATTAAAGGAAGCCAGGGCTACCTTAGAAGAGGAAAAGGTAAACCTTGCCAATGGAGAGAAGGAAGGACTCCAGGAGATAAATAAGGCTAAAAGAGACTTAGCCAAGGCTAAGGAGGACTTGGAAGAAGGCTGGGAAGAGTACCATGAATCCAAGTTAGAGGTAGAAGAGGAGTTGGAGGAAGCATGGGCTGAAATATTGGATGCAGAAAAGGAAATTCAGGATATCCCAGAGGCCCAATGGTATGTTCTAGACAGGGAGAGCCATTACTCCTATATGGATTATGGTGGGGCTGCTGATAGGATAGATGCTATAGCTAAGGTCTTTCCCTTCTTCTTTGTATTAGTAGCTGCCCTGGTAACCCTAACTACCATGACAAGAATGGTAGATGAGCAAAGGACTAATATTGGTACCTTAAAGGCCCTAGGATATGACAAGGGGGACATAAGCTTTAAGTATATCATCTATGCCTTAACAGCAACTGTCCTAGGATGCCTAGTAGGAGTAGCAGTGGGTTATACTATTTTTCCTACCATAATCTTTAATGCCTTTGGTATCAACTATGCCCTACCTCCAGTAGAGCTAGTTTTCAACCCTGGATTAGCCCTAATAGTCAGCTCTGTAGCGGTAATGTTGATTACCATGACAGCCTTTATGGCCTGTAGCAGTGAGTTGAAAGAGAATGCAGCATCCTTGATGAGGCCTAAGGCTCCCAGGATAGGTAAAACTGTTATTCTAGAAAAAATACCCTTTATATGGAATAGGTTTAATTTTAGTTATAAGGTGACCATGAGGAACCTTTTAAGATACAAAAGAAGATTTTTTATGACGGTATTTGGCATAGCTGGCTCCACCGCCCTACTCTTAACAGGCTTTGGTGTAAGAGACTCTATAAGGTCTGTTGTAGATAGGCAGTTTGGGGAGATATTTGCCTATGATATTTCCATTGGTATTGAAGAGGATGGCTTAGATAAATTATATGAATTTCCTGAGATAACGGATTTTGCCCTGCTTCATCGCGAGGGGGGCAGCATATCCAATGAAAATGGGAAAAAGGATCTATCAGTTGTAGTTCCCAAGGATAATGATGTCATAACAGAGCTAATTAGATTGAGGCACCCCAAGACCAAGGAAGAAATTAGGATTCCAGATGAGGGCATAGTAATTTCTAAGCAGGTTAGCAATGCCTTGGATATTAGAGTAGGAGATACGATAACCTTCATAAATAGCGAGGATGAAGAGGCCTTGGTTGAAGTAAATGCTATTACCGAGAACTATACATCAAACTATGCCTATATTTCCAAGGAATACTACAGCAAACTCTTCAATGGGGAGCTGGAATATAATGAAGCAGTTGGCAAGTTAATCAGTATGACCAAGATGGCAGAAGATAACTTATCCAGGGAACTCTTGGAGGAGGAAGGCATAATTTCTGTTAGCTTTAACTCCATAGTAAAGGAAGACTTCGATGAAATGATTGCCTCCTTGGGCTATGTAGTCTTGGTGATAATTGTGTCTGCAGGAGCCCTAGCCTTTGTGGTCTTATATAATCTAACAAATGTAAACATAAGTGAAAGGGTTAGAGAAATAGCAACTATTAAGGTACTAGGATTTTATGACCCCGAAGTATCCATGTATATTTACAGGGAAAATATCATATTAACCTTTATAGGAACCATGGTAGGGTTAGTCATGGGGATATACCTGCATAGGTATATAATGACAACCGTCGAGATGGATAACATCATGTTCGGTTTAGATTTAGAACCAATTAGTTATGTTTACTCAGTTCTTTTGACCCTCTTATTTGCAGTAATGGTCAACGCCTTTATGCATTACAAGTTAAGAAGGATTCCTATGGTGGAATCTCTAAAATCTGTAGACTAAATCAAAATTATTTGGAAGAGGAATGGTGCTTTGAATTGAAGAATAAAGATAGTCTAAGAATAATAATCAATGATATAAAGCATGGATTAAGGGGATACCTTAAGGCCCAAATCATCTTGATGATTTTGACATTTATAATATTTAGCATAGGACTAGTAATCGTTGATGCGCCATTTCCCTTATTAATGGGAACCATCATCGCCCTGGTAGACATACTACCTGTCCTGGGTAGCGGTATTATTTTGATACCCTGGACAGTCATTTCCCTATTATCAGGTAATTCTGACCTAGCCCTTGGCCTGGCCATGGTTTATATAATTGGTAGTCTAATCAGACAGTTGCTTGAGCCAAAGATTACTGGAGACAAGATGGGAATCAAGCCAATCTATACCTTTCTAGCCAGCCTACTTGGAACCATAATACTAGGACCTATAGGTGTAATCCTAGGTCCTATTTTTGCTGTGATAATCAAGTCTATTTCAACAAACCTTAAAAAAGGTAATGATAGGGACTTATAGGTTAAACTTACTCAGTTGAAAAATATCCTACTTGGGGTATATAGTTATAGAATTTATTTATCTAGAATTAGGAGGTATTATTATGGGATTAATTAAGGCACTTACAAGCTCTATAGGCGGAAGTCTTGCAGACCAATGGTTAGAAGTTATAGAACCGGATAATATGGGGGACAATACTGTCTTTACCAAAGGGGTCATGGTTAGGAAGGATGATAGGAGGGGTTCCAATAGAAAGGGAACAGTAGATACGGTATCCAATGGATCAATTATCCACGTATATCCTAATCAATTTATGATGCTGGTTGATGGTGGGAAAATAGTAGATTATACAGCAGAAGAAGGCTATTATAAGGTAGATAATTCATCCCTGCCATCCTTGTTTAATGGGTCCTTTAAGGATTCACTGAAGGAGTCCTTTAATCGTTTTAAGTATGGAGGAGTGACTCCTACTGTACAAAAGGTATACTATATAAACCTTCAGGAGATAAAGGGGATAAAATTTGGCACTCCCAACCCCCTAAATTACTTTGATGACTTCTATAATTCAGAACTATTCTTAAGGACATTTGGGACCTATTCCATAAAGATAACAGATCCCATCCTCTTTTTCATGGAAGCCATCCCTAGAAACAAGGATAGAATCGAAATTCAAGATATAAATGAGCAGTACCTGTCTGAATTCCTAGAAGCCCTTCAAGCCGCCATGAATCAGATGTCAGCTGACGGCATTAGAATTTCCCATGTAGTATCAAGGGGTAGAGAGTTAAGTAAGTATATGGCTGATGTTTTAGATGAAGATTGGAAGAGGATGAGGGGAATGGAAATCCAATCAGTGGGCATTTCCAACATATCCTATGATGACCAATCTAAGGAACTTATAAATATGAGGAACAAAGGAGCCATGTTGGGCGACCCAAGTGTAAGAGAGGGCTATGTCCAAGGCTCAGTGGCCAGAGGATTAGAGGCTGCAGGGTCCAACGAAGGTGGAGCAACTGGGGCATTTTTAGGTATGGGTCTTGGTATGCAAAGCGCTGGAGGATTTATGGAAGCGGCTTCTTCTAGTAACCAAAGACAAATGGAGAAGCAATCAGCCCAATCAAGTCCAACAACTCAGAAGAATACCTGGTTCTGCCCAGAATGCGGTAATAAAAACCATGGTAACTTTTGTACAGAATGTGGGACTAAGAAGCCGGTATCTAATAAATGTTCTAACTGTGGATACGAACCAAAGGGGGAAGCTCCTAATTTCTGTCCAGAATGTGGGAATAAGTTTTAATTCTCGAGTAAAGAGGTGATCCTATATGGCTACTACCAGCTATAAGTGCCTCAATTGTGGTGCTGGTATTCATTACAAGCCAGATATTAAGAAGTTCAAATGCGACTTTTGCTTAAGTGAGTACGATGAGGTGGACTTATTAGAAGGACACAGTCATGCACCTATCGGTGAGGAAAAAGCCCTGGGCGGCTACACTTGTAAAAGCTGTGGGGCAGAGGTAGTTACAGATGAAACCACCACATCTACATTTTGCTACTACTGCCACAATCCCGTAATAATTTCACAAAGATTAAAAGGGGAATTCTTGCCCAATAAAATTATTCCCTTTAAAATAGATAAGGACCAGGCTAAAGAAATCTTTTTAAAATGGGTAGGGAGGAAGAGGTTTATACCCGATGACTTTACTAGCTCCTCCCAGCTAGAAAAAATTACTGGCATCTACCTGCCCTATTGGTGGGTTGATTATGTGGCAGATGTGGATTATCTAGGAGAAGGTCGGAATATTAGGGTTTGGCGGGCAGGAGATTTAGAGTATACAGAAACAAAGAAGTATGAAATAGTTAGAAGGGGCAAGATTGATATGAACAATGTATCCGAGCTTGCCTTTACGAAGATTAATAAGGACTTACTAAACGGGATTGGTCCCTATGATGAAAGCGAGGCCATACCCTTTTCAAAACCCTACCTTTCAGGTTTCTTTGCAGAGCAATACGATTTAGGTAAGGAAAAGATAGAGCCTTCTATTAAAAATCAGGTTAACCAGTATTACAATAACCTTATAAGGGATAGCATACAAGGATATAACAGTACCAGGACTATCAAAAATCAGATAGATATTGAGGCCAAGTCTTGGAATTATACCCTCTTGCCAGCCTGGATATTGACCTACCTTTATAATGGCAGAACCTATGTCTTTGCTGTAAATGGTCAAAATGGTAGGGCCTACGGAGAACTACCCTTGAGTAGGAGAAGGATGTTGGGAGTATCCAGTATACTATTCGGAACTACCTTTTTCTTTCTATTGTTAGGAGGGTACTTCATATGGTAAATAGTCTTATGAGAAATGGGAAGTTTCTAATCATCTTAATTATTCTTATAGTATCCTTACTAGTCCCATGGACAGTATTTGCCCAAAAGACCCTGGTTGTTGATGAGGCAAATCTTATGTCACCAGACCAGGTGCTAGACTTAAATGATAGGGCAAATGCCTTGTCCCAGGAATTCAATATGGATATAGTCATTGTAACTACCGATGATACTGGAGGCAAGTCCTCAAGGGAATTTGCTGATGATTACTTTGATTATAATGGTTATGGTGTTGGTCCAAACTATGATGGAATCTTATTCTTAATAGATATGGACAATAGGGAGACCTATATATCAACAACTGGCCAGGGAATTAGGTATTTGACTGATGTACGAATAGAGGCAGTATTGGATAGGGTTTTTGACAGTGGCCTTCTAGTAGGTGATTATTATGGCGCTGCACTAGGTTTTTTGGAGGAAACTGAGTCCTACCTAGTTATGGGTATACCATCTGGTCAATACAATGAACCCGAGGAAGTAGTTAAGGAAAACAAATTAACTGTAGCAGATATTCTTATAGCCTTGATAGGGGCCTTAGGTGTCGGATTAGCCTTCATCATAAGTATCATATCCCAATACAGGTTCAGAAGTAAGCCCAACCCCTATTCCTATAGGACCAATAGTATAGTAAATTTTTATAATAGACAAGATAGGCTTATTAATAGTTTTGTAACCCATAGGGTTATCCCAAAGCCAACCAACACATCTAAATCAACCCTTGGTAGAAGTACTACCCACAGGTCATCCAGTGGTAGGACCCATGGAGGTGGAGGTAGAAAGTTTTAAAGGCAATAATCTTATATAAAATTCGATTCAATAAATGTTTATATACTAAAAAGATTAAAAGTATGGTAAACTTTACAGTGACATTAAAGTATTTGGAGGGAAATGACTTGGATTTAAAATCTAAAATAAGGGTAATAGAAGATTTTCCGGTAGAGGGCATTAGTTTTAAGGATATAACCACCCTGACTAGGGATAAGGAGGCTTATAAGTATTCAATTGATAAAATCGTTGAGGACTTAAGATCCAGGGGTGTTGATTATGTAGTAGGTCCAGAGGCTAGAGGATTTTTGATAGGGGCTGCAGTTGCCTATGGGCTTGGTGTAGGCTTTATCCCAGTTAGGAAACCTGGTAAATTGCCTGGAACCATCGCAAGCAATGAATATGAGCTTGAATATGGCACCAATACTCTGGAAATCCATACAGATGCCATAAAAAAGGGAGATAGAATCGCCATAGTAGATGACCTTTTAGCAACTGGTGGAACCGTGCTTTCAGCTGCAAAATTAATCGAATCCCTAGGCGGCGAAGTAGTAGCTATCGAATTCCTAATCGAGCTAGAGAGCTTAAAGGGTAGGGAGAAGATAAAAGACTACTATATAAATTCACTGGTTAAGTATGATAAGTAATTTCTAAAAGAAGCGAAATAGCTCAAATATGAATGAAGATATTTGAGCTATTCTTATATCTAAAAATTCTCATTTATAAGTTTTTTAATGGTATTAACATCCCTATCAAAGCTTAAAGGTTTGACAGCAGGTCCTTGAATAATATCCCCATCATAGGTGAACCTAGATCCATGACATGGGCAGTCCCAAGACCTCTCAGCCTTATTCCATTTCAGTTCACATCCCATATGGGTACAGGTTATGTTGACTAAATGTAATTCACCCTCTTCATCCTTAAAAGTCCCAACTTTTTCCCCATCTATCTCTATAATTATTGCTTCACCAGGTTTTAAACTCACATCTTTTTCTGTTGAAGATAATTTCCCTTCAATTAGCTGAACTGCTACATCGGCATTTTGTATGAGGAAGTTCTTAGCTGAAGCAGCTATGGTTTTTCTACTTGGATCATAGACTTCAGCAAAGGGACTCTTACCCTCGTTAATCAAGTCACTAAGAATCATAGAAGATACCATACTATTGGTCATCCCCCACTTTCCAAATCCTGTTGCCACATATAGATTGGGGGTATCAGAAGCATATTGCCCAACATAAGGTATTCCATCTAAGGTTAAGCAATCTTGGGTTGACCACCTATAGGGTACTGCTTCAACTGTGAATAGGTCCTGGGCAAAGTTGAGGAGGTTTAGGTAATGCCCATTAGTATCCTCGCTTTGTCCAGGCTTGTGGTTTTCTCCTACAACTAGAATAAGTTCGCCATCTTCCGTTGGCAGACTCCTTAAGGACCTAGGGGGGTCTTCAGCATTAATATACATGCCACCTGGGTAGTCTTCTTTAGCTTTAACGGCCAATATATATGATCTTTCCACATATATCCTGCCATAGTACATAGATTTTTTATTGTAGAAGGGATAGTGGCTTGCAATAATTACCTTATCAGCTAAAATTCTGCTTCCCTTATCAGTGGTGATGACATACCTTTTATAACCCTCTTCCAGTTCTATAGCCCTGGTCTTTTCATAGATTTGGACTCCATTCTTATGGACTATTTGGGCTAGATCTAACAAAAATTTTCTAGGATGAAATTGGGCTTGGTTTTTAAATACCATTCCAGCCCTAACCTCCATGGGAAATGGTATCTCGTCTACAAATTCAGCCTGTATCCCTAAGGATTGGGCAGCTTCAACTTCAGCCTGAATTTGTTTTAAATACTTTTCATCCTGGGTGTAGATATAGGCAGCCTGGGTTTCAAAATCACAATCTATCTTGTTTTCATCAATAATTTCTTTAATATGTCCTATGGCCAACTCATTGGCCTGGGCATATTGTTCTGCCAAGTTTCGCCCAAGCTTACTTATTAACTTATGGTAAATTAGCCCATGTTGGGATGTTATCTTTGCTGTAGTATGGGCTGTTGTTGATTCAACTATTCTTTCGGCTTCTATTATTGTAAGTTTAGCTACTTGACCCTTTAACTGGTAGGCTGTTAATAGTCCAACCATTCCGCCTCCTATTATTAGAACATCCACATCTATATCCTCATTGAGGGTTGGATAATTAGTTCTACCAGTAGATTCAAGCCAATAGGATTGGGGTATCTTATTAAGTAGATTTTCATTTATCATAGCTTATCCTCCAAAATTTTTCTCATTTTTATTTTCTTCAATACCTCCTAAAACTATTCCTTTTAAGAAAAGTCATGTCATAATTGAGGTTCTAGCATAATATATTAAACAAACAAACCAAATTGATCTTGAATAACTAGTAATCTTGTAAGGGAAAACAAAGGAAAACGCTAACATTTCAGTGGTTTAAAAGATTTTGCAAAAAATTAAATAAACTATAAAAAAAGGTATTGACAAAAGGGCTTTAGGGTGTTAAAGTATTATAAATCGTAAGTTTTTAATCGAATTTGTTAAAGACTATGAAGAAGAAGAAAACTATCAAAAGCTAATCTTAGCGAGCTGGGTATGGTGGGAGCCAGTATTATGCTTGATAGATAATAGGTCACTTCGGAGTCTCATAGCTGAAATTAAGTAAGTTATGATGTTTGCCTACATTATAAGGCGATGGTTTGTTAGAACCTAGTGAGTTTAGTATTTGTAAAAATACTATTAAATTAGAGTGGTAACGCGGAAACTTTCGCCTCTATTATATGGATATATGATAGAGGCTTTTTATTATACTTAATTAGCTGGGGGTGGTTGATATAGATATTAGTGATATTGGACTATATATAGATAGATTAAATGACAAAAATATGAAAAAGGGGAGATCGATTAAATGAAAAAAGTTGTTTCTGTATTTTTGGTGTTAATAATGGTGGCAAGCTTAGTAGTTGGCTGTTCTTCTGATTCTGGCCAAGGGTCCGGAGATGCTGACACAATTAAGGTTGGCTTAAATTATGAATTGTCAGGAAATGTAGCCTCATATGGTACAGACCTATCTGATGGTATTGAGATGGCCATCGAAGAAATAAATAAGAATGGTGGAGTACTAGGCAAACAAATAGAAGTTATCAAGATGGATAACACTTCTGATAGTGCTGAGGCAGCTAACATTTCTGAGAGACTGATTACTAGGGAAAATGTAGTTACAATATTAGGGCCAGCCACTTCTGGTAACACAAAGGGAGCCCTTCCACCAGCTGAACAACATGGTGTTCCACTTGTTTCTGCATCTGCAACAGCTGATGATGTTACAGTGGATAGCAATGGTAAAGTAAGGGATTATGTATTTAAGACATGTTTCAGTGACTCCTACCAAGGCGTTACCATGGCAAACTTTGCATACAATGACTTAGGCCTTAAAAATGCAGCAATCTTAGTTGAAAATACAAGTGATTATAGTATAGGTATTCAAAATAGCTTTATTGAAGAATTCACTAAACTAGGTGGAAAGATTGTAGCTGAAGAAGCCTACCAATCAAAAGAAACTGATTTTAGGGCAGTATTAACTAACATAAGAGCAGCTAATCCTGAGGTACTACTAGTACCAGGTTACTATGAAGAGGTTGGTTTGATAATCAAACAAGCAAGAGAACTAGGAATCGATGTGCCAATTCTTGGTGGAGACGGTTATGATTCTCCAGAAATCCTAGATTTAGCTGGGGCAGATGCCTTAAATGATGTATACTATTCAAACCACTATTCACCAATGGATACATCTGAAGAAGTTGTTGCATTTAGAAATGCCTTTAAAGAGAAATTCGGTAGAGAACCAGGAGCCTTCCATGCTATGGGATATGATTTAGGATATTTCTTTGCAGACGCAGTTGAAAGGGCAGGGGAAGCAAGTCCTGAAAAAATTAGAGATGCAATGGCTGAAACTGTAGATTTTAAGGGTATTACTGGTACCCTATCAATTGATGAGAATCACAACCCTGTTAAGGCTGTAACTATACTTGAATTAGTAAACGGTGAACCAAAGTTCTTGAAGAAGCTAGAACCTTAATATAATTGTGAGGTGGGGTGTCTACCCCACCTAAACCTATAAAGACAGACGTTTTAAGCTATATTAGATGGAGTGGTGATAATGGAACATTTTATTCAACAGATTGTAAATGGCATATCGTTGGGCAGTATATATGCCTTGATGGCCCTTGGATATACTATGGTTTATGGAATAATTAAATTAATCAACTTTGCACATGGTGAGATTTACATGGTTGGTGCCTATATAGGCTATGCACTAACAACTTTCTTTAATTTTGGTTTTTTTCCTGCACTTATACTTTCTATGATACTAACAAGTTTATTAGGAGTTGTTATTGAGAAGGTAGCCTACAAGCCAATGAGAAATTCAACAAGGATAGCGGCCTTGATAACAGCCATAGCAGTATCCATGTTCTTACAATACGGGATGATGTATTTTGTGACTCCGCAGACCAGGTCTTATCCAAATATATTACCTGATATACAAGTAAGCCTATTTGGTACAAATGCGGTAGTTGATATTAGAAATATATATATATTAACGGTAACAATAGTCTTGATGCTTTTATTACAATATGTAATCCATAAAACCAAGACTGGAAAGGCAATGAGAGCCGTTGCCCTGGATGGGGATGCATCCCAATTAATGGGAATTGATATGAATAAGACAATATCATATACCTTCGCTATAGGTTCTGCCTTGGCAGGAGCAGCTGGAGTCCTAGTTGGAATATATTATAATACCATCAATCCTTTGATGGGGGCAGTACCAGGACTTAAGGCCTTTATCGCTGCAGTAATAGGTGGCATTGGAGTAATTCCAGGTGCCGTCTTTGGTGGATTTTTCTTGGGTGTTACCGAAACTGTTGTAAGTGCCCTAGGAGGCTCCTTGTATAAGGATGCAGTTGCCTTTGCAATCTTGATATTAGTCCTCCTAATTAAGCCAAATGGTATTTTTGGTAGCAACCAAAGGGAAAAGGTGTAAGGAGATGTTTGGCATGAAGATCTTGACTAAGAAAAATATATATACATTAGTGCTGGTATTGCTTATATACTTCCTAGTACTACTCCTATCTAATGTAGGTATCATTGATTCATATATTCAGCTTAATATGGTTATCGTTGGGATCAATATAATACTGGCAGTTAGTTTAAATCTTATAACTGGGTTTACCGGGCAGTTTTCACTAGGTCATGCTGCCTTTATGGCCATAGGAGCCTATGCCTCAGGTATAATGACGGCTAAGCTTGGTCAACCCTTTATTGTGGGAGTAGCTGTTGCAGCCCTATCAGCTTCTTTAGCAGGGCTATTAATCGGTATTCCAACCTTGAGACTAAGGGGGGACTATCTTGCAATAGCAACCCTAGGATTTGGTGAAATTATTAAGATAATAGGACTTAATAATGACTATGTGGGTGGGGCTATAGGCCTCAATGATATACCCAGATATACGAATTGGACCTGGTTGTATTTTTCAGTTATAGCAACCATATTTATAATAAGCAACTTCGTAAAATCCTACCATGGCAGGGCCTGTATATCCATCAGGGAAGATGAAATTGCAGCAGAGGCCATGGGAGTTAATACAACATATTATAAGATACTTGCTTTTGTAATTGGGGCATTTTTCGCTGGCATAGCCGGAGCCTTATATGCAAACTATTTTTACTTCATCAAGCCTGACACATTCGGCTTTATGAAATCCATAGATATTTTAGTAATAGTAGTCTTTGGAGGAATGGGTAGCATTACCGGATCAATTGTGGGAGCAGTTATCCTATCAGTAATATCTTCATTCCTACAAGGGTTCCCAGAATTGAGAATGGTAATATACGCAGTAATCTTATTCTTAATAATGGTATATAGACCTCAAGGTGTTATGGGAGATAAGGAGTTTAAACTTTTCAATAAGGAGGGTGGTTTGAGTGGAAATGTTAGTAGTAAATAATCTGTATAAATCCTTTGGTGGTGTTAAGGCAGTATCAAACATCAATATGAAGATTGAAGAGGGACAGATAGTTGGTTTAATTGGTCCAAATGGAGCAGGAAAGACTACTTTCTTTAATTTATTGACAGGCATTTATAGTCCTAGTTCAGGAGATATAGTATACAAGCTAAATCAGGAAATTTCCTCCATCAATTTTAGACCTTCTAGAATGGTCAAGTATGGAGTTGCTAGGACCTTTCAAAATATTAGACTATTCAAGGAAATGACGGTTCTAGAGAACGTCCTAATAGGATATCATAATAACTTTAAATACAACTTATTTACCTCATTATTTAGGTTGCCAGGCTACTATAAGCATGAAGATGAAGCCTATGATGAAGTAGTAGAGTTGTTGAAGACTTTCAACCTGTATGATAAGAAGGATGTATTGGCTAAAAACCTTCCATACGGTGAGCAGAGAAAGGTTGAAATCGCTAGGGCCCTAGCTTCTAAACCAAAGCTTTTGCTTCTAGACGAGCCTGCTGCAGGAATGAATCCTCAGGAAACAAGGGAGCTTACCGAATTAATCCAATGGATCAGGGAAGAGTTTGATTTGACAGTAATCCTAATAGAACATGATATGTCCCTAGTTATGGACTTATGTGATGATATAATTGTATTTAACTATGGAACGCTATTAGCAAGGGGTACACCAGAAGAAATACAAAACAATCCAGAAGTTATAAAGGCATATCTTGGAGGTGAATAGGCAGTTGCTAGAAATTAAGAACCTAAATGTGTTTTACGGTGGAATACACGCCTTAAAAGATATAAGCCTTAAAGTAAATTCTGGAGAAATAGTTACCCTTATTGGATCCAACGGTTCTGGTAAGACCACTACCCTAAGAACAATTTCTGGATTAGAAAAGGCAAAATCTGGAGAGATTCTTTATGAGAATCAAAATATAGTTGGGATACAAGCATCAGATATCGTGAAGATGGGGATATCTCATGTGCCCGAAGGTAGAAGGATTTTTGGAACCATGTCTGTCTTGGAGAACCTTGAGATAGGAGCATATGCAAGGACAGACAAGGAGAATATCAAAAAGGATATTAAAAAAGTATTTGAATTATTTCCTATTCTATATGAAAGAAGAAGCCAAAACGCCATAAACTTATCAGGTGGAGAGCAGCAAATGTTGGCCATTGGTAGGGCTCTATTATCAAGACCTAAATTACTTCTTTTGGATGAGCCATCCATGGGTCTGGCTCCCATGATAGTAAAAGAAATCTTTGAAATTATAAAGAATATAAATAATTCAGGAACGACCATCATGCTAGTTGAGCAAAATGCTAAGATGGCTCTCCTAAATGCAGATAGGGCTTATATAATTAAAAATGGTAGAATTGAATTAGAGGGCAAGGCAAATGACCTGTTAAATAACGAACTTGTCAAGAAGGCATACCTTGGTGGCTAATTTTATGGTTTAAATTTAGCCAATGGGTTATAATAATTATCAAGTGAATGTCCCGTCCACGTATTGATTTTTTATAAATAAGGAATATAATAGGTTATGTAATAGAAAATATTTGGAGGTATGCAAATGAGGGCGTTTGTTGATAGAGATGCTTGTATAAGTTGTGGTTTATGTGCTACTATTTGTCCTGAGGTCTTCGAAATGGATGATGAGGATATAGCTACTGTAATAGCTGATCCAGTGCCAGCAGAACATGAAGACGGCGCACAAGAGGCAGCAGATTCTTGCCCAACTGATGCAATATCTATTGAAGAGTAAGGTCTTAGATGAAAAAGAAACTCAAAGTCTTGAGTTTCTTTTTTGTTAGTTTACATAAAATAGGGGTATATCTAGATTGTGAAGGAGGAAGCTATAATGGATGACAAACAGAAAAAACCCAAAATGCCTAAAAAACCCATGATGTATTACTACATAATAGGCTTAATAATATTTGTAGTTTTAAATACCATCATTTTCCCTAGATTCTTAGAAAAAAAGATTGAGGAAGTTGATTATAAAACCTTTTTGACAATGCTGGAAAATGACCAAATTTCTGAAGTTGAGTTAACGGAAAATCAGATCTTCTTTGAATCCATAGAGGATGGCGATAGTAAGATATTTACAACAGGCATCATGCCTGACCCCAACCTAATAACCAGGCTTGAAGAATCTGAAGTTGTAAATTTTGGAAGGGTAGTCCCTCAAGAACTATCCCCCTTTATGAATTTGCTTATAAGACTAAGTCCCATCCTGCTTATATTTGGTTTAGGCCATCTCCTATCCAGGAATCTTGAAAGGAGAATGGGTGGCATGTCCTTTGGTAAGAGTAATGCCAAGATCTATGTACCAGCTCAGGCAGGGAAAACCTTCGATGATGTAGCAGGTCAAGATGAAGCCAAGGAAGCCTTAAAAGAAATTGTTGATTTTTTACACAATCCAAAAAAATACCAGGATATTGGGGCAGTCATGCCCAAGGGGGCCTTGTTAGTGGGGCCTCCTGGGACAGGAAAGACACTTTTGGCAAGGGCTGTGGCTGGAGAAGCCAATGTTCCCTTCTTTTCCATCTCTGGTTCAGAATTTGTAGAGCTCTTTGCAGGTATGGGGGCTTCCAAGGTAAGGGATTTGTTTAAACAGGCTCAAGAAAAGGCCCCTTGTATTGTATTTATCGATGAGATTGATACCATAGGTAAGAAGAGGGATAGTGTTGGTTTTGCAGGAAATGACGAAAGAGAGCAGACCTTAAACCAACTCCTAACGGAGATGGATGGGTTTGATGGAAAACAAGGCGTCGTGATTCTGGCAGCAACCAATAGGCCAGAAACCCTAGACCCTGCCTTATTAAGGCCAGGTAGATTTGATAGACGTATACCTGTTGAATTGCCAGATATAGTTGGTAGGGAGGCTGTCCTAAGAGTACATGCAAAGAATGTTAAGGTGGAAGATGGAATTGACTTTAGACAGATAGCCCGGGCTACTCCTGGAGCATCAGGGGCTGATTTGGCCAACATTATAAATGAGGCAGCCTTGCGGGCAGTTAGACATAATAGGACCAGGATTAACCAAGAAGACTTAGAGGAATCGGTAGAAGTAATCTTAGCTGGATACCAGAGAAAGGGAGCTGTCATATCACCTAAGGAAAAAAGAATCATTTCTTACCATGAGATAGGTCATGCCCTAGTAGCTGCTAAACAAACCCACTCTGACCCGGTCCATAAGATTACCATCATACCTAGAACTTCTGGTGCCCTGGGTTATACCATGCAGGTTCCTGAGGATGAGAGTGTACTCTTATCCAAGGAGGACTTGTTCAGTAAAATAGTAACCATATGTGGAGGTAGGGCAGCAGAGGAAATCGTCTTTGGCTCCATAACAACAGGGGCTAGCAATGATATAGAACAAGCAACTAGGATAGCCAGAGCCATGGTTACCAGGTATGGCATGAGTGAGGATTTTGACATGATGGCTTTGGAAACCGTTACAAACCAGTATTTAGGAGGAGACACATCCCTAGCCTGTTCACCTGAAACATCTGCTAAAATAGACCAAGAGGTTTTGAATATAATAAAATCCGCCCATGAAAAGGCTAAAGAAATCTTAGAAGACAATAGAGAGAAGCTAATAGAGCTTTCCAACTACCTATTGGAGATGGAAACCATCACTGGAGAAAAGTTTATGGAGATTTTAAATAGTTAAAGAAATTAAATATAAAGATTTTGTGATATAGTTTAAGTAAGAATAATGTTTGGAGGATGGATCTATGGAATATGTTAGGGCTAAAATGGATGTCCAAAAGAGGATTGCTTTGGTTGCCCATGATACTATGAAAAAGGAATTAATTGAATGGGTCAAATTTAACAAGGGGACTCTTGAAAAACACTTCCTATGTGGTACTGGTACTACTGCTAAGTTGATTGCTGAAACTGTTGAGCTACCAGTAAGGGCTTATAAATCAGGCCCTTTAGGTGGAGACCAGCAGATAGGCTCAAGAATAGCAGAAGGAGGTATTGACTTACTAATATTCTTTTGGGACCCCCTAGAAGCCCAACCCCACGATCCTGATATCAAGGCCCTCCTTAGGATTGCTGTCCTTTATGATATTCCTGTTGCAACCAACAGGGCTACAGCAGATTTTATCTTATCTTCACCACTCATGCGTATGGAGTACACAAGGAATATACTAGATTATAAAAAGTTGATGAGTAAGAGGACTAAGGAGAACCTATTAGGGGAGTAAAATTATAATTTTTCTTGATTATTAAAACACTAAAACGCTTGCAAATGGTGGTTACTAGTGGTACAATTAAGACGAAGCTTTAATTCTGAAGTAAATTATTAACACAAGAATTTCTGTAATAAACATATGTATCTACATATAAATAGAGAAATTTTATTTGTGTTTTTTACAGAGAATTAAAGAAATAAAATTTCGGAGGTATTTATATGAAGGGTACAGTTAAATGGTTTAATGCAGAAAAAGGCTATGGATTCATCACTACTGAAGAAGGAAATGACGTATTTGCTCACTACTCAAAAATAAACAAAGACGGCTTTAAAACTTTAGAAGAAGGTCAAGAAGTTGAGTTTGATGTGGTAGAAGGAGAAAAAGGTCTACAAGCAGAAAATATAACAGTTATCTAATAGGTAGATAATAATACCTCTTGGAGATTGAAGCTCCAAGAGGTTGTTTATTTTTGTGACCTGCCTCTTATAGAATAAAATTTACAAGGAAAGGTGAGAAAATGAAAGATAACAAGGTTGTAGCTAAAGTTAACGGCAAGGAAATTAGTCAAAATGACGTCTTAAAATTCCTAAATGACATAGGACCGCAAGTGGCAATGCAATTTCAATCACCAGAGGGTATTAAAAAAGTCATTGAAGAACTAGTACATCAGGAGTTGCTTTATATAGATGCCAAGGAAAATAAACTGGATGAGAATGCAGAATTTGTTCAAATGGTTGAAGATGCTAAGACAAACATGCTGAAGAGTTATGCATTAAACAAGCTGATAGAAGGCGAAGATGCAACACTGGAAGAACTTAAAGAGTTTTATGACAGCCATTTGGAACACTATACTAAGCAAGAATCACTAGTGGCTAGCCATATACTAGTAGAAGCTGAAGATGAGGCCAGGGAGATCATTGAAGAAATCAATGAAGGTCTATCCTTTGAAGATGCAGCTAGAAAATATTCATCCTGTCCATCCAAGGAAGCTGGTGGTAGTCTAGGAGAATTCACAAGGGGCCAAATGGTACCTGAATTTGAGACTGCTGCATTTAACATGGAGGAAGGAGCTATCTCTGAGCCAGTTAAAACTCAGTTTGGATATCATATCATTAAACTCCATGAGAGAAATCCAGGCGGTATAATGTCATTTGATGAGGCTAGGGATGAAATATATACACAAGTAGTAAGGTTAAAGCAACAAGAAAGATACTTGGAAAGAATAGATCAATTAAAAGAAAAATATTCCGTAGAAATCATGTAGACAAAAAAGAACTACTGAAGATTAGAGATTAATTCCTAATCGTCAGTAGTTTTCTTTGTATTAAATTAATTAAGCCTCATATATGAATAAATACATATATTTGTGGTATCAATATTACAAGTCATCTTATTATCTTAAGATTCTGAATCAAGTGTGGAGGTGGTTTTTTGTTAAATGAAAAATGGACGGAATATTTTATGAAGCAAAAGATGATGAGAACGGTTATAATATCTCTCATCCCAATCATATTTGCTTCAATCTACTTCTTTGGTTGGAGATCATTAATCCTACTTATATTTGTAACATTATTTGGTACCCTTACCGAGCTTATATTTGAGAAAAAGATGAATAAGAAGGCATCTGAAGCTGTATTTGTAAGCTGTATTTTATACACCTTAACCTTGCCTCCTACAACCCCTTACCTTATAGCTGCTATAGGAATAATTTTTGGGATTTTTTTTGGTAAGGCTGTTTTCGGAGGATTTGGTAGAAATGTTTTTAATCCAGCCCTGGTAGCAAGGGCCTTTGTTTATATAACCTTCCCAGAGCCCTTAACTATTTCTTGGTCAAAGGTGGCTACGGGATTTCCTGGAGGATTTGGAACATATCTAACAGATACTATAGAAACAGTTTCTCAAGCAACCCCCATGTTAATGTTTAGAGATACTGGACAAATGGTTTCAAACTTGGACCTACTACTAGGCAGGGTTGCAGGAGTCTTAGGAGAGACCAGTAAGATTCTTATAATATTGGCAGGAATCTATTTAATCTATAAAAAGGTTGCCTCCTGGGAGGTCATGGCAGGAACCTTTATAGGATATGTGGGATTAACTAGCATCTTGTATCTCATGGGTAATCCACAGATACCTAATCCTTTATATGGAGCTTTATCAGGCGGTTTCTTGTTTGGCACTGTCTTTATGGTAACGGACCCCGTTACATCACCCCGGGCCAAGGAGGCTAAATGGGTATTTGGAATTCTAGTAGGGATTGTCACAGTTATAATCAGGGGATATGCCTTATTTGCCGGTGGTATGATGTTTGCAATTTTAATTGCCAATACCTTTGTCCCACTCATGGATGAAGGAGTTAAGGCTTATAAGAATTATAAAAAACAAAAGGCACAGGCAAGGGGGTAGAATTATGAAAAAGAAATCTTTTGTCTATCCAATAATCTTTGTGGCAGTAATTACTGCTTTATACACCTTTGTTTTAGCCTATTTAAATCACAGCACGGCAGAAAAAATAGAATTCTTACAAGATACCGAATTGCGAAGGAAGATCCTCAATGTATTCGATATACCGATTGCTTCCGATGACCCAGATGTCATAGAATCGGTATTTAATGAGCATATTCATGTAGATATAGCCTCTGACCCACCTATATTCTATACTACAGAAAATGGAGAAATAAGAGGTTATGCTATCCCAGCATCAGGACCTGGATTATGGGGTAAGATTGATGCTTACGTAGGTGTTTCAGCAGATTATTCCAAGGTCTTTGGTTTGGAATTTATAGCGCATTCTGAAACCCCTGGCCTTGGTGGTAGGATATCTGAGCCTGACTTTCTGGAGCAATTCAGGGATGTAGATATCTCTAACCCAGTAGACAATATGTATATTATATACAGGCCAGCACCAGGGGGAAATATAGATAGCATTTCAGGAGCAACTCAAACTTCAAAGGCAGTAAGCGACTTATTGAATGCAGAGATTCATGAATTTATAATGGGTAAGGGGGATGATTAGCAATGGCTAAAGAGCGGGTTAGTAAAATATTTAAACAGGGTATCCTAAATGAAAATCCTGTCCTAGTTCAGATCCTGGGAATATGTTCTGCCCTTGCAGTTACCAATCTAATGATGAACTCATTGATTATGGGGCTAGCCTTGACCTTCGTTACAGGGATATCATCTTTTACAATTTCTGTAATTAGGCAGTTTACACCCAAACACGTCAGGATGATCATTCAGGTTCTTATAATTGCAGCCTATGTAATTATAGTAGATATATTCTTAAAGGCCTATATGCCAGAAATGAGCAAGGCCCTAGGACCATATGTAGGTTTAATCATTACCAACTGTATTATCATGGGTAGGGCGGAAGCTTATGCCCAAGTCAATCCTCCAATACCTTCACTTTGGGATGGAATCGCAGCTGGTTTGGGTTATACATTTGTATTATTGGCAATAGCTTTTGTTAGAGAACTCATGGGCTTTGGAACTATTTTTGGTATGCCAGTATTAGGAGAATGGTGGACCCCATGGACCATAATGGTAATGCCACCAGCAGCATTTTTCCTACTTGCCATACTTATATGGGTACTTAATAGTAAGCGAGAAGGGGAGGTGACCAAATAATGTTAGAAATTAGCCCCTTTGTCATCTTTATAGCCTCAATCTTTACCAACAACATGATACTTTCTAATTTTCTAGGAATGTGTTCCTTTATAGCAGTTTCTAAGGAAATACCTACATCATTTGGTCTCGGTCAAGCTGTCACAGTAGTTTTGGCAATCACAAGTGTAATAAATTATCTGCTCTATGAGTATGTTCTTATACCCCTTGGTTTAGAATATTTAAGATTTATAGTGTTTATAGTAAGTATAGCAGCTACTGTTCAATTGCTAGAAATGATCTTAGAACGTTACCTTCCAAATTTATATTATGCCTTGGGTATATTTTTACCCTTGATAACTGTAAACTGCGCTATTCTTGGTGTATCCTTATTCATGATAATTCGTGAATACACCTTAATCCAATCAATAGCATTTAGTATAGGCTCTGGCCTAGGTTGGACCTTGGCTATTGTAGCCTTAGCAGGTATTAGAAAAAAACTGGAAAATGCCCCTATACCTAAAGGTCTACAGGGACCCGGTATCACCTTGATAATAACAGGATTAATGGCAATGGCCTTTATAGGTTTCTCTGGCATTGTCCAAATCCAATAGGAGGGGTAATATGGAAACTATTTTAACAACAACCTTATCTTTAACATTGATTTCCGCAGCTATTGCCCTATTGTTAACCCTAGCAGATAGAACAATAGGTAACTATGGAGAAGTGAAATTAATCATCAATGAGGAGAAGGAATATATAGTTGAAGGTGGAAATAGTCTACTATCAACCTTAATCGATCAAAAAGTATTTATACCCTCTGCCTGCGGAGGTAAGGGAACATGTGGTTACTGTAAGGTTGCAGTCCATGAAGGTGGAGGACCAGTCCTTGCAACAGAATTACCCTTCATATCAGAAGAAGAATTAAGCCGTAATGTAAGATTATCATGTCAATGCAAGGTTAAAGAAGATATAAAAATTGAGATTCCAGAGGAGCTGTTTAATGTTAAGGAATTTGAAGCAACTGTTGAATCAATTATGGATTTAACCAAGGTGATAAAACTTATTAGGATTAAACTACCAGAAGATGAGGAAATAAGTTTTAAACCAGGTCAATATGTTCAACTAAAGGCCCCCCTTTATGAAGGAAATACTGAAGAAGTATATAGGGCATATTCAATAGCATCATCTCCTTTGGAAACAGACCACATAGATTTGGTAATTGGATATGTACCTCAGGGAATCGTAACTACCTATGTTCACCACCACCTAAATGAAGAGGACACGGTCTATATAAATGGACCATATGGTGACTTCTACTATCAGGACAATGATAGGGAGATGGTTATGGTTGCTGTTGGAACAGGAGTGGCGCCAATACTATCAATCCTAAATTATATGAAATCCATGAATATCCAGAGGAAGGCTAGATTCTATTTCGGAGCTAAGACACCTGAAGATTTGTTTATGTTAGATTACTTTAAGGAGTTAGAAGAAACCCTTTATGATTTTGAATTCATACCTTGTCTATCTAGGGTACCTGAAGATAGTGATTGGGATGGTTTTAGGGGAAGAGTTACTGATGCCTTAGACAAATTTTTAGAAGACCCAGAAAACAAGGAAGCATACTTATGTGGTAGTGAAGCTATGATTGATTCAGTTGTTGAAGTATTAACCAAGAAAGGCATTCCTGAGGAATTAATCTATTTTGATAAGTTCTAATAAAGATGGCAGAAATGCCATCTTTATCTTTAAAAGGCTTGTGGTTTATATGTCACAACCTATTTTCCATATGAAGACATGAAAGGAAAGTGAACTAGATGACCATATTTGAAAAGATAAAAGAGGAAATCATGGCTGATTCCATGAATGAACCCTATACCAAAAAAGGAATACCACCCCTCTTTTATGCTACTAAAGAAGCCCGTCTAGTAGTTGTAGGTCAGGCCCCAGGTCGAAAGGCAGAAGAAAGTCGAATATTTTGGAACGATGCAAGTGGTGATAGGCTCAGAGAGTGGATGGGAATATCCAGAGAGGTGTTCTATGGCAGTGAGAACATAGCCCAGCTTCCTATGGATTTCTATTACCCAGGCAAGGGAAAATCAGGGGATTTACCACCTAGAAAGGGCTTTGCAGAGAAATGGCATCCCATATTATTAAAAGAAATGCCTAAGGTTGAAACCATCCTTCTAATAGGGAACTATGCCCAAAAGTACTACCTAGGCAAGGAATATAAGAAAAACCTAACAGAAACCGTAAGAAACTACCAAGACTACTTGCCCAAGTACCTACCCCTAGTCCATCCATCACCATTAAATTTTAGATGGTTAAATAACAATCCCTGGTTTGAGGCTGAGGTAGTACCCATTTTAAAGGAAATAGTAAGTAAATGCCTTACTTCTTTTCCTCAATGACCATAGGTCTTAATAAATCTGATTAAAAGTACATCTATAAGGCAGTATAGATGATGAAAATAGGCCTAGGAAAAAACTGAAAATAAAAGAATCGGGTAAATCCCGATTCTAAGATAGTGTCTAATCAAAAAAGTCGCCAGCAAAAATTATTGCAAGCAGTAGAAAGAAGAAGAGTATAGAACCATTACAATCACATCCTCTTCTGTCTCTATCACGATCCAAGTCCCTTCTATCTAGAACATCAGCCATACCTAACACCTCATTTCAATAGAATTCAATAGTTTAATCTAACTATAGAATATGCAATCTAGCATATAAGTGTTAACCAAATAAGTAGGCATAATGTTGTACATGAGTGGTAGAAAGGGAGATATATTATGAGACTAGTAATATTCTGTACTAAATGATAAAAGCGATATTGGAGGGTAGTAAACAGTATAAAGCTTTATATACTACGCAAACAATGGCATGTGATTGCAAATTAAGTAAATTAAAATGAAAGATAATACAAGCAACTTAGAATTGATACAATTAATAAAATTGCTGTAGTGATATTTGGGAATTTAGCAATAGAGTAATTGCAGGACTTTATTTTCACTTTTTGATAAAAATGTATTATATCTTTAGTTGGAGATACCTAACTAAATCATGTATCTCATAACCTAATTAGAAACCCACTGTTTTCTCCTATTTCAGCGGGTTTTCTAATGTCCAAAGGAGGGATAAGGATGTATAAAAACTATAGATGTATAATATGTGGATACAACTTTTAATTGCTCACTCATTAAGTAAAGTATTGCTGAAAGGTAATATATAAATAACATGTCCTTATTATGGTATTCATAAGAAAATAGAGCTTTGTAATAGATATGGCAATAAAAAAGAGGTTAAGTATAACCATGTTTGGAAGGGATTAGGGATAAGAATCAGATATATATAATAGTAAATCAATAAATTAATAAATACTTATAAAGTAAACACAAAAATATAACTATTCTAGTTGTAAATGATTTACATTTAAGGTATAATAAAATTACCGAAATGGTAATTTGGTCGAATAAATATCTAGGTGAGTTCAATGCACATAGAATATAAGAATAACGATGTTGAAAAAGTATGCAACAATCTAAATGAGGCAAAAAAGAGGTATCCTATTAAGGTAGCTAACAAGTTGATGAAAGTTATAAACTTTATTAAAAATGCAGATTCTTTACAAGATATTATTCAATACCCACCATTTCATTTCCATGATCTAAAAGGAGATAGGAAAGGTCTATATGCTATTGATATTGATGGTAGGAGAAGTAGTTATAGACTTATTCTAATGCCAATGGATGAAAAATTGACGGATATTTATGCCATTGCTAAATCGGTAGAGATTATAATGATTTTGGAGGTGAGCAAACATTATGAGTAATGAGATAACTTATAAGAATTTAATAGCTTTTCATCCTGGCTCTTATGTCGAGGATATTATTGATGATTTAAATATTACTCAAAAAGAATTTGCACGCCGACTAGGTACAAGCGAGAAAAGCCTTAGCAAATTGATTAACGGAGAAGATAATCTAAGTAAGGATATGGCCTACAAATTATCAAAACTAACTGGAATATCTATCAATACTTGGATGAACTTACAAAATGAATATGAGAAGAAAATATTAGAAATTAGCGATAAAAAGGTAGAAGATGAAAAAAGAATTTGTAATATGATTGATTTTAAGTATTTTAAAGATTTTGGAATTGTTGAGAATAAAAAATATTCTCTAAAAGAAAAAATTGAAAAACTACGTTCAATTTTAAACATATCTGACTTAACATATTTAGCCGAATTTAATATTGGGGTTAGTTATAGGAATACAAAAGAATTTGATGAAAAATCTATTATAAATTCAAATGTCATGCTTGAAATTGCATCTAATATTGCTAGAAACAAATGTGATAAAAAACTTGATAAGCAAAAATTAAGGAAATATCTACCCGAAATTAGGGAAATGACCTTAACAGATCCATCTGAATTTTATCCAAGATTAAAAGAAATATTATTAGAATGTGGTATTGTTTTGGTTGCATTGCCAAATTTAAGAAATGCTAATATCAATGGCGCTACAAAAAAATTTAGAAATGGATCAATTATGTTATTGATAAGTGATAGAAATAAAAGTTCTGATATATTTTGGTTTTCAATAATGCATGAAATTTCTCATATTTTAGATGGCGATTTTTATACAGATTATAAAGATGAAAGTCACTATATAGAGAAAGAGTTAAAAGCTGATAAGTTTGCAAGGGATTTCTTTATTAATGAAGAGGATTATAATGAGTTTATAAACAGAGAAGATTTTTCAAGAAATACCATTACTAGATTTTCCAAGGATTTAGGTATTCATCCTAGCATCCTACTAGGTAGATTGCAAAAAGATGAAATAGTACCCTATAGCTATCTTTATGATTTAAAAACTCAATACTCTGTGATAGTAAGTTCTCAATAAGTTACAAAGAGCCTAAACCAAGGCTCTTTTTCCATGCAATAGACTATGTAACGTTTTATAATATATTTGGTCTGAAAGTAGAAAAAGATCTTCCGGAAGGAGATAATGTAAATGTAATTAATGTGTACATTCACCAATTAAGAAAGCTAATAGAGAACCAGACTAAGTTAGTAAATGACACAGATATGTTTGCGTTTGATTAAGATATGTAGAGATTAATAGATACAACAATTAAACAAACCAAAGGACAATTATAGAATTTTACTAATACTACATGATTGGTAGATTGCCAGTTCAAACATCTAGATAGATGCTATATAGATACATTTTCTAGAATACAGTAATGACTGGGATATCCCAATAACAGGAAATCTGAGTTTAGCCAATGCAGATATGACTGACCAGGTTCTAATGGAGTTTACAGCACATATGGGAGCCAGATCCTCATATGCACTGTGGCAGGGACAGATAGTATCTAGAAGTGGTAGGAGAGGTTAATTATCATTATCTGATATAGGTTAAGGTGAGGTAGATGGCTTTAAAGGTGCTAATTTTAGGCATGATTGGTATCCTTTTTTTGAAGGGATATCAGAGCCAGCTTATACTAAAGAGCAGCTTAAAAATATAGACTCACCACCATTTGAATATGATGGAAGGGTTTATACTGCATATACTGCCTCCTAAAAGCAAAGACAAATTGAAAGGTCCATGAGAAAAACTAAAAGAGAATTAATTGCTTATGAAGCTGCAGGACTCAAAGAAGATTTTACATCTGTAAGTATTAAGTTAAGAAGGCAAAGGGAATTATATTCTGATTTTAGTAAGGCAGCAAATTTAAGAGAAAAGGTTGAGAGGACTTCCACTTATGGGTATAATAGAAGTATAAGTAGTAAGAGTGTATGGGCTGAGAGAAAAGCAAGAGATTACTTACAGGAACAATTACCATATGTGATGAATGGCAAGGAAGAGTTT
>JAAYTL010000048.1 GCA_012518035.1 Tissierellia bacterium | reverse complement strand
TCCTCTTAGATTCTAATTGCACGGAAAGTTTCCAACAATTCTGAATTCAAATCAAGTATATCACCTGTAATTCCCGCCAACAAGCTCCATATCCACAATGTAACTAATATGTAAACAAAATGAAATAACCCCCTTTTAAAAAGGGGTCAGTAATTATAAGAAGGCAACTAGGAGTCCACCTTCACCTGAATAGGTACCAATGGTAGCTCCTATCTTGGATATGATGATATCCTTGAAATTATATCGTTCCTCAATCATTTTCTTGTATTCCAAGGCTTTTTCATAACAATTGGCATGGGCTATACCCAGGATTCTATTTTCTATATTGTTTGCATTTTCTCCCACAATTTCAACTAATCTACGCAAGGCCCTTTTAGAACCTCTTACCTTTTCAGCAAGGTCCACAACACCATTTCCATCACTCTTCATAATAAGTTTAATTGATAAGATGGATGCAATTTGACCAGCTACTTTTCCTATTCTACCACCTTTTACAATGTTTTCTAGGGTATCCAGTAGGAAGAAAATCTGAGTCTCTTGAATGAAGCTATCTGCAGCTTCTAATACTTCTCTTATCCCAGTTCCGGCCTTTATCAGCTGGGCAATTCTCATAACCACTAAACCCTCTCCCACAGAGGCATTTTTTGAATCCAAGATATGGATTTTTTTATCATCATTATCTTGTTCATAGAGTCCTTTTGCAATTAAGGCACTATTATAAGTACTACTTAGCTTAGATGATATGGTAACCACTATAATATCTTCCTCAGGACCAGCAAAGGCATCTAGGAACTGTTCGGGAGATGGGCTGGCTGTTTTAGGTAGCTCATCGGATTTCTTTAACATGTCAAAAAAATCATCACTTTTTAAGTCTATCCCGTCTATGTAGGTCTCATCTTTAAATCTAATTTCCAAAGGAATCACAGTGATCTTATACTTCTCAACTATTTCTTCAGGTAAATCAGAACAGCTATCAGTAATAATTTTGATATTCATAAAAATCACTCCCCCTGATAATAGGATAACATATTATTTTTTATGGTTGAACAAATATTTTCCTTAAATATGGTATAATTATACCGCTATTAAGTAGTGGGTTTATATGATTAGCCCATGGAAACATTGGTATCTATTTATTATCCAGTTAGGATTTTTATTAAAGCTTGCTTAACTGAAGATGAGAAGATATAGGTCAAGATAGAAATCTTATCTTCAATACTATATAATTGTAAGGTAACGTAAACTAGGAAGGTGAGAAGATGGATTACTTAGAAGGACTTAATGACAGACAAAGAGAGGCAGTCCTACATACAGAAGGCCCCCTGCTAATAATGGCAGGAGCTGGTTCAGGTAAGACTAGGGTGGTAACCCAGAAGATTGCATACTTAATAGAGGAAAAGAATGTTTTCCCAGGAAATATTCTTGCCATTACCTTTACCAACAAGGCTGCCAATGAGATGAAGGAAAGGGTCGCAGACCTTTTAGATACAAATGTAGATAGGATGTGGATAGGGACCTTCCACTCCATATGTGTTAGAATCCTTAGAAGGGACATAGATAAGATTGGATATACAAACTCCTTTACCATTTATGATAGGGATGACCAGATTACCCTGATTAGGGAGTGTATCAAAGAATTAGATCTTAATAAGGATATGTACAAGGAGTCCAGTGTCCTTGCCAGGATTAGTAGCCTCAAGGACTTACAAGTGGACCCTGAGGAATACATTATTGAAAATTATGGCGACTATAGAGAAAGAAAGTTGGGAGAGCTTTACCAACTGTATGAGAAGAAATTAAAACAGTACAATGCCTTGGATTTTGATGATCTTTTGATAAAGGCAGTTGAACTGTTAAATCAGGAGAAGAAAATTCTCTCCTATTATCAAAATAAGTTCGAATATGTATTCGTTGACGAGTACCAGGATACAAATAAGATCCAGTACCATCTAGTAAAACTCCTGTCAGCCCTGCATAGGAATATCTGTGTGGTTGGTGACTCTGACCAATCCATATATTCCTGGAGGGGGGCAGATATCAGCAATATCTTAGACTTTGAGAAGGATTTTGAAGGGGCCAAGGTAATCTTTCTGGAGCAAAACTACCGCTCCACCAAGAAGATTTTAAAGGTTGCCAATGAGGTCATCAAGTACAACCATGACAAGTACCCCAAGAAGCTTTGGACAGACAAGGAGGATGGGGCTGATGTTATCTATGAACAGGTGGAGCATTCCAACGAGGAAGGTAGCTTTGTGGCCAGGAAGATCCGCCAACTACTAGATAAAGGATACAAACTATCGGACTTTGCCGTCCTCTACAGGACCAATGCCCAATCCCGGGTATTTGAGGAAGCCTTTTTAAACCAGGCCCTACCCTATAAGATAGTTGGGGGGCTGAAGTTCTACGATAGGAAGGAAATCAAGGACATAATAGCCTATTTAAAGGTTTTGGAAAATCCTGATGATAATATTTCCCTGAAGAGGATTATAAATACCCCAAGGAGGGGGATAGGTAATGCCAGCATAGACAAGATAGAGGCTTATGCCAACCAAGAGGATGAATCCATGTATGCAGCCCTCCTAGATATTGACAATATTGATGGTTTGAGCACCAGGGCAAAAAATAGTTTGAAGGGCTTTGTTGAAATGATGAATACCCTCATGGCTAAAAAGGAGATAATGGGACTAAAGGACCTAATTGAGGAACTAATTGCCACTAGTGGTTATATAGAGGATTTGGAAAGAGACAAGACCATAGAATCCAAAACCAGAATCGAGAATATTATGGAGTTCCTTTCTGTGGCCAAGGACTTTGAAGATAAGAATGAAGGGGATAAACTGGAGGACTTCCTAGCCAATGTGTCCCTCCTTTCAGATGTGGATAAGACCCTGGATGATAATAATCTGATTACCCTGATGACGGTCCACAGTGCTAAGGGTCTAGAGTTTCCAGTTGTCTTCCTAGTAGGCATGGAGGATGGGCTCTTCCCCATTGCCAGGGCCATGGATAGTGAAGAGGATCTGGAGGAGGAGCGTAGGCTCTGTTATGTAGCCATTACCAGGGCAGAAGAAGTCCTATATATAACCAATGCCCAGAAAAGAACCCTTTATGGGAATACCAATTACACCCTACCATCTAGGTTTATAAGTGAAATGGGAGACACCATAGAGAAGAAGGGGGCGGAGAGGGTCAGGGTGAAAAAAAGGCCCGAAGAGGAACTTGTGAAGGTTTGGGACTTTACATCACCAATTAAGCATAAGACCCCTATTAAACAAAAAAACTCCTCTGATAGGGAGGTAAAGGTGGGCGACAAGGTCCAACACAAAAAGTGGGGTGTGGGTACCGTAGTACAGGTTGCTGAACAAGAAAATGACAAAGAAGTGGTGATAGTTTTTGATAAGGAGGGCCTCAAGAGGTTGCTCTTGTCCCTAGCCCCCATAGAATTCTTATAGGAGGTAGTAATTTGGATAAGGAGAAAAGGATTGATGAACTTATAGAGATTATCAATGAACTTAACTACTATTACTATACCTTGGATAACCCCAAGGTTAGCGATAGGGAATATGACCAGCTTTATGATGAGCTGGTAGCCTTGGAGGAAGAAACGGGGATAATTAGGGACTACTCTCCTACTCAAAGGGTAGGGGGTCCTATCCTAGAGGGGTTTGAAAAGCACACCCATCTGGGTAGACTTTGGAGCCTGGACAAATGCCAAACCTTTGAGGAGCTTGAAAACTGGGATAAGCGGGTAAGAAGGCTAATAAATGAATATAATTACAACCATGGGGAAAAATTACCTGAACCTACCTATATCTTGGAATATAAGTTTGACGGGCTCACCATCAACCTGACCTATCGGGATGGGCACCTGGTACAAGGAGCCACCAGGGGTAATGGGCTAGAGGGTGAGGCCATCCTAGAGCAGCTAAAGACCATAAAGTCTATCCCCATGACCATTCCCTTTAAGGGGACCATGGAGGTTCAAGGTGAAGGGGTCATGCCTTTGTCAGCCCTAGAGGAGTATAATAAGACTGCAGCAGAGCCCCTCAAAAATGCCAGGAATGCAGCTGCAGGTGCCCTAAGAAACTTGGACACCAAGATAACGGCGGAGAGAAGACTCAAGGCCTACTTCTATAATGTTGGATATATAGAGGGAAGGACCTTTTCAAGCCACAGGGAGGTCCTAGATTTTATTAAGGAGAATAGGCTGCCTGTATTTGACTATGCCAAGTCCTTTGATGATATAAGGGATTTGATTGAAGAGATAAATAGGCTGGAGTTTGAAAGACAGACCTTGGATGTATTAACCGATGGCCTGGTGATTAAGATAGATGATATCAGGACCAGGGAGGTCCTGGGTTTTACCAACAGGTTTCCCAGGTGGGCCATGGCATACAAGTTTGAGGCTGAGGAGACCAGTACCCGCCTGATAGGGGTAGAGTGGAATGTCGGGCGAACTTCTAAGGTAACCCCTACAGCCATCCTAGAACCAGTGGAGATAGGTGGAGTTACGGTAAGAAGGGCCACCTTAAACAACTACGATGATGTCCTAAGAAAGGGTGTCAAGATCAACTCAAGGGTCCTAATAAGAAGGTCCAATGATGTTATACCTGAGATCTTGGGTACCCTAGAGGAGGATATAGAGACCTACGAAATCGAAAAACCAACCCATTGTCCCGCCTGCCACAGTGAGCTCTACCAGGACGGGGTTCATATCTTCTGTCCCAACTCCCTATCCTGTAAGCCCCAGCTGGTGGCCAGGTTGGTCCATTTTGCCAGCAGGGACGCCATGAATATAGAGGGTTTCAGTGAGAAGACAGCTGAGAAGCTTCTGGAGGAGCTGGATATTAAGGACCTACCGGAGATTTATGAAATCCAGTATGAGGACTTGATAAGGCTGGAAGGCTTCAAGGACAAGAAGACCAGGAATCTACTAAATGCCATAGAAAGAAGTAAGAAGGTATCACTGGCATCCTTTATCTATGCCCTGGGAATTCGAAATGTGGGCATCAAGACAGCCACTGACCTTGCAGACCATTATAAATCCTTGGATTCCATAAAAAATGCAAGCTATGAGGAGCTCCTGGGTGTAGGAGATATAGGACCTATCATTGCCCAGGACATAGTGGAATTCTTCCATGATGAGGAGATCCTAAAGGCCATAGATAAGCTCTTAGCTGAAGGGGTAACCCCCATATATGAAAGTGTGGAAACCCAGGAATCCATCTTTACAGATAAAACTGTGGTCATAACAGGTACCATCGAAGGCCTATCGAGGAAGGAAATACAGGAGGCCGTGGAGAGGATGGGGGGCAAGGTGACTGGCTCCGTCAGCAAGAAGACAGACTTTGTTATTGTGGGAAGCAACCCTGGAAGCAAGTACAATAAGGCAGTGGAGCTGGGGATTGAGATAATAGATGAGGAAAGATTGAAAGGAGAAATTTTATGATATCAAAAAAAGAGATTTCAGAACTTGCAGATCTTTGTAAATTGAGTCCTGATGACATAGGTAGGGAGGACTTTCTTGAAAGTCTTGAAGAGGTTATAAACCTATTTGACAAGATCAAGGATGTAGGTGTGGAAGGGGTTGAACCAACCTACCAGGTTAATGACTACAAGGAACCCCTTACCGATGACATTGTCAAGGAGAGCCTACCCCAGGAGGAAGTACTCAAGAATACGGAAGAAGAAAAGTATGGCTATTTTAAAATACTCAAGGTTGTAGATTAGGAGGGGGGGGATTAGATGAAGATCGTAGATTTAAAGGCAAGGGACATAAGGGAGAAGATTGTTAGCAAGGAACTTACCGCCCTAGAAGTTGTAGAGGCCTTTTTAGAGCATATTGAGAACACCGACAAGGATATAAATGCCTTTATCAGTATCGACAAGGAAGGGGCTAAGGAAGCAGCCCTTAGGATAGATGAAAAGATTAAGAAGGGGGAAAAGGTTGGAAGACTAGCAGGTATCCCCATAGGCATAAAGGACAATATAGTTACCAGGGATTTAAGGACCACTTGTGGTTCCAAGATGCTGGAGAATTACCAATCCCCCTATGATGCTAGAGTTGTTGAAATCATAAGGAAGGAAGATGGAATCATTATAGGCAAGACCAACATGGATGAGTTTTCCATGGGTACTTCAACGGAGACCTCCTATTTTGGACCAAGCAAGAACCCCTTGGATACGGACCTGGTCCCAGGTGGCTCATCTGGTGGATCTGCTGCAGCCTTGGCATCCAAGCAGGTGGCCTTGGCCCTGGGCTCAGATACCGGTGGGTCAGTTAGGCAGGCAGCTAGCTTTTGTGGCCTGGTGGGCCTAAGACCCAGCTATGGTAGGATTTCCAGATATGGTCTGGTTACCCTATCCAATACCATGGACCAGATTGGAGTTTTGGCCAGGGACATAGAGGATGCAGGACTCTTCCTATCAGTTCTGGCAGGTTATGATGAGAATGATCCTACCAGTGTAGACCTTGATATAGCTCCAAATCTTGACTTTAAAGCTGATGGTATAGCTGATATTAAGGCCATGAAGATTGGAGTACCTAGTGAGTTAGAGAGCCTTGGGATAGATAAGGAAGTTATGGAAGCTTTTAATAAGGCGATAGAAACTATTAAGGATCAGGGAGGACATGTAGAGGAAATATCCCTACCCCATCTAGAGTATGCCCTGGAAACCTATCTCTTGATTTCCAATGCAGAAGCAAGCTCTAACCTAGCTAGGTTTGATGGCTTAAGATACGGTTATAGGGCTGAGGATTATGAGACTTTAGATGAATTATATGTAAAGTCCAGGACGGAAGGATTTGGTGACGAGGTGAAGAGAAGGATAACCCTAGGGACCTATATCCTAACCAAGTCCCATGCTGAGGAATATTATAAGAAGGCCTTAAAGATTAGGACCTTGATAAGGGAGGATTTTGATAAGGCCTTTGAAGGGGTGGATGTCCTACTTCTACCTACCTCCACATGCCAACCCTTTAAATTAGGGGAAAGGCTACCTAACCCAGTGGATATGTATAAGATGGAAGAGGCCACTATACCAGCTAGTCTGGCCGGACTCCCTGCTATGAGTATACCTATCAATCATAAGGCTTCCCTTCCCACAGGTCTTCAAGTTATCGGGAAGAAGTTTAGGGAAGAGGATGTATTAAAGTTAGGGCTAGCTATTGAAAGGATGGTGGAGTAAGTGAGATACAAGACTATAGTCGGTTTGGAAATCCATGTGGAGCTTATGACGGATACCAAGATTTTCTGCTCCTGTACAAATGAATTTGGGGGAGAGGCTAACAGCCACTGCTGTCCAGTCTGCCTAGGACTTCCTGGTGCCATTCCCATCTTAAATAAGAGGGTCTTGGAGTATGCCATCAAGGCTGGTACTGCCTTTAACTGTGACATATCCAGATATATCAAGATGGACAGGAAGAACTACTTCTATGCAGACCTAACCAAGGGTTACCAAACATCCCAGGATGACGTTCCCCTCTGCAGTGGAGGTTATATAGAGATTGAAACCGAGGAGGCTAGCAAGAAGATAGGTCTAGGTAGGATTCATATCGAAGAGGATACTGGAAAGTCCATCCATACTGAAGACGACGAGACCCTACTAGACTATAACAGGGCTGGGGTCCCCCTGATTGAAATTGTAAGTAAGCCTGATATAAGCTCAGGGGAGGAAGCCAGGTTATTCCTAGATAAACTTCGCTCCACCTTGAAATATATTGAAGTATCGGACTGTAAGATGGAAGAGGGGTCCTTGAGATGTGATGTTAATATCAATGTATTAGACACTGAAACTGGTACAAGGACCAGGGTTTCAGAGATAAAGAACTTAAATTCCTTCAGGTCTGTGGTAAAGGCTATAGAATTTGAAGAAGAACGCCATATCAAGCTCTTGAAAGAAGGGAAAGACACCGAGAGGGAAACCAGGCGCTGGGACGAAGTGAAGAATGAGACTGTGGTCATGCGAGCCAAGGGCGGCGAAAGTGACTATAGGTATGCTGTGGAAGGAGACATACCTCCCTTCTATCTTGAAGAGTCATTTATCAAGGAAATCCAGGAGAATCTTCCAGAACTACCCCATGAAAAGAAGGAGAGGTTTATCCTTGATTATGACCTAGCCCCTTATGATGCAGGAGTCCTGACCCAGTCCAGGGAGCTGGCTGATTTCTTTGAGGATACTGTAAAGTATATAGATGATGCTAAACTGGTCAGCAATTGGATGATGGGGGATGTCTTAAGGAGACTCAATGAAGAGGGTTTAGAAGTAGACTCCCTTAGATTTACTGCCAAGGACCTAGCAGATTTGATTATCCTGGTTAAAAATGGAAAAATCAACAATAACACAGGAAAAAAAGTTCTCAGGGATATGTTTGAAAGTGGTAAGGCTCCGGATGTTATTGTCAAGGAAAAGGGTCTAATCCAAATTAGTGATGAGGGTCAATTAGAGGCAATAGTTGATGAGGTCTTAGATGAAAACGAGCAATCCATTATTGACTATAAGAGCGGTAAGGATAGGGCCTTTGGCTATTTGATGGGCCAAATAATGAAAAAGACTAGGGGTAAGGCCAATCCACAAGTAGTTAACAAACTCTTGATGGATAAGATTAAGGAAAGATAATAATTTAACACTCCATGTATAAACTTTGCTTACATGGGGTGTTTTTTTGTCATTCAAGTGCTTAATCCTGATTTCCTTACACTTATAAGGTAGAATATAAGCATTGTTTAGGGTCACGAAACTTAAGTTGGATTATCATTGACAAAGACCCTTAAGGTGCTATAATATAAGTGAAGAATTGTTTTACTATTCGGAATAATATGAAAGAAATTTAACAATGTTTTAGTTTTGGTTTTAAGTTTGAACTTTGATTCATTAAAAAGCTTATCCTTTATTTACTATCATAT
>JAAYTL010000129.1 GCA_012518035.1 Tissierellia bacterium | reverse complement strand
TATAAATTATTAAATCCGGACGCAGTTTTAATCCCTCGTAAGCCTGTATAATTCGTATGTGTAGGTGGTTTCGATATTTCCTCCCGTAGGTTATACCCTGCGTGTTTATGGTAATATAAAAGTACAATAAATGGCAACCAGAAATACAAAAAGTAATTGCCAGCACAAGCTTTAAAATAAACCCTATTAAGTGACTAAGCTTATAGGGAGGAAAGGAAGAGCTGACAATTACTCAAGTAAATTATATACGAGAATTATACTTTTTGGAAGGTAAAACATATTCTGATATTTCTAGAATGACTGGTAGAAATTATCGGACAATTAAAAAGTATGTAGAAATGGAAGATTTCAACGAAGAAAACCATAAGGCTAAAAGGCCAAATAAATCTGATGCTTTAAGGCCAATTATTAACAAATGGCTTACAGAGGATAAATCAAGGCATCACAAACAAAGACATACGGCTAAAAGGATTTATGACAGGTTAAAAGAAGAGCATCCTGATATCTTAAAGGTATCAGATAGAACAGTAAGAAATATCGTTAGAGAGGAAAGAGGGAAAATTTATGGAGCTGATAATGCCCATCTTCGCCTAGAGCACCCTGGCGGAGAAGCCCAAGTTGATTTTGGCAAGTTTGAGGGTTTTGAAAATGGAACCTTAAGAAAGTTTCATGAATTAATCCTATCCTTTCCAAAATCAAATGCTGGCTTTGCGGTGGTTACCAGGAGTGAAACTAGAGAAGCACTTTTAGAGGGTCTAGTAACCATATTTGACTTTATAGGATATGTTCCAAATGCCATTTGGTTTGATCAGATGTCCTCAGCCGCATTAAGAACTAGGGATGAACGAGGCCTTACAAAAGTGACCGACTTTATGATTCGGTTTGCCACTCACTATGGATTTATCGTGAAACTATGTAACCCGAATAGTGGACATGAAAAGGGTAACGTAGAGAACAAAGTAGGGACCATAAGAAGAAATATGTTTGTTCCAGAGCCGGTTATTACCGACTTAGAATTGTTTAACCAGGAACTTTTAGAAAAGTGCCTTAAGGCCAATAAAGAAACTCATTATCTTCTTAAACAACCCATTGAAAAGCTGTTTGAACAAGAGAAAAATTTAATGACTCCGTTTAACAAAATCCCTTTTGATACTGCTAGGTATGAACTAAGAAAGGTCAACAAATATGGTCTCATAGACTTTTCAGGATGTCGGTATTCAGTTAGCCCAAAATACGTAGGCCAGTATGTCACCCTAAGAATCATAGCCAATGAAATAGAGATTCTCTCAAGGGATTTGTCAGAAACAATCACATCACACCCAAGATTATTTGGAAAAGGTGAAGAATCCATAAACTACATCGATTTCATCGACATGATAAAGGTGAGGCCAAATGCATTAAAGTATTCAGGGATTTATTCATTACTGCCAGCATCCTGGCAAGATTACCTAGAAACTTTGGACAGGGAATCACTTAGACAGGCCTTCAATGCCCTGAAGATGATACTGTTAGAAGAGGACCTGGATTATGCAGATAAGGTATTAAAGGAGACCATAAAACATGGTTCTTCTTCCCCGGAAGCCATCAAAATCACATATAAGAGGCTAAAAGAGGACTTTGGTTTCTATGGAGAGGGAATATACCTTCCCACTGATTTGCCCTCCTACGAGGTTGATACCTCAGAATACGATATATTTATCCGGGAGGTGACTAGATGAGAAAAGAAATTATGGAGTATCAGAAAAGTTTAAGGCTTTCTAGTAACCTTATGGATATATATCCAGGCATTAATGCTGATAGCCAGGAAGAATTCTTGCTTAAATTATTAAGAGAACTTCATAAAGACAGGGAAGAAAAGAGAAGACTTCGAAACCTGAAGAACGCTGGATTTCTGGTTATTAAATCCCTGGATGCATATGATTATTCTCAAATTCAATTTCCCGATGCACTCAACATTTATGAATTAGAATCCCTGTCCTTCCTTGAAAAGAAGGAAAACTTAATTCTTTATGGATCCGTTGGGACAGGTAAAACCCACCTATCAGTAGCATTAGGGGCCAAGGCAATTAACCAAGGCAAAAAAGTAGTATTTTACAGAGTCCATGATTTGATAAACCAGCTGGAATCTAATGATGAAAGACAAGTTTCTAGGGTATACAAGAAGATCCAAGAGTCTGATCTACTAATACTTGATGAATGGGGATACCTTCCCCTACATCAAGAAGGTGCAAGACTATTATTTGATATTATTTCCAACTGTTATGAAACTAAAAGCATAATCATAACAACAAATATTGAATTTAGTAAATGGAAAGGTTTCTTATTTGATGAGAAATTAACTGCAGCAATAGTTGATAGGTTGGTTCATCATTCCCACATGCTTATATTTACAGGTAAAAGCTACCGGATGATTAACTCCCTAATGAAGTAAAAAAGTCTAGTGCTGGTCTTGTATTTTTAATTGCCAAAAGTTGCACTTTTCTATTGCCAAACACAACAGTACCTACCAAATAGAAAAATCTCCCTTTTCAAAGTAATAATATGAAAAGAGAGATTAGATTTTAAATAAATCTGACGGTATTTTCCTTTAGGTTAATAAATTTACTTGCTTTTAAACTCGATTCTCTTACCTGGCTTGTTGTCTGTAAGTTTACCATTGTCCAAAACTATTTCCCCATTTACAAGTACAGTATCTACCTTTTCATTCTCTAAATCTAAAAGTACTATATCTGCATAGGACCCTTCTTTGAGAATACCTCTATCAATATTCAAAATTTGAGCAGGATTATATGTCAATTTTTTTACAAGCTTTTTAATGAACTTAACTTTTATATGTTCCATTTCAGTAGAATTAACTAATCTAAAGAAATTTTTCAAGAGAATTCTTGCTCGTATACCGTCCCCCAAATCATCACTTTCTATTGCGTTTATACGTTCAGATAATGCGCATGTAATATTATTTTCAAATAAGTTTACTTTATTATAATAATAAGGTGGATTAGCTGTTTCTAAATTTCTCACTGTGGTTATTTTTAGGGTATCTTTATCTATATTCACGACTTCTCCCTTATTATAATAATCTATTACTAGTTTACTTTCTTTACTATTGCTTCCAGCGACTTCTGATAAATGAGTATCTGAAGTAATATTCTCATTTCTAGATATAAGTGTTATTGCCTCATGAATATTATCTTGTGAGCAAGTGCTCCCTATGTGACAAATATGAAGCCTTCTTCCTTTACTTACTTCTACGGCTTCTTTAATTCCATTTATTCCAGCTCCTGTATGAAGTAATATTGGCATATCATATTTTTCAGTAACATCTAATAGTCTATCTAAAAATTCTCTACTCATATCGCTAGAGATATGTGCTAACCCTCCTAATGGTAATACCACCTCACCAACAGCTGTGACACCTAATTGTATCAATTCTAATACTCTTTCTTCTATAGAATCCATATCTACTGCTAATTGCATATAAGTCTCGTGACCTCCAGTATCAGGTGGTTCTATAGAAATAGCATTTGCAATATTTACTCTTAAACCTTCACATGATTTTAACATGTTCTCTAATCCTTCGTAGTATGTTAAAAATGGTTTCCCCAGAACATTACAAGGCATTACTAGAGGAGTAGTTATACCACAAAAAGGTAAAATATCTGAAATATACTCTATTGAGTTTCCTGGATTAACTTGTAGATCAATAAAACCAGGGACGATATATTTATTTTTTCCATCAATAATATTAACATTCTTACTATATTTTATATCTTTTTCTATTCTTTCTATTTTATTATTCTCTATTAATAGGTCATAGAATCCTTCAAGCCTACTACCTGGATCAATTAAATATCCATTTCTTATCAATGTCTTTTTCATATTTCCCCCCATATATTTAGAAGTTATATTAATTTAAATATTAAGAACTTCTATATGAATGCTGGTGTACCTGGCCCCATAGGTAATCCAAGTATTAACCAAATGCCGAAGAATATTATCCAACAAATCAATAGAGTAATTGAATATGGCAGAGTTAATGATAAGACCGTACCTATCCCAACTTTCTGATTTTTATTTTTATATTTTGCTATCATTCCTAATACTACAGGAATATAAGCAGACACAGGCGAAATGATATTAGTTGTAGAATCCCCAATTCTGTATGCCATTTGAACTGCTGCTGGCGATACATCCATCATATAAAGCATAGGTACAAATATAGGTGCAAGAATCAACCACTTAGAAGCCCCACTTGTAATGAATAGATTAATAAATGCGTTTAATACTACAAACATCAAAATTAAAGGAATTGGTGCTACATTAAATCCTTGTAAGACTTCTGCTCCCTTTACAGCAATTACAGTAGCTATATTACTCTTACCAAACCAATCTATAAAAACAGATGCGGATACACAAACTACTAAAAATCCTGACACTCCAATTAAACCATTTTGCATATATTTTGCTACATCTGCACCAGATTTAATTTTATTAGTTACTTTGCCATATACAACCCCTACTATAATGAAGTAAGAAAATAAAATAAATAGAATACTATCTGTAAATGGTGACTTAGGTAATAACACCCCAGCTTCGTCTCTAAAGAAAGAATTTGATGGTATCATTAGTAATGCTAGAATTGCAAAGAATATAAGTGTTGCAATTCCAGTAGCTCTCAATCCCCTTCGTTCATTTTCAGATATATCATATTCTGAAGGATCACTTTGTAACATTTCTTCATCTTCAGGATCAAATTTCCCTAATAATGGGATTGTTACCTTTTCAGTAACTATAGTAACTACTAATGCCACCATTAACGTGGATACAATCATCACATACCAATTAATTAGCGGATGTATTGGTATGTCAATCCCGAAAGAAGTAGTTACTGATTCAGTTATACCTGCCAACATTACATCTGTACCTGCAATTAATAAGTTTGCAGAAAAACCACCATAAGCTCCAACATATCCCGTTATTACACCAGCAACAGGGTGTCTACCTAAAGCATAAAAGACTGCGCCACCTATTGCTGGGGCAAAAACTATTCCTGCATCAGATGCTATATTAGCACATACACCCACTAATGCAACTATGAATGTTACTAAATAATCTGGTGCCCCCATTACCAATTTCTTCATTAAAGCTGATATTAGCCCACTTTGTTCAGCTACAGCTATACCCAAAGTCATCATTATTACTAGTCCTACAGGGAAGAATCTCACATAGGTATTTACAAATCCAGTTGTAAAACTTTGAAGATTTTCTTTAGAAAGCAGATTTACAATACCTACCGTAGTTTCCTGGACTCCATCTTCAGCAGATCTTGAAGCTGCAGTATAGGTTACAGATATATCTGTCTTTGATAAAAAAAATGATAATACTAGGATGAATAAAGCAAGT
>JAAYTL010000047.1 GCA_012518035.1 Tissierellia bacterium | reverse complement strand
GATGACATTGAGGGAAAAGTAATCACTCTTCTAAGAAGGAGAGGGCTGTAAGAAAAAACTTAAAACTAAGATAATAAGGAGGATTGAAAATGAAAAAGTTATTAGCACTCGTAATAGTATTAAGCTTAGTATTAGGAATGGGCGTAGGAGTATTGGCGGAAGAATATGAAGATTGGAGTCCAATTGAAATTAAAAAAGAACTTGATGTTCAAGGATTAAATCCATCAGAAACCTTTAACTTTACAATTGGGGCAGGAAGTGGACTTAGAGATGGAGTAAGCATTGATGCTCCAGTATTTAATCCGGATGAATTTTCCATTAATATTGCAACAATTACGGAAGGTAATGAAACTGGAAATGTAAGTGGTTCTGCAAACATCGATCTACCAACATTTACTCAAGTGGGTGTTTACACTTATCCAATCAGTGAAACAGCAGGAAAGACAGCAGGTTTTGATTATGACGATGGAGAATACAATTTAGTAATTACAGTAATCAACAATCCAGCTTTTGGGGAAGAAGGGGAACCAAAATTCCTACGTGTTCTAACTTTAACAGATGGCAATAACGTTAAAAAAGATGCATTTAAGAACAGTTTTGACTCTGGTGATTTAACTGTTAAGAAGGTAATAGAAGGTAACTACGCAGATCCAAATGATGAGTTTGAAATCATAGTTACCCTAACACCGGTAGAAGGCAAGGTATTAAATTCAGATGCAATTGCAATTGAACATGATCGTGGAACAATAAGTGTACTAAATGAAACAACTGGAGAAATTAAAATTGCTTATTCTGGTATTAAAGGTGGAGATTCTTTTACTATTCAAAACATCCCATATGATGTGAATTATCTTGTAGAAGAGGTAACAGGTGAAGATGGATTAGCCAATGGATACGAGGTAGCATATGATGAATTCGCAGAAGGATTAATGGATTCATCTGAGAAAGCAACTACCATCACTAACACCAGAATTACTGAAGTCCCAACAGGTGTTAACCTTGACAATCTACCTTATGTCCTAATCTTAGGTGCTGCATCTGTAGGATTAGTAGTCTTCACACTCAAGAGAAGATTCTCTGATGACAGATAGTCTTACTAATAAATGCAGGGGTTTGGTGGTAATACTACTATCAAACCCTGCAGATGATTGGAGTGGCCGACATGAGGGCATACAGTATTATTCTTAAGCTGATAAACACACTTATAAGTTCTGTAGTTGTAATATCCTTGTGCATCTCAGGATTTTATGCGGGATATGCACTATGGGACAACAACCTCGTCTATGCCGCAGTAGATGATGTTCAGGCAGATATGCTTAGGTTAAAGCCAGTAGTAGAAGATGGTCTTCCATCCTTTGAGGAACTCCTCAAGATCAACCCGGATGTAGTAGCCTGGGTCACTATAGATAATACCAATATGGATTATCCCATAGTACAGGGTGAAACCAACCTAAGCTATATCAACAAGGATATCTATGGAGAATTCGCCCTTGCAGGAAGTATCTTCCTAGATTCCAGGAATGATAGGGGCTTTAAAGACAACTACTCACTTCTGTATGGTCATAGTATGGATAGGAGCAAGATGTTTGGAGACTTAGAACTCTATAAGGATGAGGATTTTTTCAAGGAGAACCAAACAGGTACCCTCCTCACTCTTGAAGGAGTCTATAACTTAAAGATCTTTGCTAGCCTGCTGGTACCAGCCAATGAGGATGAGATCTTTAACCCAACCCTTTGGCATGATGATATAGAAGATATCATCAACTATGCGGAAGCTGAGGCCCTATATCTAAATAAGGCTACCCTTGCAAGTATGAGGGCCATGGAGGGGGATTTGCAGGTTTTAGCCCTTACCACATGCTCACATGAATTCACAGATGCCAGAACAGTCGTCTTAGCGGTTATGGAACCAAATTAAGGAAAAGGAGGGAGGTCTATGAAATTAATCAATAGATTTTCAAAGGTATTAGTCATACTACTGGTCTTAATAATGGGCTTAACCATAATGGCACCAGCTGCCCATGCAGTAGTTGCCCCAGAAGCCCCCAAAATTGAAATACCAGTAAGTGTGATATTAAGTGGCGAGCCTCCAGCTGATGACGAGGATTATGAAATAGTATTAGAACCTGATAATCCAGATTATCCTATGCCGGAAGGAAGTGAAGATGGGGTTTTCACCATGATAATTACAGGTGAAGACACAGGCTTCCTACCTGAAATCGCGTTTTCATCTCTGGGTGTTTACACATATACAATCCAACAAACACCGGGTAGCAATGAGTTGGCTACCTATGATGACTCCATATACAATCTTGTAGTATATGTGACAAATGCAGAGGGGGGTAGTGGTCTAGTGACTACGGTAAATCTATATTTACTTGGTGAGATGAATAAGCTTGATGAAGAAGAATTCAAATTCAATAACGAATATGAAGCAGAAGACCTACCACCATTACCAGAAACTGGTGAGGACCCAGAAGAAAGACCACCCCTACCAGATACCGGTACTGACCCACCAGAACCCACCGATAGACCTAGACTACCACAAACCAGTGATGATACAAAGATTTGGCCTTATGTAGGATTGTTCATTAGTGGAGCAGCTATGATCTTTCTAATGGGAATGACCATAAAGAAGAAAAAACTTGAAGAATAAATAAGGGCCCCATCCTTGCTGGATAAGCATGGGTGGGGCTAATGGTTGGGATTGCTATGAAAAATATTATTAGAATAATTATACTGATTATAGCCCTTGGACTAATGGGCTTTTCAGGATATAAACTATTAGAAATCTATAGGGAATACAAGGCTGGAGAAAGCTTCTATGAGGACTATGTAGAGAAGTTTGTCAACACCAGCCATGCCAAGGAAGTTGGGAAGGTTGAAGAAGAGGACACCGGCCTTACCATAGATTTTGATGCCCTTTTAGCCGAAAATCCGGACATAGTAGGCTGGATTTATAGTGAGGGCACTGTAATCAACTATCCCATAGTCCAGGCAGATGACAATGACTACTACCTTCGCAGGATGCTGGATGGCAGCCACAATACTGCTGGAAGTATCTTTATGGACTTTAGGAATTCCCCAGATTTTAGCGATCTCAACACCATTATTTATGGTCACAACATGAAGAACCAGACCATGTTTGGTACCTTGAAGGAGTATAGGGACCAGGACTACTATGAAAAGCATCCTGAAATCTATATCTATACTCCTCATAAGAAATATTCCATTAAATTAATTGCAGGATATAGGATCGACATGTATTATGACATCGATATACTTCCCCAAGACTGGGAGGAGCTAAAAAGCCTATACGATGAAGTGGTAGGACTATCCACCTTCCAGGCTGACATCCCCCTTAAGGAGGGAGATAGGCTGGTAACCCTAGCAACCTGTAGGGAGGGAGATAATACCCAAAGGTACCTTTTAATAGGAATTGTTAATGAATTATAGCCTATCTACCTAGCTATCCAGGCTAGTATGGTAGGTGAATAGATAATTAGGACGGATATAAGGGCGGAAACCCAGAAGATTATCCTGGTAGCCCTACTTGAATTATTCTTCTCTATAAGCCTGTATGATAGGATAAACAAGCCAGCTGTCAATAGAACAAAGAGGGGCTTGTATTTTGTCATGTTCGAAAAATAAGCACTTCCTATGGCCCCTAGACCTAGAGGCACCAATATTAGACCGCCAGTTCAACAAAGGGCAGCAAATATTGAGGTAAAGATAGGCAGGATGCTTAAGATCTTTTCTTTCATATCATAACCTCCATCAATCATTTCTATCTCTAGTATATCAGATAATAACTTAAGGCATAATAATTTTTATTTGACCCTAGTAATAAGTTTGAGTATAATAAATTTAGGAAGGACAAAGAAGGTCAAAGTCAAAGGAGGGTTAGAATGCCTGGTTTAAGTAACGCTATAGAAAGGTTTATAATGGAGCTGTTTCAGATGACAGATGACAACATAATTGAGATTCAAAGAAATGAAATGGCCCAGTATTTTGACTGCTCACCATCCCAAATAAACTATGTCCTGTCTACCAGATTTACCACCCATAAGGGCTATTATGTAGAGAGTAAAAGGGGTGGTGGAGGGTATATAAGAATAATAAAGGCAGATATTAAAGATAATGAGGATATCAATGATTTGATTACCAACTCCATTGGAGACGCAATTTCCAGGAATAAGGCATACCATATTATAGATAGATTATATGAGGAGGATTTGCTAAGCAAAAGGGAGGCTGAGATTATCAAGGTATCCATCAGTGATAGGGCCTTGGCAGGCAGTCTTGAGAATAGGAATCAAATCAGGGCAGATATTCTCAAGAATGTCTTGCTGATTCTATTCAAATAGGAGGTGGATTTATGTTATGTGAATCCTGTGGCAAAAACGAAGCCTATATACACTATACTAAGATTGTAAATGGAAAATTAGAGGAAGGGCACCTATGTGAAGAATGCGCCTTTAAGAGCTATGATTTTGATGGTGGTTTTAATATGAATAAGCTCTTTACGGGTCTGATAGATGAATTAAAGGATACCAAGTCCCAGGATAGGGAGGAGCTTAAGTGCAGCTTCTGCGGTTTAAGCTACTCCAAGTTTAGGAAGGAAGGCAAGTTTGGTTGTAGCAAATGCTATGAAACCTTTAGCGATAAACTAGAGCCATTAATCAAGGGTCTACATGGATATAATATACACAGGGGGAAGATCCCTGCAAATTCATCCGCTAGGACCTTCTTAAAGAGGGAAGAGATGAATCTTGAACTAGAGCTTGAAAATGCAGTCAAGATGGAGGAGTTTGAGCGAGCAGCCCAGATAAGGGATGAGCTTAAGAAATTAAGGAGTGCCTTGGATGCCTATAAGGAGTGATATATTATGGCTAGATGGTTAGAAGGTCCTGCCTTAGATGACGATGTGGTTATAAGCACTAGGGTAAGGGTGGCTAGAAATATTTCAAAGTACAGGTTTCCATCCCATATGTCTGTTATAGATTCAGACAACCTAACTGACGATGTACTCAAGGGGATGAAGGATGCCCTACATGATAATTATAGGTTTATAAGGATTCGTGATATTCCATCTAGGGAGCAGATGGGATTTATTGAGGAGCATTTAATAAGTCCCAGCATGGTCCAGGACAAGGAAAAGAGTAGTTTTTTGTTAAGAAATGACGAAAAGGTCACTATTATGATAAATGAAGAGGACCATATCAGGATCCAGACCCTGTTTCCAGGCTTTAACCTAAAGGATGCCTGGGAGCTATGTTCCGACATAGATGATAAGATGGGCGAAAGGTTGGATTATGCCTTTGATGACAGATGGGGCTACCTAACTGCATGCCCAACCAATGTGGGTACTGGTCTAAGGGCCTCGGTAATGTTACACCTTCCATGTATCACCATCAGTAAGACCATCAACTCCCTGATTGAAGGTTTAAGGGAGATTGGCCTGACTGTTAGGGGGATGTATGGTGAAGGCTCTGAGGCCTCAGGCTACCTCTATCAGGTCTCCAACCAGATAACCCTGGGAGAGTCCGAGGAGGATATCATAGGCAAGCTAAACAAGGTGGTCTATCAGATTATCAAGCGGGAGAGAAGGACAAGGAAGTATTTACAGGAGAAAAAGGGTCTAGAGTTAGAGAATATGATCTACAGGTCCTATGGAATCCTGTCCTATGCTAGGATTATGGCATCCAGGGAGGCCATGGAGCATTTATCCAATGTAAGACTAGGTTGGGAAATGGGAATCTTAACTAATGATAAATTAAGGAATATATTCAACTTGATGATAGATATCCAGCCTGCCAATATCCAAAGAAGAGTAGGTAGGGATTTGAATGAGGAAGAAAGGGATATTGAAAGGGCCAAGATAATCAGAGACTATATAGAAAATTTGGAGGGATAATATGGCAATGTTTGGTAGATTTACAGAGAGAGCCCAAAAAGCCATTCTATTAGCACAGGAAGAAGCAAAAAAATTAAGACACAATTATGTAGGTACAGAGCATCTCCTACTTGGATTGATAGCAGAGAATACAGGTGTAGGAGCTCTAAGTCTCAAGGAGTTTGGTGTAACCCTTGAAAAGGCAAGGGAAGAGGTGGAAAAGGCCATAGGCAAGGGAGAGCATGAGTCAGATATAGTTGGCTTTACCCCAAGGACCAAGAGGATATTTGAATTGAGTTTACTGCAAGCTAGAAACCTAGGCCACAACTATGTAGGCACTGAGCATATATTACTGGGACTCTTATCCGAGGGAGAAGGTGTTGCTGTACTCATCTTACAAAATCTTGGGGTAGATATCCAGAAACTGGCCAATAGGGTTGTGGCAATGACAACAGAGTCAGTAAATAAGCCAGGTCCATCCAAGCAAGGTGCAGCTGGCGAAGAGACCCCTAATCTAGAGAAATATAGTGTTGATTTAAATAAATTAGCAGAAGAAGGCGGAATAGACCCGGTTATAGGACGAAATGATGAGATTCAGAGGGTTATCCAGGTCTTGAGTAGAAGAACTAAGAACAACCCCGTTCTCATAGGGGAGCCAGGAGTGGGTAAGACAGCCATAGCAGAAGGCCTAGCCCAAAAGATAGTGGAGGGCAGTATCCCAGATATTGTCAAGGACAAGAGGATAGTCTCCCTGGATTTACCTGGTATGATTGCAGGGGCTAAGTACAGGGGAGAGTTTGAAGAGAGGATAAAGTCCGTTATAAATGAGCTAACCGAGTCAAAGGACGTTATTCTTTTTATAGATGAATTGCATATGATTATAGGGGCTGGAGGAGCAGAAGGGGCTATAGACGCCTCCAACATTCTAAAGCCCATCCTAGCCAAGGGACAAATCCAAATCATAGGGGCAACCACTATCGATGAGTATAGGAAGTATATAGAAAAGGATTCAGCTCTGGAGAGAAGGCTTCAGCCCATTATGGTAGAAGAGCCTAGTGTTGAAGATACCATTAAGATCCTTGAAGGTTTAAGGGATAGGTATGAGGCCCACCATGGGGTTAAGATTACCGATGATGCCATCAGGGCTGCAGCAGAACTGTCCAGCAGGTATATATCAGACAGGTTTTTACCTGACAAGGCCATAGACTTAATCGATGAGGCAGCATCCAAGATAAGGGTGGAGTCTTTTATAGCTCCTGATGATCTCAAGTCCCTTGAGGAAAAATTAGAGGAGTTACAGAAGGAAAAAGAAGAGGCTATCAACAACCAAAATTTTGAAAAGGCAGCAGAGATAAGAGATATGGAAAGGCAAATCAAGGAGGAATTAAAGAACAAGCAGGTCAATTGGGAGCAGAAGAAACACTCTTCCAATATGACAGTATCCTATGATGAGATAGCAGCTATAGTCTCAAATTGGACTGGGGTCCCAGTAAGCAAGATGACTACTGAAGAGTCGGAAAGACTCCTCAAGCTAGAAGATACCCTACACAAGAAGGTCATAGGCCAAGAACAGGCTGTTAAAGCGGTTTCTAGCTCAGTCAGAAGGGCCAGGGTAGGCCTTAAGGATCCCAAGAAGCCTGTGGGAAGCTTCATCTTTGTAGGTCCTACAGGGGTGGGTAAGACCTACTTGGCTAAATCCCTATCGGAGGAGCTCTTTGGGGACGAGGACGCCATGATTAGGATTGACATGAGTGAGTATATGGAGAAACATTCGGTATCTAGACTGGTTGGTTCACCTCCGGGATATGTTGGCTATGATGAAGGCGGCCAGCTGACAGAGGCTGTCCGTAGAAAACCATACTCAGTTATCCTATTTGATGAAATAGAGAAGGCCCATCCTGATGTCTTCAACATTTTACTACAAATCCTAGATGATGGAAGGCTGACAGATTCTAAGGGTAGGACTGTGGACTTTAAGAATACAGTCATCATAATGACCTCCAATGTAGGAGCGACCTCCATTAGAAAGCAAAATGTCCTAGGTTTTGCCAGCTCTAAGGGTGTGGAGAAGGAAGAGTATGAAAAGATGAAGGAAACCATAACCGAGGAGTTGAAGAAGACCTTCAGGCCTGAATTCCTAAATAGGATTGATGAGGTAATAGTCTTCCATGCACTCAAGGAAGAGCATGTAAGGGAAATAGTTGATATCATGATTAATGATTTGGAAAAGAGGATGAAAAAGCTTGATATCCGTATAAGGGTAACAGATGCGACCAGGGAGCATATAAGCGCCCAGGGCTTTGACCCTGTCTATGGGGCTAGACCCTTGGAAAGGACCATTAGGAGGATGATTGAGGATGAGTTGGCAGAGGAGATCCTGAAGGGAAATCTTTCTAAGGATGATGAAATAGTCATAGACTATGTGGATAATAAACTAAGATTTGAGAAGAGCCTGTAGACCAGGCTCTCCTTTAAGGAGAAGGCTATGAAGAAGAAAAGTGTCTTTAGATGTACGAATTGTGATTATGAATCCATAGGATATATGGGGAAATGCCCTGAGTGTGGCTCCTGGAATACCCTTCAGGAAGTCCTAGTAGATAGAAAACAAGGAAAATCATCAGGCTCCTCAAGGCTATTTGAAAAGAAGCCCATCAAGCGTTTAGGAGATATTACCCTAGAAAACAGCCAAAGGATAGTGACAGGTTTAAGTGAGTTTAACAGGGTTATGGGTGGAGGTATTGTCAGGGATTCGGTAAGTATCCTGGCAGCCCGACCTGGAGCAGGTAAATCCACCCTCCTACTTCAAGTTGCCAATGACTTGGCAACCAAGGGGCACAAGGTCTTATACGCCTCTGGGGAAGAATCAGAATCCCAGATCAAGGCCAGGGCAGATAGGGTGATAAGGGAAATCCATCAAAATATGTGGGTGGTCTCTGATAATAGCATGGACAACCTCCTGGAAAATATAGATGAAATAGACCCTGATTTTATTGTGGTGGACAGTATTCAGACCTTTTCCCTTGAAAGCTTCCCCAACTCAAGGGCAGGCTCCCCTACCCAGACCATGGAATGTGCCTATGAACTGGTTAAGGTGGCTAAGAATTCGGGCAAGCCAAGGTCCATTTTTATAGTGGGTCAGATGACCAAGGAGGATGAGCTGGCTGGCGTAAGGGCCCTGGAACACCTTGTGGATGTGGTTCTACTTATAGAAGGGGAAAGTGGGGAGGAGCTCCGTACCTTGCTTGCTACCAAGAACAGGTATGGGTCTACTGGGGAGATGGGATTTTTTAATATGACTGAAAAGGGTATGGTTTCCATTGATAACCCTTCAGAGTATTTTATGACCAAGAGAGAAGATGGCAACCTGGTCTCAGGAAGTGGCCTGACGGTTGTGAGAGAGGGTACTAGGCCTATTATCTTGGAGATAGAGTCCCTGGTTTCAGATTCCTTTACCCCTTATCCATCTAGGATTAGTGAGGCCATGAGGAAGGACCAGCTAAATACTCTCATATCCATCCTAGAGCAGAGGGGTGGAATTAGGCTTTATGATAAAAATGTGGTCATAAAGACCACTGGAGGTATAAAGCTAAAGGAGAATGCATCCAATTTAGCTGTTATAATGAGTATTGCTTCTTCGGTTTTTGATGTGGGAATTTCCAATGATACTGCTTTTATAGCAGATGTGGGCTTAACTGGAGAATTAAAAAAAGTACCATCCTTGGAGGCCAGGCTGAGGGAACTGGATAGGATAGGCTTTAGGAAGGCCATTGTTCCTCGTGATAGTACTAGGGTAAAAGAATACACCAACCTTGAGGTCATCCAGCTGAAGACCTTAAGGGATGTAATAAAATATGTATTTAATTAATACAGCTAAGGAAAATCCTTAGCTGTTATTTTAAACTATATATTCCCAGGGTTTTGTTTCTTTCATATTCCTTCATGATAATATCTTTAAGATCCAAATCTAAAGTATTGCACAGTGAAGCTATAAAAAACATAAAGCTACCGATTTCTTCTTCTATTACATCCCTACAATTGTCGCAAATCTCTCCGTGGACATGGGAACTTACCTTATCAGCTAGGTCTTCATAGGTTTGCCCATCAAAGTTTTGCTTGGTCGCATGGATTTCTATACAGCCACAAGAGGTTGCTGATTTAACCACAGCACGATTAATCCTAGAACTATATTGGTCAACTTTTGCCATTATATCAAGTATACTTTTATGTCTAATTAAGGCCTGTGATGCCTGATCTTGAAAATCAGTACATAAATCTATCTGACTATTATCTTTTATCTTTGTCATTTATAAAATCTCCTTCCCGTCAATACTTTTCTTATGTTTAATTATACGTTTGGGGACAAGTTGTTGTCAAATGTTTATATTAAATATTATTTAAGGAAAATATATAAGTAATTGGTTGACAAGCTAAATGAACTTGTGGTATTATATAAACTTTACATCTGTCCCAAAGTAGTGTATACTAATATAATAGAATAACTTTGGGAGGTCGTAAACATGTTCAATATAGGTGATCGTATTGTGTATCCAATGCACGGTGCTGGGATAATTGAAAATATTGAAGAGAAAGAAATATTAGGCGAAATGAGAAGATATTTCATAATGAGGATGCCTATTGGTGACATGAAGGTCATGGTGCCAGTGGATAATGTAGAAGAAGTTGGTGTTAGAGAGATAATTGCTAGGGAAGAAATGGAAGAGGTTGTTGATGTACTTAAGGGCAATAAAACAGACATGCCACAGAATTGGAATAGAAGATATAGGTTGAATATGGATAAGATTAAGTCTGGGGATATTTTTGAAATAGCTGCAGTAGTTAGGAACCTTATGATTTTAGATCTGGAAAAGGGACTTTCAACTGGAGAAAGAAAAATGTTAAACGATGCTAAACAGATGCTGGTATCTGAAATGGTGCTTGTTTGCGACCTGGATTTGGAAGAAGTTGAAAACTTGATAGAGGAAGCTGTAAGCACCAAAGAAGAAATTAATATAGAGGACTAGGCAGAAAAGACTTGATAAATAATATTTTTTGTTATAAATTTAAGGGAAATGGTAATAGATATAAGGAGGTGATTATATGCTAAATAAGATTTTTAGGTTTATAATAGGTGTCCTAGGTGGACTTTTGGGAGCTGGTCTCACTTCCTTAGTTCTATCTACAAGGATTTTTGACTTACCCAGTGGAGGATGGAAGGTTTTATTAATATATTTAGGTGTTTCTTTATTATTTGCAATTATATCATTTATTCTATCCCCCAAAATCCTATCCCTGGCCAAGAAGAGCATTATTATTCTTGAAAATGAACTACAAAAATTTTCCTTGCAGGATATAATCCTGGGTTCCTTTGGACTAATTGTTGGACTTGTTATTGCTTTTTTTGCTAGCAAACCCTTGGACAGCATTACCATACCCTATGTTTCTTTTATAGGGCAGCTAATTGTTTACGGTCTTTTTGCTTATTTAGGAATCAGATTATCCACTAAAAAAAGGGATGATATTGCTAACGTAGTAGGTGATGTAACTTCCTTTAGGAGGGTGTCCAAGGAAAAGATAAAGAACAACTATAAATCATGTCCTAAAATCCTGGATACAAGTGTCATAATTGATGGTAGGATAGCAGATATTTGTAAGACAGGTTTTATTGAAGGACCTCTTGTTATCCCAGAGTTCGTCTTAGAGGAGCTGCAGCATATAGCAGACTCTTCTGATGCATTGAAGAGGAATAGGGGTAGAAGGGGATTAGACATACTCAATAAGATCCAAAAGGAACTAGATATTGATATTATAATCCATGAAAAGAAGTTCGAGGATATCCAAGAAGTGGATTCTAAATTATTGAAGCTTACCCAGCTAATGAAGGGGAAGATCATTACCAACGACTACAATCTTAACAAGGTTGCTGAGGTTCAAGGTATAGATGTCTTGAATATAAATGAGCTGGCCAATGCCTTAAAACCTGTCGTATTGCCTGGGGAAGAGATGGTAGTTCAGGTGGTTAGAGATGGTAAAGAGTCAGGTCAAGGCCTGGCATATCTAGATGATGGAACTATGATAGTAATAGAATCGGGAAGGAAATTCATTGGCGATACCATAGATGTTGTTGTAACTAGTGTACTACAGACATCCGCTGGGAAGATGATATTCGCCAAACCTAAATCCTTGATAGACAAGGCTGTTTAGCTTACATAAAAGACCCAAGTGACCCACCTGGGTCTTTTTTGTTTGAAAAAGGATTTTTACTTATGGTAACTTATGCTATAATATAAAACTGAGAGGTGAAAATCATGTACAAGAACTACTACGTATCTGTCATTATTGCAGCTGCAGGTATGAGTAATAGGATGGGAAGCAAGATAAACAAACAGTTTATTGCTATAAATAACAAGCCAATTCTAGTGCATACATTGGAAAAATTTGAGCATTGTAAATATATTGATGAGATTATCCTGGTATCCAAGGAAGAAGAAGTAGACTACTGCAGGAAGGAAATAGTAAGGAAATACGGCTTTAGAAAGGTATCCAAGATAATCCGTGGTGGTAAGGAAAGGCAAGATTCCATCTATAATGGCCTCTTGGCCTTGAATGAGAATACAGATATAGTATTGACTCATGATGGGGCAAGACCCTTTATCAGGGAGGAGCATATAGTAGATGGAATTGAAGGGGTTACCAAGTATGGGGCCTGCGTGATAGGTGTTCCTGTTAAGGATACTATCAAGGTGGTAAATGACGAAACTACTGTCCACCATACTCCAAAAAGGAGCCTTCTATGGGCAGCCCAAACTCCTCAATGCTTCTGGACCCATCTAATCATGAAGGGTTATGAGCATGCCATCAAGGAAGGTATAGTTGCTACAGATGATAGCTCCTTGGTAGAAAAGATGGGGCACGATATCAAGATGATCATGGGTAGTTATGATAACATTAAGATTACCACCCCAGAGGATTTGATAATTGCTGAATCCCTATCTAAGGACATGGACAGCTTACTTTCCAGAAGAGAAATATTTTATAGAAGTAGGTAGGTGGAGTTGTGAGAATTGGATTTGGTTACGACGTTCATAGATTAGTAGAGGGTAGGGATTTGATAGTAGGTGGGGTTAGAATACCCCATGAAAGGGGCCTGCTGGGACATTCAGATGCCGATGTCTTGGTTCATGCAATTATGGACAGTATTTTAGGGGCCTTAGCCCTGGGGGATATAGGCAAGCATTTCCCAGATACAGACCCTGAATATAAGGATATATCCAGCATCATCCTCTTGGAGAGGGTCTTTAAGCTGATGAAGGAACAAGGCTATGAGATTGGAAACATAGATGCGACAGTGGCGGCTCAAAGGCCAAAGTTGGCTCTATATATAGATGAAATTCGGGCAAATATTGCTAAGGTATTGGAAACTGAACTTGAAAATATTAATATAAAGGCAACTACAACAGAGGAGCTAGGCTTTGTAGGGAGGAAGGAAGGCATTTCCTCCTACTGTGTGTGTTTACTTAAAAAATTTAGTCCTGGACAATAGGATTATAAGTATTTTATATCTATAAATATGTGAGCTATAATTGACAGAAGACCTGTAATCTTGTAAAATGCATATATTAGCAGAGAAGGGAAATAGTATTTATTAATGGTCCAAAGAGAGGAACTATGTGGTGGGAAGTTCTGACCCTCTTAATAAAGAACCAGTCCTGGAGCCTTTAGTTGGAAAATAAGTACATCTAAACGGTGGCCACGTTAAAGCCTTTGAGTGATCCTATCTGGATTATTAGAGTGGTACCGCGGAATCTGACCTTTCGTCTCTACATGGGATGGGAGGTTTTATTATTTTATAAATGAACAAAATCAAATATTATACATATCAATCAAGGAGTGATAAGTCAATGAGAATGTCAAGGATGTATATGCCTACATTGAAGGAAGTACCTTCTGAAGCTGAAATACCCAGCCACCAACTCTTATTAAGGGCTGGGATGATCAGACAGCTAGTAAGTGGAATTTATTCATACCTTCCCCTAGGATATAGGGTTATTAGAAAGGTTGAAGAAATCGTTAGAGAAGAAATGGATAAAGCAGGGGCCCAGGAATTGTTGATGTCAGCCATTCAACCCAAGGAGCTCTGGGAGGCTACTGGTAGATGGGATGATTTTGGACCTGAGATGTGGAAGCTAAAGGATAGGCATGAGAGGGAGTTTTGTCTAGGACCTACCCATGAGGAGTATTTCACCAATTTGATAAAGAATGAGGTAAAATCCTACAAGCAGCTACCACTCAACCTTTATCAGATTCAAACCAAGTATAGGGACGAAAAAAGACCTAGATTTGGCATGATGAGAAGCAGGGAATTTATTATGAAAGATGCATACAGCTTCGACACAGATAGCCAAAAAATGAGGGAATCTTATGATATAATGTGGGAGGCGTATGCCAAAATATTCAAAAGATTAGGCTTAAATTTTAGGGTAGTTGAAGGCGACACAGGCACCATGGGGGGTAAAATTTCCCATGAGTTCATGGCCATGTCAGATGCAGGAGAAGGCATGATAGCCTATTGTGATAGCTGTGATTATGCCGCTACCGACGAAAAGGCCCAAGTGGTTTATGTGAATAATCAAGAGGATGCTGAGCTATTAGAAATGGAGAAGGTCAACACTCCTGGAGTTACTACTATAGATGGCTTAGAGGAATTCTTTGAAATAGATAAATCAAGGTTTGGCAAGGTTATTGTCTATAACCTAAACGGAGAAGCAATAGTAGTTATGATACCTGGGGATAGGGAGTTGAACGAAACAAAACTCTTTAACCATCTCGGGGTAGCAGAGCATGATATTGAAATGGCTGATGAAGATATGATCATGGTCATCAGTGGTGCTGAGAAGGGCTATACTGGACCAATCAACCTAAAGGAGGGTACTAGACTCCTAGTTGATTCAAGGATAGCCAAGATGAAAAACCTAATCGTAGGTGCTAATGAGACGGACTACCATATCAAGAATGTTAACTACGGTAGGGATTTTGAAGGTGAATTAGTAGATGATTTATTAATGGTAATAGAGGGGGACACCTGTCCAAAATGCGGTGATGTCTTGAAGATGGCCAGGGGAATCGAGGTAGGTAACATCTTCCAATTAGGAACCAAATACTCAGAGGGACTGAATGCCAAGTTTCTAGATGAGAATGGCAAGGAGCGAGTATTCTACATGGGTTCCTATGGTATAGGGATCACCAGGAGCGTCGCCGCTATTGTTGAACAGTATCATGATGATAAGGGTATAATTTGGCCTCTAAATACTGCCCCCTATCATGTAATTATCACTGTTATCAATAGTAAGAACCAGGAGCAAGTGGAATTGGGTGAAAAACTCTACAAGAAGCTCCTTGAATCTGGAGTTGAGGTCCTATTAGATGATAGGAAGGAAAGAGCTGGAGTTAAGTTTAATGATAGGGACTTAATTGGAATACCTATTAGGATTACTGTAGGTAAAAGGGCACCAGAATCCATTGTGGAGTATTCTTTAAGAGCATCTGATGATAAAGAAGAATATCATGTTGATGAGATTATGGATTTAATCAAGGAGGAGTTCCAAAAATATGGACTTAGCTTAAAGTAAATAGAAACATATAAAATTAAATCATGAACAGTTTTTCTCTATATGTGTCATAAATTAGTGGCTTATTTCATAAAATTATGAAAGAAAATATAGAAAAGGGGTTATTAAATGGTTGATGAATTAATTAACTTGTGTGAGCACATCATCACAGCCCTAAGGGAATTGAGAGAAAAAGAACTGATTGATGAAAATGAGCTGGAAATTCATTTAGAGAAAAAGTTGCTGTTTATTGATGATTTTAAGTAAACCTAAACTAGGTTTACTTTTTTTCTCTTCTTATGGGAGTATAGATAACCACTTTAAGGTCAATTTTATATACTATAAGCCCCCTTTTTATTCCCTTCATTATTGGGTAAATATATGAGTACCAGGGGCACTCCCTATCATTGGCTACGGTGTAAATATAGTTCCACCAGGGGCACTCCCTATCTATTGCCTACGGCGTAATTATCGGTTGCACCAGAGGCACTCCCTAACCGATGCCTACGGCGTAATTATAAGTTGCACCAGAGGCACTCCCTAACTGATGCCTACGGCGTAATTATAAGTTGATAGTTGGGGGGTTGTAATATATAATATATGTTAGTTAATTAGAGGAGGCGTTGATATGTCGGAAGTTAGATTAAGATTTGCTCCAAGTCCAACGGGCTTTATTCACATAGGCTCCATTAGGACAGCTTTATATAACTATCTATTTACTAGGCGAAATAATGGTAAGTTTATTTTGAGGATAGAAGATACTGACCAGACTAGGCTAGTTGAAGGGGCGCTTGAAAATCTTATCGAATCCCTTAGTTGGGCAGGAATCCAATATGATGAGGGAGTATTTATTGAAGATGGAAAGGTGGTTCAAAAAGGCGACCATGGTCCCTATATTCAGTCCCAAAGATTGGACATATATAAGAAATATGTTGATGAGCTTATAGAAAAGGGCCATGCCTACCATTGTTTTTGCTCTAAGGAAAGACTGGATGCCTTAAGAGAAGAGCAAAAGATTAAGGGCCTGGTTCCCAAGTATGATGGTTTTTGTCGTAGTCTTTCTTTGGAAGAGGCCAAGGAGAGGGTAGCAAATGGTGAAGAATATGTAGTTAGACTAAAACTACCTAAGAACCGTGATATCAGCTTCACCGATTTAGTAAGGGGAGACATAACTATCAACACCGATGATATAGATGATCAGGTCCTTCTTAAGTCAGATGGATATCCAACCTATCATATGGCTGTAGTAGTAGATGACCACTTAATGAAGGTAACCCACATCGTAAGAGGTGAGGAATGGCTACCTTCTACACCAAAGCATGTTTACCTATATGAAGCCTTCGGTTGGGAAAAACCAGTTTATGTCCATTTACCTACTGTATTAAATAAGGATAGGAAGAAGTTAAGCAAGCGTCATGGGGACGTATCTGTTGAAGATTTCAGGAAGAAGGGATACCTACCTGAGGGTCTGGTAAACTATCTAGCTCTAGTGGGTTGGAGCCCAGAGGATAATGAGGAAATTCTATCAATGGATGAGCTTATAGAGAAATTCTCCTTTGATAGGGTATCCAAGGCAGGTGGAATTTTTGATAAGGATAAGCTTGACTGGGTAAACGGCCACTATATCAGGTCCTCTGACCTAGGCAGAATTACCGACCTTGCAATTCCTTACTTATTAGAAGCTGGATTGATTGACGAAGAGTTTGTTAAAAACAAGAGGGAATGGCTAGAGCTTCTTGTGGATATTGTCAGGGAAGGCATATCTTATATGTCTGAAATAGTGGAAAAGGTTGACTTTATCTTTAATAACGAGGTAAAGGTTGAAGACGAAGAGGCAGAGAAGGTCTTAAAGGGTGAAGGAACCAAGGTTATTCTTGAGGCCATGAAGGAGCTTCTAAATGGTGTAGATGAGGTGGATGAGGAATTATCTAACACACTAATGAAGCAAATTCAAAAGGCTACTGGAATAAAAGGCAAAAACCTATTTATGCCTACCAGGGTTGCTATAACTGGTAGCCTTCACGGACCGGAATTCTCCAAGATACTATACCTATTGGGTAAGGAAAACCTACTTGAGAGAATAGATTATGTATTAGATAAGTATCTAGCCTAGGCTATTGACAAAAAATGCTTTATGTTATAAATTATCAATAATATCATATTTTGGTGATGATGAGGAAAGTAAGTCTAAATAAGCTAACAGAGAGGAATATTCACCGGCTGAAAGATATTCTAAGACCTGTTTGGGCTGAAGTGCACCTCTGAACCTTTGATCCGAAATCAAGTAGGACAAATGGCTTGCATCGTTATCTGCAATAAAGTGGACTATTTATGTCTAATGGAGTGGAACCGCGAACTAACCCTTCGTCTCGATATTTGAGATGGAGGGTTTTTTATGACCTAACCCAATTTAAAGAGCTATTCTACAAGTTGGTGGTAGGTCAAAAGCAAGGAAGGCCAAATCTATGTGACCTTAAGGAATAATAGATTTGTGCAGTTAGACTGCGAGATTTTTATAAATCTTTAGACTATAAAGTGAAAGGAGATGGTAAAATGAAGCTTTACAACACTTTAACAAGAAGAAAAGAGACTTTTGAACCATTAGTAGAGGGCCAGGTGGGGATGTATAATTGTGGACCTACAGTTTACAATTATATCCATGTTGGTAACGCTAGACCCTTGGTAATATTTGATACACTGAGAAGATTTTTCATCTATCTAGGCTACGATGTAAAATATGTGGTTAACTTTACTGATATAGATGATAAGATAATCAATAGAGCTAATGAAGAAGGTTGCACTTCCCAGGAGATAGCCGAAAGGTATATAGAGGCCTTTTTGGAGGATGCTCATGGATTAAATTTATATGATTATAAAACCATTAATCCTAGGGCGACAGAATATATTGACGAAATGATAGACTTTATTCAAGGTTTAATAGATAAGGGAGCAGCTTATGATGTTGACGGAAATGTATACTTTAATATTTCCAGTGCCAAGGATTATGGTAAGCTTTCCAAGAAGAATATCGATGAGCTGATGAGTGGGGCAAGAATAGAGGTAAATGAGGAAAAGAGAAATCCTATGGATTTTGCCCTGTGGAAGAAGGCAAAACCAGGCGAGCCATCATGGGATAGCCCATGGGGTAAGGGTAGACCGGGCTGGCATATCGAGTGCTCTGTAATGTCTAAGACCATCCTTGGTGAGACTATAGACATCCACTCAGGTGGAGAGGACCTACAGTTCCCCCACCATGAAAACGAGATAGCCCAATCAGAGACACTCTCTGGCAAGCCTTTTGCAAGATATTGGCTGCATAATAGTATGATAACTGTAGATAATAAGAAGATGTCAAAATCCGAAGGTAATTTCTTCACCCTTAGAGACATAGCCCAGGAGTATGATTTGGAAGTTGTAAGACTCTTCCTTCTATCAGCCCATTACAGGTCACCTATAAACTTTAGTAGGGATGTTATGGATCAGATGGAAAATGCCCTTGAAAGGCTATACAATAGTAAGAAAAACCTGGAGTATCTGATGGAAAAAACTGAGGAAAGGGATTTATCCTCAGCGGATGAGACCCACCTAGATAGGATTAAGGGTTATAAGGACGACTTTGAAAACAGTATGAAGGATGACTTGAATACAGCTGATGCCATGGCCGCTATTTTTGAACTGGTTAAATATAGTAACACTGAATTTGATGAAAAGGCCAATAAAAAGCTGGTAACCAAGGCTTATGAAACCTTGATGGACCTAACCAAGGTGTTGGGTATCTTGACCAAGGAAGAAGAACTCCTAGAGGAGGAAATCCTGGATTTAATAGAACAACGTACTCTAGCTAGAAAGAATAAAGACTATCAGAAGGCTGATGAGATAAGGGATCTACTAAAGGAAAAGGGAATCATCCTAGAGGATACTCAAGAAGGAGTCAAATGGAAGAGGGTTTAAGTAATGGAGGAAAATCAAAATATATTTAGAATGGTAAATACCAGCCTAACTGGAGAGGATATAGCCATGCTATCTCCTCTCCAGCTGGCCTATGTAGGGGATGCGGTTTATGAGCTCTTGGTTAGGACCTATATAATGGATAGGGATTCCAATGTGAACCAGCTCCACAGGAAGGCTATCAAGTTTGTTAAAGCAGATGCCCAGGCGGAGTTTATCCACTACCTGGAAGAGTTTCTTCATGAAAATGAAAAAAACATAGTAAGAAGGGGAAGAAACACCAAGTCCAACACCAGCCCCAAGGGGGCTAATCTTATAGATTATAAGTATGCTACGGGCTTTGAAGCCCTTTTAGGCTACCTTTACCTGACTGGAGATAGTAGTAGGATTCTGGAGCTTTTTAACCTAATAAAAGAATTTGAAAATTCCCGGGAATAGTATACAATATTATCTATACTAAATATTTAGGGGGATAAAAATGCAAAAGGTAAAATTGTTGAGATATACTCCTGAGGGCGAAAAGTTAATCGCTTCAGCTGCTAAATTATGCTATTCTGCCGTTGGAATTGAGGAAATAGAGGATAATTTAGAGGAGAAGAATATAGACTCTTTCTTAAACATGCTTATGGATTTAGGCCATGAAAGCCCTATTGAGCATGTGACTTTTACTTTCGGGGCTGAGGGAGTTTCCAGAACCCTAACCCACCAACTAGTCCGTCATAGGATAGCCAGCTATTCCCAACAGTCACAAAGGTATGTAAAATTAGAGCAATTTGAATATATAATCCCTCCCAACATTGAAAAAGACCAGAGGGCCAAGGAAATCTTCCTAAAGGCTATGGAAGAAGACCAAAAGTACTATGATGAGCTTACAGAGATCTTATTTCAAGAACATCTGGCTAGGTACATAGGAGAGGGCCTATCCGAGAAGAAGGCCAGACAGAAGGCGGAGAAAGAAGCCATAGAAGACGCCAGGTATGTTTTCCCCAATGCTTGTGAAACCAAGATAGTATTTTCCATGAATGCTAGAACTCTTTTGAATTTCTTTAGACTAAGATGCTGCAACAGGGCCCAGTGGGAGATTAGGGAACTTGCAACATCCATGTTAAAGGAAGTAAAAAAGGTATATCCTATCCTTTTTAAAAATGCAGGACCAGGATGTCTCAATGGACCTTGCCCAGAAGGGCCTATGACCTGTGGTAAGATAAACGAGGTAAGGGATAAGTTTAGAAACCAAATATAGAGAAGTTAGGTGATGGTATGCGGGATTTATATGTGGTAGGTAGGAATCCTGTTTTGGAGCTTTTGAAATCCAAACGACAAATAGATAGAATTTATATATTAAAGGGCAATCTACAAGGCTCAATTAAGAAGATTATAGCTATAGCCAAGGAAAGAAATATCCTTATCCAAGAAGTGGATAAATCCAAGCTAGATTCAATGGCTGATGGGAATGTCCATCAGGGTGTTGCAGCCCTAGTGACGGATTTTGAATATTCAACGGTGGAGGATATATTGGACAGGGCCCACTCTCTAGGGCAGGACCCCTTTCTAATAATTTTGGATGAAATAGAAGACCCCCATAATTTGGGAGCTATCATAAGAACAGCCGAATGTGCTGGAGTTCATGGTGTAATTATACCTAAACGTAGGTCTGCCCGGGTAAATCAAACGGTTTATAAGGCTTCAGCAGGGGCGGTTGAACATATGCTGATAGCTGAAGTAACCAATATTTCAAATACCATTGAAGTCTTAAAGGACAAGGGGCTTTGGATTTATGGGGCAGACATGGCTGGAGATGACTATTATTTTAGGACCAATCTTGGTGGTCCCATTGCCTTGGTCATAGGAAATGAGGGTAAGGGCATATCCAGGCTGGTTAAGGAAAAATGCGATGCCTTGGTGAAGATACCTATGGTGGGCAAGATCACCTCCTTGAATGCATCTACTTCTGCGGCTATACTTATATATGAAGTTTTAAGACAAGGTTATGAGAAAGAATGATAGGCTTATGAAGGAATATTTGTTTGTAGATGGCTATAATATTATAAATTCTTGGGATACTTTAATAGAAAAGCAAAAAAACAACCTGGAGGAAGCCAGGGATGAGCTGATGGAGATTCTTAGTGAATACCATCACTATTCAGGAATTGAAATAATTTTGGTTTTTGATGCCCATTTAGTTAAGGGCAATGCAGGTAAGAAATTTAACTATAAGGGGATAGAGGCTGTCTTTACTAAGGAGAATGAAACTGCCGACCATTATATTGAAAGATGCCTTGATGAAATAGGAAGGAAAAAGAGAATCCGAGTGGCTACTTCAGACTGGCTTGAGCAACAGATGGTATTATCCAGGGGAGGTACCCGTATATCTGCTAGGGAGCTTGAGGTAGAGATATTTAATGAAAGGAGGATGATTAAAAGACATAAAAAACTTAACAATACCAAAAATGACCTGTATCTTAACAAGCTTGATGAATCAATATTAGACAAGCTTGGCAACTGGAAGAAAACAAAGGAATAAGCTTGACTACATGGTTTTTTTTAATTATAATTAAGATGATGTTTCACTAGGGGGATGCTATATGTATTCACTTCATAAGGACAATTTATTAAACTATGAGGATATGCTGGATGAGGATGTAATTGACATAGCCAGATTAGGCCATTCATCAGCCCTGGATTTTTTAATAAATAAGTACAAGTCCTTAGTGAAAGGGAAGGCTAGAACCTATTTTCTAATTGGTGGTGAGAGGGATGATATCGTCCAGGAAGGGATGATAGGATTGTTCAAGGCCATCAGGGATTATGATAGGACAAAGCCAGCCTCATTTAGATCCTTTGCTGAATTATGTGTCACTAGGCAGATAATAACAGCCATAAAAATGGCAACAAGACAGAAGCATATACCCCTAAATTCCTATATTTCCTTAAACAGACCTATTCACGAGCAAGAATCAGAAAGGACTCTCTTGGACATGATAGAAGAGGCTAAGGGTTCAGATCCCTTGGAACTTTTCATAGGGAGAGAAGAGATAGATTATATAGAAGTTCAAATCCTTGACATTCTTAGTGAATTGGAATGGGATGTTCTCAGTCGATACATAGAAGGTAAAACCTATCAGGAAATTGCTGATGAAATCAACAGGGATGTCAAGTGTGTCGATAATGCCCTACAAAGGGTTAAGAAGAAACTAGAAAGGAATATTAAGGAAGAGTCAATTTAGGATATTGACAATTTGATTGCAAAGTAGTAAACTGTTTATCAGTTGGCCCACGTAGCTCAGTAGGTAGAGTACATGCATGGTAAGCATGAGGTCACCGGTTCAATCCCGGTCGTGGGCTCCATAATTATTATTAGGAACACTAGGATGAGTTTCCTTAGGTAGACTTTTAAGGAGGAGAAAAAATGGCAAAAGAAAAATTTGAAAGAACGAAACCCCATGTCAACATTGGGACAATTGGTCACGTAGACCATGGTAAAACAACATTAACAGCAGCAATAACAATGGTAATGAACCACAGATATGGTGG
>JAAYTL010000046.1 GCA_012518035.1 Tissierellia bacterium | reverse complement strand
CTATTCTTCTCAACCAAGGCAACTCTAGCCCCTAGCTGGGCGGCCTTAATAGCAGCCACATATCCTCCAGGACCACCACCTAGAACTACAAGATCGTATCTATCCATTTAATCACCTATCCTTTATGCCCTTAGGAGCAAGATATCAGGATTGCTCAAGAGATCTTTTAAGATATTAATAAATCTGGCACCACTAGCCCCATCTATAATCCTATGGTCATAGGATAGGGAGACAGGTAAGATCTTGGCAATTACTATCTCTCCATCCCTTACAATTGGCTTTTCCACAACCCTACCTAGACCTAGGACTGCAGACTCGGGATAGTTTATTATCGGTATACCAAAATGTCCACCTATAGATCCATAGTTGGTGATGGAGAAGGTACCCTCCCTTAACTCATGGAGTTCGGTTTTACCTTCCTTGGCTCTGGTGCTGACCTCTTCAATGGCCCTAGCCAGTTCCACTATGCTTAGCTTATCAGCATCCTTAATCACTGGAACCAAGAGGCCTCTATCTGTATCAGTGGCAATCCCTATATTATAGAAATACTTTAAGACTATCTCCTCACTGGTCTCATCCAGGGATGAATTAAACTCTGGAATTCTCTTCAAGGCTACAATGGCAGCCTTCACGATGAAGGGCAGGTAGGTTAACTTAACCTCCTCTTCCAGGAGAAGGTCCTTGTACTTCCTTCTAAATTCATCTAGTTTAGTCACATCTATCTCATCCATGGCAGTTGTATGAGGAATGGTAAACCTGGATTGGCTCATACGCTCTGATATGGTCTTTCTAATCCTGGTTAGGGGAACCCTTTCTTCAAGGCCATGGGTGGCAATTGGACTTGGTGTACTAAGTGCAGGCTGGACAGGAGCTTTAGCTTCCGCACTAGGAGCCTTAACTTCTTCAACTTTGGCTGCTTCTTGCTCCTTAGCCCTTAAAATATCCTCCTTCATGACCCTACCATTGGGTCCAGTACCAACTAGGGTATTGATGTCTATACCCAGGTCCTTGGCCATCTTCCTTGCCACAGGTGTTGCAAGGACTTTCCTTCTCATAGCTGGTCTCTCTGTGGAAATGACTTCCTCAGTACTAGGGGGTATGACCTCAGATGAAGCTACTACTTCACCTACAACTCCAGCTGTTTCCTCTTCTTCTATAGCTTGGGGCTCAGGTTCAGGTTCTGTTGGGGCTAATCCAGCTTCTGCCTCGGTTTCGATGGTTACAAAAACCTGGCCTACAGTGATGGTATCCCCTTCCTTAAACTTTAACTCTCCTACCCTACCTGTTCTAGGAGAAGGTATCTCCGTAGTGACCTTGTCAGTCTCTACCTCTGCTAGAGAATCACCTTCCTTAACCATATCCCCTTCTTCAACCATCCACTTCATTATGACGCCTTCATCAAGACCCTCTCCTATATCGGGGAATCGAAATTCAAATTTCATATAGCTTACCTCCTCTAGTATCTAACTACATCAACAATAGTCTTAGCGATTCTTTCTGGACTAGGGATATAGTGCTTTTCTCCCCTGGGTAGTGGGAAGGTGGTGTCGAAGCCAGTCAACCTAGTTGGCGGGGCTTCCAGATAGAGGAAGGCCTTTTCGTTCACTATAGATATAATTTCCGCTCCGGTTCCAAAGGATTTAGGCGCCTCATGAACTACTAGAATCCTTCCGGTCTTCTTTACGGATTCTACAAAGCTATCCCTATCCATTGGAGAAATGGTACGCAAATCGATGATTTCTGGTCTTATTCCCTCGTCCTTAATCAAGTCTACAGCTTTTTGCACGTCCCTGACCATGGCACCCCAGGTTACTATGGTGATGTCATCACCCTCCTGGAGGATTTTAGCCTTGCCAATTGGAATCTCATAGGCTCCTTCAGGAACCTCCTGCTTAAAGGCCCTGTAGATCCTCTTGGGCTCCCAGAATAGGACTGGGTCAGGATCCCTAATAGCAGCTATGAGAAGACCCTTGGCATCATAGGGGGTAGAAGGTATGACAACCTTAAGCCCTGGAATATGGGCAAACACTGCCTCCAAACTCTCTGAGTGATGCTCCAAGGCCCTGATTCCACCGCCATAGGGAGTACGAATAACCATGGGAAGGTTATACCTGCCCCTGGACCTATTCCTCATCCTGGCTATATGGCTGATGATTTGATTAAAGGCTGGATAGACGAAGCCTGAGAACTGCATTTCCACCACAGGCTTTAAACCATTGATGGCCATACCTACTGCCGTACCAGCTATGGCCGATTCGGCCAAGGGACTGTCAAAGACTCTCTCCTTTCCAAACTTCTTCTGTAAATCTACAGTAGCCCTGAATACTCCACCTTCAAGACCTACGTCTTCCCCGTAGACTACTACGGTCTCATCATTTTCCATTTCTTCCATCAAAGCCTGGTTAATTGCTTGAACTATATTTAAGGTGTTGGCCATTTTACTTACCTCCTTCTAAAAAAGCCTTATACTCATTTAGTTGTTCTTCTAGATGAGGAGGCATGGTTTCATAATGATATTTGAAGATATCATCAATTTCCGTATCTGACTTGTTCTCAATTGATTCAAATGTTTCCATGACCTCTTTTTCCAATTCTTCTATGGTTTTTTCTTCCCATTCATCCGTCAGGATGCCCTTCTTCTTGAGATATTTTTTGAATCTCAGGATTGGGTCCTTATTCTTCCATTTTTCAACTTCTTCATCTTCCCTATATTTGGTAGGGTCATCAGAGGTGGTGTGGGCTCCTAGCCTGTATGTGTAGGCTTCAATCAGGCTTGGGCCTTCGCCATTTCTCGCCCTTTCTATGGCCTCCTTAGTGGCCACATATACGGCAAACAGATCATTTCCATCCACCAGGATGCCTGGCATATTGTAGGCAACAGCCTTAAGGGCCAGGTTTTTACTCATGGTCTGTATACTCCTAGGGGTTGAAATTGCATACTGGTTATTTTGGATGAAGAAGACAACAGGGGCCTTAAAGACAGCAGCAAAGTTTAGGGCCTCGTGAAAGTCTCCTTCAGAGGTTCCACCGTCACCTACATAACCAACTGCAACGGATTTTTCACCCTTGATATTGTTGGCCATTCCAATTCCTGCAGCATGCTGGAGCTGGGAGGCGATGGGGATTGATATGGGTAGTACCCTGACCCCTTCTGGCATATAGCTACCCCATTCATTTCCATACCAGTAAAGGTAGATGTTCTTCAGGGGCACGCCCTTTACCAACCAGGCACCTAGTTCCCTAAAGGCTGGGACCAGCCAGTCTTCTTCCTTCATGGCATAGGCACTGCCTACCTGGGCGGCCTCTTGGCCTGTGTTGGGGGCATAGGTTAGCATCCTACCCTGCCTTTGGTAGGATAGAGCCTTCTCATCTATAATCCTTGTATATAACATAGTCTTATAGAGATAAAGAAGCTCTTCATCAGTGAAATCCGGCATATCCTTTTCATTAATAATCTCCCCATCGGGGTCTAAAATGGAAAAGGATCTATCTTCTAATGGGTTATAATCTTCTAGTCGCATAAATCTTACCTCCTTAATTGGCATATTGATAAACGTTATCATGTAATCTATATATCTCCGAAAATAACAAGATTAAACAGAAGGATAATAAATAAACAATCTTTATTTCACCTACTTCAAGTCCCTTGTATTATTGGTAATTTATCTATATCTACTGGCATAATCTGTGGTATAATATTTATCATCTTGTTAAATATCTTAATGATATTACATATTGGAGGTTAGATTATGTTTTTTATAGAGATCTTAAAGGTTGTCTTTCTGGGTATTGTAGAGGGTATTACCGAATGGCTGCCTATCAGTAGTACAGGGCATATGATATTAGTAGAAGAGTTTATACAGTTGACTGCATCAGATGCCTTCAAGGAGATGTTCTTCGTAGTAATCCAATTAGGGGCCATCATGGCAGTGGTCATACTCTATTTTAATAAGTTGAACCCCTTTTCCCCGAGAAAGAGCCTTAGGGAAAAGAAGGAGACTATGTCCATCTGGTATAAGGTCATCGTTGGGGTTATCCCAGCAGGTGTCATGGGCTTCTTGTTTGATGACTGGCTAAATGAGCATTTCTACAACTACATAACAGTTGCCTTTACCTTGGTTCTATATGGGGTCCTCTTTATAGTTGTGGAGAACCGCAATAAGAAGAAAAGGCCAGAGGTTAATAACTTCAAACAATTGACCTATAGGACTGCCTTCCTGATAGGAATCTTTCAGGTCCTGGCCCTGATACCAGGAACATCTAGGTCAGGGGCAACCATAATAGGGGCCATAATCCTGGGCACCTCCAGGCATATAGCAGCTGAATATTCCTTCTTCCTATCCATACCTGTCATGTTTGGGGCTAGTGCCCTTAAGCTATATAAGTTTGGCTTAAACTTTACTGGAACAGAGCTAAGCCTCTTGATTGTTGGTATGGTGGTAGCCTTCTTGGTATCACTAGTTGCCATTAGATTCCTTTTAAGATATATCAAGAACAATGACTTTAAGGCCTTTGGCTGGTATAGGATAGTATTAGGAATCCTAGTCCTAGGATACTTTGCTATTTTTGGTTAGAAGGACAATAGATCAAATTTTAGATATAAAGATATGGTAAGGCCATATCTTTATTTTTTTGCATAAAAGCTCTTAGAATGAAGGATTTGAGGGAAGAGTTAGTAGCTAGTCTTTCATGAATTTTTTTAATTGCAGAAGAAATCTATAAAAATTCTTGATTTATTTGTATTAGGGTGGTATATTATAAGAGCAATGATAGTGATAATCATTATCAATTAATTACCAATAACTGACAAGTTAAGATTACATACTAGTAAGGGGAATAAGATGAAAAACTTTTTAATGCTTTTAGCATTGCTTGTCCTATCGATTTTTTCGCTTTTGATAGGGGTAAGCGATGTTAGCTTAATAGATTTATTTAACCTTAGCAATGAAGGCTTAAATATCATGCTGCTAACCAGGCTTCCCAGATTGGTTAGTATTATAGTTGCAGGGGTTGGGATGAGTATATCCGGACTGATAATGCAACAGATTAGTAGGAATAAGTTTGTGTCACCAACTACGGCCACCACGGTAGACTCTGCCAAGCTGGGTGTCTTGGTAGCTCTAATAATCTTTAGTGATGCAAGTCCAGTAAATAAGATGCTAATAGCCTTTGCCTTTTCCATGGCGGGGACCTTTCTCTTTATGTACGTTCTAAGGAGAATAAAGTTTAAGAATATAGTCTTTGTGCCCTTGGTTGGCTTGGTTTTAGGAAGCATAATCGATTCCATATCTACTTATATGGCCTATAGCTTTGATCTAATCCAAAATGTAAATACCTGGCTAATGGGAGACTTCTCCATGATAATCAAGGGAAGGTATGAGTTACTTTACATCAGTATTCCATTAATTATTGTAGCCTATATCTATGCCAATAAGTTTACCATCGTAGGAATGGGGGAGGAGTTTTCCATCAACCTTGGCTTAAATTACGATCAAATATTGAATATAGGAATTGGCATAGTGGCCATGATTACTTCCTTAGTACTTATAACTGTTGGTCGAATTCCCTTCTTAGGGTTGATCATACCTAATATAGTCACCATATTTATGGGGGATAATATGAAGAAAAATATCATCCCCACAGCCCTCTTTGGTGCCATCTTCCTTTTACTATCTGATATCCTGGGAAGACTGATTATCTATCCCTACGAGGTATCCATAAGTCTCATCGTAGGGGTAATTGGAAGCCTTATCTTCCTCCTCTTACTGAAAAGGGGGGATAGATAATGGTTAGAAGAAAGATTGGTATTTTAATCCTAGTATCCTTAATTCTGGTAACGATGTTTGTATTTTTAGGGGTGAATAGTGATAACTGGAGCTACTTCCTCTCCAGAAGGGGACCCAGGGTTCTGGCAATTGTCCTAACTGGGGCTTCAATTGCATTTTCATCCTTGATCTTTCAAACTGTTACAGCAAATAGGATCTTAACACCCAGTGCCTTGGGGCTAGATTCCCTATATGTATTTATACAGACTGCTGTTATCTTCCTAATAGGATCCAGCAATCCCTTGGCAGCCAACAAGAACCTAAACTTTGCCTTAACGGTGGTCTTGATGATTGCCTTTTCAGGAATCCTCTTTAAGGTTCTATTCTCTAAAGAGAGGGGTAACATCATGATCCTATTACTTATAGGTATGGTATTTGGAACCCTCTTCCAGAGTCTCTCATCCTTTATGCAGATGATGATAGACCCTAATGAGTTTTTGCATGTTCAGGATAGGATGTTTGCAAGCTTCAATAATATTAATACAAATATTCTATGGATATCCACTATCCTAATTGCTGGTATAGCGGTTTATGCATCTAGATTTATTAATATCCTGGATGTCATATCTCTGGGCAGGGAAGACGCTATTAACCTAGGTGTAGATTATGATTGGACTGTAAGGAGACTCCTCTTGATAGTTTCTATTCTAGTTTCCATATCTACCGCCCTGGTAGGACCCATAACATTCTTAGGCCTACTGGTGGTCAACTTGGCCAGGGAGTTTACTAGGAGGTATGAGCATAAATACCTGATGGTTACTTCATCCCTCTTGGGCATAATTGCCCTGGTAGGTGGTCAACTGGTGGTGGAGAGGATATTTAACTTTGGTACGCCAATCAGTGTTATTATAAATTTTATCGGTGGAATTTACTTTATAAAGCTATTATTAAAGGAGAATGTAGCATGATAGAAATCATAAATGTAGGAAAGCAATATGGAGACAAGGATGTGGTAAAGGATGTTACCACTAAGATAAGAAGGGGCAAGATAACCTCCTTTATAGGTCCCAATGGGGCAGGTAAGAGCACCCTCCTGTCCATGGTAAGTAGATTGATTCCAAAGAAGCAGGGCAAGATCCTGATAGAAGGAAAGGAAATCGAAGAATGGGACAATAAGGAGCTAGCAAAGAAGATATCCATACTTAAGCAATCCAATCATATAAATATTAGATTAACTGTTAGGGAATTAGTAAGCTTTGGAAGGTTCCCCTATTGTCAAGGTAACCTGACCAAGGAAGATGAAAAATATATAGATGAAGCAATTGAATATATGAAGCTGGGAGATATTCAGGATAAGTACCTGGACCAACTAAGTGGCGGTCAAAGGCAAAGGGCCTACATAGCCATGGTTATAGCCCAAGATACAGAATATATCCTCCTGGATGAGCCCCTGAATAATCTGGATATGAAGCATTCAGTGGAGATAATGAAGATTTTAAGAAAATTAGTGGATGAATTAGGCAAGACCATAGCCATAGTAATCCATGATATAAATTTTGCCTCCTGTTATTCCGACTATATAGTTGCCCTAAAGGATGGGGAGATAGTGGAAGAAGGAGACAAGTCTAAAATCATAGACAAGTCTATATTAGAGGAAATCTATGATATGGACTTCTCAGTCCAATGTTTAAACCATATGAAATTATGCGTTTATTACTAAATTTAAAGGAGAAAAGAAATGAAGAATATAAGGAAATACTTAGTTTTAGCTATAGTAGTATTAATGGCCTTCAGTCTGGCAGCATGTGGAAATACTGCTGAGAGTAGCAAAACACCAGATAATCCAGATGCCAATATGGTAACCATCCAGCATGAATTGGGCGAGACAAGCCTAGAAAGCAAGCCAGAGAGAGTTGTGGTTTTTGACTATGGTCTACTAGATGCCCTGGATAAGATAGGTGCCAATGTAGTAGGTTTACCCAAGGCCACCCTTCCAAATTACTTAGAAAAATATGCTGCAGATGAATATACAGATACTGGCACCTTAAAGGAGCCTAACTTTGAGACTATCTTTGAATTAAAACCTGATCTGATCTTGATTTCAACCAGGCAGCTAGACTTGTATGATGAATTCAAGGCAATTGCCCCTACAGTATACCTAACCATTGATGGTGGAGACTATATGGGTTCCTTCAGAAACAATATGGAGGTACTGGGCAGGATATTTGAAGAAGAAGACTTTTTTGCAGGAGAGGTTGAAAAAATTGATGATGCAATCAAGGCCTTAAATGAAGAGGCTAGCAGCTTGGATAAAACAGCCCTCTTCTTGATGGTGAATGAAGGTAGCTTAAGCGTCTATGGCCTAGGTTCCAGGTATGGAATGCTATATAATGAATTTGGATTTAAACCAGCTGATGAGAACATAGAGTCAGCAACCCATGGCCAGAAGGTATCCTTTGAATATATTGTGGATGTAAATCCAGATTACCTATTTGTAATGGATAGGGCAGATGTAACAGGTGGAGAATCCTCATCAGGCATATTGGATAACCAGCTTATCCAGGCAACAGATGCCTATAAGAATGATAATATAAGCTATTTAGACGCCCATATTTGGTATGTATCCTCAGGTGGAATTACTGGAACCATGAGGATGGTTGAGCAAGTAACAGAGGCCATAAAATAAAACCCCTATATAATAGATAAAACCCAAGGAATACAAGGATTCTTGTATACTTGGGTTTTTTCATGGTAGGTAACTCAGCTGAATCTTTTTTATTCAAATAATTTTAAATACACTCCATAGCCTTCCTTTTCCAGGTCCTCTTTCTTGATAAACCTCAAGGCAGCCCCATTGATACAGTATCTTAATCCTCCCCTATCCTTTGGACCATCATTGAAGACATGGCCCAGATGGGAATCAGCATACTGGCTTCTTACTTCGGTACGTATCCTTCCATGGGATGTGTCCAATTTCTCAATAATCTCCACATCGTCTATGGGCTTGGTAAAACTAGGCCAGCCACAGCCAGCATCATACTTGTCTCTAGAGCAAAAAAGAGGCTCACCCGAGACTATGTCCACATAGATACCATCCTCATATAGGTCATTATACTCGTGGGTGAAGGGTCTTTCGGTGGCATCCTCTTGGGTTACCCTATACTCTAGTTCATTAAGTTTTTTCTTAATTTCCTCTTGATTTGGTTTAGTGTATTTTTTATCCATACTATCATCTCCCCCCCCCTTTATCTTACCCTAAAATTTAGTTAAAAACTATTAAAACTTCTAATAACTACCTGGTATTAATAGATCCTAGTTAGGCAAGCTAAATAGGAATAAGGATAACGAGGTGATAGCATGTCCAAGAACTTCTTAGATCCCAATGCTAGAAGGGCTCTTAATGAGATGAAGTTAGAAATAGCCAGGGAGATGGGTATAGAGAATAAAATGAATAATAACGAAAACTCCATAAACAACATTTTTACTGCTGGTCCTGTAGGTGGTATTATGACCAGGAAGCTAGTAGAAATGGGAGAAAAACAGCTAATTACAAGGAATAAATAATCTTTCAAGCCCTCATGTAGTGGGGGCTTTTTATGTTATAATATACCATATAACGATAAAGGGAGAAGGAAATGGATAAATTTTATATTGGTATGTTTTATGCTATATTGGCAGGTATGGTAGTAGCCACTCAAAATGTATTTTCTGCAAAAATAAGTGAAAAACTTGGCATGTGGGAAACAACCATGGTTGTACACCTGGTAGGACTTATATTTGCTACCCTCATGGTATTTGCATTTGGCAGCGGGAGCTTAAAAGGCCTGGCAGATGTCAATAAGGTCTATTTATTGGCAGGTGTCTTTGGTGTGTTTATAATCTTTTCTGTTGCCAATAGTGTGACTCTTGTAGGAGCTTCATTAACTGTATCCTTAATGGTGATTGCCCAATTGTTATTTGCAACCATCATAGATAGCTTTGGCCTTTTTGGGACAGAAAAAATCCCCTTTGACCTTTCAAAACTCATTGGACTAATTGTTATGATTGTGGGAGTCGTCATCTTTAAATCTAGAGGCTGATAAGCTAAATTTTTCTAAGGATAAAAATCACCTGGCTAGGCAAGATAATAATATACAAAAATATTAAACAGAAGGTGATTTGATGAGGAACAAACCAAAGCCAGATGATAGAAGGGATAACGTAGATAAAATCCAAGAAAACATAGATAATACAATCAAGAATTATAGACTGGCTGAGGAAATGATAGCCATAACTGATGATGAAAAGACCAAACGGAATCTAAGGGAGAAGAACAAAAGAAGGTTAGAATCTCTTAAGGGAATGAAGAAGGAGATAAGAGACGAAGCCCTACACGCTAGAAGAGACGACAATTTTAAATAGGTAGAATGAAGAAGTAAAAAACCCCAGTTAAACTGGGGTTTTTGCATATGGCTATTAATTTTTCCCTGACTTATATTCAGCTAACAATAATTTTACAACTCCATTATAGCTTCTAACCCCATCTTCTTGATAGTTGGCCTTTAGATAGTTATCATTCATCTTGTTGGCAGACTCCTTAACCTTGCCTTCCCTAGCCTTCCAGTACTCCCTAGCATAACTCATGTCCCTCTTTACTTCTTCGCTAATTGAATCATAAAGGGTGGCATAATCATCTAGGTTTTCCCTGTAGACCTCATTTATTAAGTAGGTCATGGCCAGATAATAGCCAGAATACTGGAACCTCTTATCTGGATTACTGGTATTGGCCTTATAGGCAATGAAGTTGGCCTCATCTTCCCTGGCAAAGCCTTTTTGGTGGGCAATCTCATGGGAAATTGTAGATAGAAGGTTATGTCTAGGAATATGGGTATTGACAGTTGGCTCCGAAGTAAAGGGGATATAGATACCAGTTATTCCCGTATAACTCATATACTTGGATAGGAAGACTGGTTTAATTCGACCATGAATTTCCCCTAAATCTATCTTGCCCACCTTGTAGTCTAAAAACCCCTTATTGGCTATCCTACCTAATTCATGAATATCTTCCTCAACTAACAATAAGCCCTTCTCATCTTCAGGTAAGGCCTCCCTTAAATCATTTGTCCTTTCTATCATGATGGACGTTAATTCCTTTAAGTCATGGTAACTAGTAGTCGACTTACTCATATGGGACAGGCTTAGATAATCCAGCCTAAAATAGTTGAAACCCCATAAGAGATAGAAAAGAATATATCCAAGGGCAAGTAGCCTTACTGTATAGTGAAATATCCTCTTAGAATTAGAAAGAATATATCTAGGCCTCCTGATGATGATATAGAGGGCAAATATGATAAATATAGGTATTGTAAGCAGAACAAACTCAGCTATGGAAAAGGGTATGAGTCCACTTACAAAGCCTAGAATTCTAGCAATATATGGATATAGGCTTGCAGAATAGAATCTCTCAACCAAATGGGGACTTTTTGAAGCCAGGATTAAGAGAATCCTTACACCCAGGGCTAATCCAAGAAGGGAAAAAGTCACTACCCATCTATTGGTCTTCTGGCCTTTTAAAGTACCGGTCTTAAAAAGTACGCTACCTTCCATTTATATCTCCTCAAAAATAGTGATATTTCTATTATACTATAAATAACCATCAAAGGAATGGTTAACCATTTGGGAAAATATGGTTTATCTATACATTGAACCTAAACAAGACAACATCTCCGTCCTGCATTATATAGTCCTTCCCTTCGATTCTAATAAGGCCCTTTTCCCTAGCAGCTGCCATGCTGCCACAGGCCATTAGGTCATCGATGGATATGGTCTCTGCCCTGATGAAGCCCCTTTCCATATCTGAATGGATTTTACCTGCTGCTTCAGGAGCAGGGGTTCCCTTTTTGATAGTCCAGGCCCTGGTTTCCATAGGACCAGCAGTCAGGAAGCTTATGAGGCCTAATAGCTTATAGCTGGCCTGGATCAGCTTATCTAAGCCTGACTTCTCCAGTCCTAACTCCTTTAGAAACTCAGCCTTTTCCTCTTCATCTAGTTGGGCTATTTCCTCTTCTATCTCTGCACTGACGGCTATTACTTCAGCCTCTTCCTCCTGGGCATACTCCCTAACCCTATTTACATATTCATTATCATGGCTGTCTAAAAGCTCATCTTCGCTAACATTGGCCACATAGATAATGGGTTTTGAGCTAAGTAGGTTGAAGGATTTAATCAGGTTATTGTCTTCCTCAGATAGCTCCATGGTCCTGATGGACTTACCCTCCCCTACATGGTTCAGAATGGCCTCGATAAGTTTAACTTCAGCTAAGAGCTCCTTGTTACCCTTAGCAGCCCTGGAGCTTCTTTCTAGTCTTCTCTCCAATAGCTCCATGTCTGATAGTAATAGCTCCGTATTTATTATCTCTATGTCCCTTATGGGGTCGATATCACCATTAACATGGACTATATCAGGGTTTTCAAAGCACCTTACCACATGGACTATGGCATCAACCTCCCTGATATGGGACAGGAATTTATTTCCCAAACCTTCCCCGCCACTGGCCCCCTTAACCAAGCCTGCGATATCACAGAATTCTATGGATGTGGGGATTATCCTCTTGGACTGATGGATTTTAGCTAGCTTTTCAAGCCTATCATCTGGTACATCAACCACACCTATATTGGGCTCTATGGTGCAGAAGGGATAGTTGGCAGATTCAGCTCCTGCCTGAGTGATTGCGTTAAATAATGTGCTCTTGCCTACATTGGGTAGGCCTACGATTCCAAGTTTCATGTATCTTTCCTTTCTGTATATATAATCTTCTTGTTTTAAAATTAACCACAAGAAATCATTATACTATATAAATTAATCTGCTGCAAAATAATTATGAAACACCGAATCATTATTCTAAATTTTGTGATATTATAGGATTATAATAACCAAGGGAAAGCTTTTTAGAATAGGAAAGGAGATGAGCTAGCAGGATATATTTTATTCTGCGGAAGGTATGAAGATAGGATTAGTAGGATTACCATCAGTAGGAAAGACCACCTTGTTTAATCTATTAACAGGTTTGGATATGGAAGTAGCAGCCTTCTCCACAGGAAAAGTAGAGGCTAATCATGGAATCGCCAAGATACCCGATGAGAGAATAGATTTCCTAAGTGATATGTATAGGCCTAAGAAAACCACCTATGCTACCATTGAGGTAATAGATGTGCCTGGACTTTCTAAAGGGGCCAGTACCGGTAAGGGTGTAGGAAATCAATTCTTAGATAATATAAGGAAGACAGATGCCCTGGCTCACATAATCAGGGTATTTGAAAATGATCAAGTTATCCATGAAGAGGGTTACATTAACCCCATGAGGGATATAGAAACCATAAATATGGAGTTACTTTTTGCAGATTTGTCTGTTATCGAAAACCGAATAGAGAGGATTGAAAGCTCAAAGAAGGTCACCAAGGAAAACCTGGAAGAGCTAGAGGTCCTAAAGAAGTGTAGGGAGGGCTTGGAAAATGGGCTCCTAATCCATAACCTATCCCTGGATGATAGGGAGAGGGAGCTTTTAAAGACCTTTTCCTTTCTTTCAGAGCAGCCTATGATTTTGGTGGTAAACATAGACGAGGACCAGTTGATGGAGGGGGATTATCCGCGGAAGGATGACTTATACAAGTTTTCCCAAGAAACATCTACTCCACTTATTGAAGTCTGTGCCAAGACTGAGCAGGAGATTTCCCAGCTAGATGAAGAGGATAGGAAGCTCTTTATGGAGGAACTAGGGATAGAAGAAACTGGTCTGGATAAGCTGGCTAGAACTGCCTATGACCTCTTAGGCTTGATTTCATTCTTAACCTCTGGAGAGGATGAGGTAAGAGCCTGGCCAATCAAGAAGGGAATCACGGCTAAAAAGGCTGCAGGAAAGATCCACTCTGATATTGAGAAGGGCTTTATTAGGGCTGAGGTCTTAAGGTTTAAGGACCTTAAAGAGTATGGCTCTAGACAGAAGGCTAAGGAGAAGGGGCTTGTTACCTTGGAGGGCAAGGATTATATAGTCCAGGATGGGGATATAATAAACTTTAGATTCAATGTCTAGGTCCATTTGTTCTAACTTGTTTTTAAGGCCTAGATAATATAAGATAGTGTTAATGTGGCTTAGATAAAAGGCTAATCCTATGGGTTTTTCAAGGCTGAAGAGTCCATATATCTAGGCATGACTGATTAGAATGGAGTGAATATTTTGGAGGCAAGAGATACTGATTTTCCGGGGACAGGATGTGAAGAGCTGATTCCCTTTAATGATAAAAAACCTCTAAAGGAGATAGAGAGAAGTATTGTTAAGACCTATAGAAAGCACATCTGGGTTAAGTTTATTAAGGCTATAAAGGAATATGAGCTTATAGAGGATGGAGATAAAATAGCTGTAGCCATATCTGGAGGTAAGGATAGCCTTTTGATGGCCAAGCTATTTCAAGAGCTGCATAGGTATGGCAGGCAAAACTTTGAATTAGAATTTATTGCCATGGACCCTGGCTACCATCCTGAAGTTAGGAAACTATTGGAGGAAAACTGCCAATACCTTAATATACCCGTGGAGATATATAGGACAGATGTATTTGAGGTTGCAGATAGGATAGCAGGTGACTATCCCTGCTATATGTGTGCCCGTATGAGGAGGGGGGCCCTATATAGCAAGGCCCAAGAACTAGGGTGTAACAAGCTGGCCCTAGGCCATCATTTTAATGATGTAATAGAGACTACCCTTTTGAATCTATTTTGTGCTGGGACTGTTAAGACCATGATGCCCAAGTTAAAGGCCCAAAACTTTGAAAATATGGAACTCATAAGACCACTTTATTTGGTAGAAGAGGAATATATTAAGAGGTTTATACAAAACAGTGGTATCTGGCCTTTGAATTGTGCCTGTATGGTGGCTGCAAAAAGGATAGGTAATAAGAGGTTTGAAATAAAGGATTTAATTGAGCAATTAAAACCTAGGTTTAATAATCTAGAAATAAATATTTTTAGGGCATTAGAAAATGTACAAATGGATGGCGTCATCGCTTGGAAGGAGGGAGATGTTAAACATTCATTTCTAGATGAATACTAGATGGGGGGATAAGATGATTAGAAGAACTAGCTTAGCGGACACTATATGTTTTACACCAGGGTTAAAATATTGTCCTATGGAGTTGATAAGATAATATGAATAAATTTAAGACAGTGTCATTTAAAATTGTTAGACTTGTATTTGGATTATTTCTTTTTGGACTAGGAACAGTATGCATATTAAATGCCGCCATTGGTGTTGCCCCCTGGGATGTTTTCCACCAAGGTATATCAAATGTTACAGGGATTACAGTTGGAAGGGCTAATATCTATAGTGGAGCTATAATAATTATCATAGATATACTCTTGGGGCAGGCCATAGGCTGGGGCTCCATAGCCAATATGTATTTAATCGGAACCTTTATCGATTTATTGATGTTTTATGAAGTGGTCCCAACCTTCGATAGCTTTATAGCAAATTTGATTCTCTTGTTTATAGGTATGATTATCAATGGTCTATCCGTATATTTCTATGTTGGGGTAGGATGGGGTGCAGGTCCCAGGGATGGATTATTGGTTGTACTTACCAAGAGAACTGGTAAGTCTGTTAGATTGATTAAATCTGCCATTGAGGTTTCTGCAGTGGCAATTGGTTTTGCCCTTGGAGGCAACCTAGGCATAGGTACCCTGATCATGGCCTTTGGTAATGGACCAGTTTGGCAGTACATATTTAAGTTGCTCAAGTTTGACCTAAGCGGCGTGGAACATAGGTTTATCCATGATGATATAAAGCTCTTAAAGGAATGGTACCATAATAGGAATAAGGTAAAAGAAGAACCCCTCGAATAAACTACCCCCTAAATCTGGATTGGATTTAGGGGGTTTCCTATAGTTTAAAGTTTTGGTTCTTGTGATTTATATCCACAATTTTGGTATAGGGTGAGGCCACCTTGTGGATAAAATCGTCTATTATTTCATACTTATCCCAAGAGTGCATAGGGAAGAAATATTTTGGCCTGATTTCACTAATGAAATACTCTCCCCCTAGATGGAAGTTATCTTCCAGTCTGGGGTCTACTGGAAAGAAGGCTATATCTATATCCAGGCCTGAATTCTTGAGTCTCTTAACCTTTATCTTAAAGGAATTCTCCATATTAATCTTCTCAATCTCAGAGTAGCGCTCCCAGTACCACCAGTGGAGGTCACCAGCGTGAAATATGTTGAGCCCATCAACAGATACCAGGAAGGATACACCTTGGTCAGTAGAGCCAAAGGTTTTAATCCTTAGTCCATCTATGAAGTACTCCTTATATGGTCCCATCAGGGTAATACTATTATCCTCTTCAACATCTATATCCTTGCTTAGGATATAGTGGATATTTTTAAAGTCCTTCTTCCAGTCTAAGACGATGGGGTTAAAATGGTCCCTATGGCCATGGGAGGAGAAGACATATATATCCTTGTCCCTATCCTCTATATCAACCTGGCCCTTGAAGTAATCAAAGATTAAGACTCTATTTTCTGTTTCCACAGTGAACCCACTATGGGCAATATAATTAACGGTAACATTTAACTTATCCAAATCATCATCCCTGCCTTCATCTAAAGTCATAAATAAATTTTACCCATATAAGAGAGATAATACCATTTACACATAATTTACACAATAAGAACACAATATTTTGACATTTTTGTATTAAAATGAGTATAGTAGAAATAGCATAGGGAGGGACAAGAATGGATGATAGAAGAGATAAGGATATTAACTTTGAATTAATTCATGATGAAGAAAAAGAAGATCAAATAAGACCAAATGATAATAGTAACTACCAGGCATATGGAGCTTCCGACGATAGGAGGAAGAGAGGGTTTAGGGGTAGCCTCATTTCCTATGTGGCAATCGCCCTAGTAGCATCAATCCTGGGTGGACTGGTGGCTACTTTTGTAGGGCCTAGTTTACTAGATAACCTAGGGATAACTACAGCCTCTAAGGAATATCAGACCCAACCCATTAACATCCAGACCACGGATGACTTGAATACTGTGTCTGCAGTAGTAAAAAAAGCCATGCCCTCAGTAGTTGGAATTACTACTCTAGAAACCCAGCAGTCAATATTTGGTAGCCTAGATAGGGAGGGACTGGGCTCTGGAGTAATAGTGGATAGGGATGGCTATATCTTGACCAATTCCCATGTAATAGCCAATGGGAAGGCTAAGAAAATCACAGTCCTCTTTGATAATGGGGAGCAGGCTCCAGGTGAAGTATTATGGAATGATGCTACCTTGGATCTGGCCATAGTCAAGGTGGATATGACCAACCTACCAGTGGCTGAGCTTGGTGACTCCGATAGTCTAGAGGTGGGTGAGCTGGCCATAGCCATAGGAAACCCTCTAGGACTGGAGTTCCAAAGAACGGTAACATCAGGAATTATCTCAGGCCTTAATAGGTCCATCAAGATGGACCAGACAAATGTGATGGAGGACTTGATCCAGACAGATGCCTCCATAAACTCAGGTAATTCTGGAGGCCCCCTCTTGAATAGCAAGGGTCAGGTAATAGGAATCAATACTGCAAAAATAAAGTCTGCAGAAGGTCTAGGTTTTGCAATTCCCATAAATGTGGCCAAGGTAATCATCGAGGAAGTAATCAATCAAGGTAGCTTTGATTCTGTAGTCATGGGTGTGACAATCTTAGATATCAAGGAATATCAGGCAAGATTGGGAATAAACCTGGGCATTGAAGATGGTGTAATAATCCTGGAGGTAGGGGAGAATAGTGCGGCAGCAAAGGCAGGCCTAGTACCAGGGGATATCATTATAAAGATGGATGATGTAGAAATAGCCACTACTAATAAGCTAAAAAGGCAGCTTTACAAGTATAAGGTGGGAGATAGGGTTAGCTTAACCATCCTCAGAAATAATGAGGAGATGCAATTAGACCTTGAGTTTATAGAGAATAAATAGGATTTGAATTAATCTAGATAAGGCAGCTAGGACTTAGGTGAAAATAAGTCCTAGCTGCCTTTCTAACCTTGTAAACAGCTTATTCATATTGACAAATGCGAATTTTTAGAATATTATTAGTTTGAGTAATTGTTGGTAAGGACTTCCATTCTACAATTCCATTTCAATCACCTATTCTTTATGAAATCCGGTATGGAAGCCAATATAGATAATCATGAGATAGTAGAAGTAAATTCGCTAATCCAAGGGGAATATCTCCTTTAAGTTGGATATATATAGAATGACAAAATCATGGCAAAGTTCCCTAAATGTCTTTAAGGTATAATGGTGTCCATGGTTTTTTGGCATATAAAAAAAGATTTCATATCCAGCTAGGAGAGCTGGACTTAATTTACTATGATTCATTATGTCTCATGACTAATATATAAAGTTAATATGTGTAGTGTTTGACGAAAATTTATGAGAGGGAGGATTATTTATGGACAAGTATTTTAAAGTAACAACTAGAACTATTGTGGCTACAGGCCTAGGTGCTGCAATTTTTATGCTCTTATTTATGTATGTTAAGGTTCCTTCACCAGTACCAGAGACTAGTTTCCAAACTGCCTATGGGGTAAGTGCCTTCTTTGGAACTCTTTTTGGACCAATTGCTGGAGGTCTAATAGCCTTCATAGGACATGCTCTAAGTGATGCTGTTCAATATGGTTCACCCTGGTGGAGCTGGGTTATAGCAAGTGGTGTTGCTGGCTTTATCTTTGGATTTGCCTATAAGAACACCGGAGTTGAAGAGGGAGAGTTCAAGAAGAAGGACATAATCAAGTTTAATACAATCCAAATAATTGGAAACCTAATTGCTTGGTTGGTAGTGGCCCCAGTACTAGATATAGTTATCTATGCTGAGCCAATAAACCTAGTATTTACTCAGGGAGCCATAGCTGCCTTGATGAACTCAATTAGTGCAGGAGTTATAGGTACCTTCTTCTTAATTGCCTATGCTTCAACAAGGACTAAGAAGGGTAGTATCAGTAAAAATTAAGGACGTGTAAGATGGAGGCATATATGAATAAAGATCCCATTATTGAATTCAAAGATTTTACATTTAAATATTATTCTCAAGCTGAACCTACACTACACAATATTAACTTAAAAATCTATCCAGGAGAAAAGATTCTCATAGTAGGGCCTAGTGGTAGCGGTAAGAGCACCCTAGGCCATTGTTTAAATGGATTAATTCCCTTTTCCTATAGGGGAGATATTAGTGGGAGTTTGAAGGTCAAGGGCCTTGAGACTTCTGAATTGGATATATTTAACCTGTCCAAGATAGTAGGGACGGTTTTGCAGGACTCCGATGGCCAGTTTGTTGGCTTAACGGTAGCAGAAGATATAGCCTTTGCCCTGGAGAACGATATGGTACCCACTGAAGAAATGAAGGAAAGGGTAAAGGATGTATCCAGGATTGTGGATATGGATGGTTTCTTGACCCACTCCCCCTATGATTTGTCTGGAGGTCAAAAGCAGAGGACTGCCCTGGCAGGGGTGATGATAGATGATGTTGAAATCCTCCTTTTTGATGAACCCCTAGCCAACCTGGACCCAGCTACGGGTAAGACTGCCATAGAGGTAATAGACAGGATACATAGGGAAGGTCAGGAAACCATAATCATAATCGAGCATAGGTTGGAGGATGTCCTCCATCGCCATGTGGATAGGGTTATCGTACTTAATGATGGTCGGATCCTAGCAGACCTAGACCCCCATGAGCTGGTATCATCCCAAATCCTGATTGACAACGGCATCAGGGAACCCCTCTACATAACTGCCTTAAAGTATGCAGGGGTTGAGGTAACCAAGGACATGATGCCAGGTCATATATGGAGTTTAAAAACTGAGGCCATCAGTCAGAAGGTTAGTAGCTGGTTTAGATCTATTGAAAAGCCTGAGACTCCAAGGAAGAGGGATTCCATTCTAAAAATTGAGGACCTCTCCTTTTCCTATGACAAGAGAAGACAGGTATTGAAAAATATTAATATAGATATTGAAGAAGGTGAAATGGTAGCCATAGTCGGTAAGAATGGGGCAGGAAAATCAACCCTAGCCAAACTAATATGTGGATTTGAAAGGCCTGTCGAGGGTAGGCTTCTTTATAGGGGTGAGGATATGGAGGACTACTCCATAAAGGAAAGGGCTGAGTTCATAGGCTATGTAATGCAAAACCCCAACCAAATGATATCCAAAAACCTGATTTATGATGAAGTCGCCCTGGGTTTAAGGCTTAGGAATGTGGATGAGGATGAAATCAAATCCAGGGTGGAGAAGGCCTTGGAAATCTGTGGTCTTTCACCCTTTATAAACTGGCCCATCTCAGCCTTGAGCTATGGACAGAAGAAGAGGGTTACCATTGCCTCTATCCTGGTCTTGGACCCCAAGATTCTCATATTGGACGAACCAACAGCTGGCCAAGACTACAGGCACTACTCAGAAATTATGGACTTTTTGCGTGAGATTAATGACCTGGGTATAACCATTATTTTCATAACCCATGATATGCACCTGATGTTGGAATATACCACCAGGGCAATTGTGCTATCGGAAGGGGAAGTGATTCAGGATGCTAGGCCTTCAGATGTATTGACAGATCAGGAAGTAATCAAGAGTGCTAATTTAAAGGAAACCTCACTATATAACCTGGCCCAGATGGTGGGTATAGAAGATGAGACTGAATTCGTTCAGGGTTTTATAGATTATGAAAGGTCGGTGAGATTGAAGGATGAGGAATAATTTGTTTTCATACAACCTAGTAGATACTCCTATTCACAGGCTTTCAGGTCTTACTAAGTTAATAGCCTTCTTATTCCTGACCTTTGCAGTGATGTTTTCCTATGACATAAGGGTTATTCTAGCTGTAATGGCATTTTCCTTTTGGGTCTTGAGAGTTTCCCAAATCAAGTTTTCCCAAATAAGGCTTATGGTGATCTATGTAATTATCTTCCTAGCCACCAATGCAATAATTACCTACTTATTTTCACCGGAAGAAGGTGTTGCCATCTATGGTACCAGACATGAAATCTTCCATATAGCAGGAAGATACTCCTTGACCCAGGAGCAATTACTCTATCAGACAACAAAGTTTCTTAAGTATTCATCGGTGATTCCTCTGGGTATAATATTCTTATTGACCACCAATCCCAGTGAGTTTGCATCTGCCCTAAATAGAGTAGGAGTTAACTACAAGGCAGCCTATGCCGTATCCCTGACCCTAAGGTATTTTCCAGATATTCAAAGGGAATATGTGGATATCAGTCTAGCCCAGCAGGCTAGGGGCCTAGAGATGTCCAAAAAGGCCAAACTAAGGGATAGGTTTAAGAATGCCCTACTCATCATAATACCCTTGATTTTCTCTACCCTGGATAGGATAGAGGATATCAGTAATGCCATGGACTTAAGGGGATTTGGCAAGCATAAGAAGAGGACCTGGTACAATTCCAAAAGCTTAAAGAAGGCTGATTTTTTAGCTATTCTTATCTCGGCCTTGATCTTTACAGCTACGGTTATGGTATCAGTATTCATAAACAAGAGTAGATTTTATAATCCATTTATTTAGACAGCTAGATATAAAGGAGGCAATCATGAAACCAATCTTAGTTTTTCAAACAGATTTTACCTATAAAGAAGGCGCTGTATGTTCCATGTATGGCGTAGTTAAGAGTGTAGACAGGGAATTAGAGATTATAGACGGAACCCATGAAATACCCAAGTATGATATTTGGAGTGCTTCCTACAGGCTCTACCAATCCATGAAATTTTGGCCCAAGGGTACCATCTTTGTATCAGTGGTAGATCCAGGTGTAGGGACCAGTAGGAGGGCTAGTGTGGCCAGGACCTCCGATGGGTACTATGTGGTTAGCCCTGATAATGGATCCCTGACCCATCTTAAGAACTGGGTCGGCATCCGTGAGATCAGGGAGATAGACGAGACTATCAATAGGTTAAGGGGTAAGGACACCGAGGAAGTCAGCGTATTCCACGGTAGGGACCTGTTTGGCTATTGTGCTGCAAAACTTGCAAGTGGGATAATTACCTTTGAGGAAGTAGGACCTGCCTATCCTGTAGACCAGATAGTGGAGCTACCCATCCATGAGCCTATAATTGAGGAGGGAAGGGTACTGGGCATGTTTGAAATAGAAGACCCTAACTTCGGTAACCAATGGACTAATATAAGCCTCAAGGAGTTTAGAGATGCTGGATTTGATTTTGGGGATTATATAAGGGTAATCATCAGCCATGAGGGTGAAGTTAAGTTTGATGAAAAGGTCCTATTTGAGAGATCCTTTGGTTATGTGGAGAAGGGACAGCCCATTATATATAACAATGAGTTATTGAAGATATCCATGGCTGTGAGCCAGGGTAATTTTGCTGAAGAATATTCAATTGGCTATGGACCAGAATGGACAGTTGAATTCAGGAAATAGAAAACAGAGGTGATAAGCCTTGGACAAGCTGAGGAGGGACTTGGATGAATAAGCTTTTAGTGCTTCAAAGTGACTTTGGTTTAGCTGATGGAGCCGTAGCTGCCATGTCAGGTGTAGCACATGAAGTTGATGTAGATTTAAAGATATACAATTTAACCCATGATATAACCCCGTACAATATCTGGGAAGCCTCCTATAGGCTTTATCAGTCAGTCCAGTTTTGGCCAAGGGGTACCACCTTTGTATCGGTGGTAGACCCTGGAGTGGGCTCATCTAGGAAGTCTGTAGTAGCCCTGACCAGTGCAGGACACTATGTTGTAACTCCGGATAATGGAACCCTGACCCACCTTAAGAAGTTCATCGGAATAGAGGCCGTAAGGGAGATAGGAGAAAGCCTTCGTAGGAAGGAGGCAGAATACTCCCATACCTTCCATGGCCGTGATATTTTTGCCTATATAGGGGCTAAACTAGCCTCAGGTCAGATGACCTTTGAAGAAGTAGGGAATGAGTATCCAGTGGACTTAATTCAGGAAGTAGAGGTTGGAAAGGTGGAAATAACCGAAAACAGCATTAAGGGTAATATCGATATCCTGGACGTTCGCTTTGGCAGCCTTTGGACCAATATTAGTCGAGAGGACTTCTTATCCATGGGATTTAAGTATGGGGACTGGGTAGAGGTGATTATCAAGAATGGACCTACCCTGGTGTACAATAATAGGATAAGATTTGGGAAGTCATTTGCAGACGTATATGTAAGTGAGCAAATCATATATGTGAACTCACTATTTAAGATGGCTGTAGCTATTAATCAAGGAAACTTTGCTAGGGCCTATAGTATAGGTACTGGTATTCACTGGACCATAGAGTTTAAGAAGGTGGACTAGTAGAAGAAGTGGATGTAGAAAGGCATCCACTTTTTTATTTGAGGAATAATTTCTTATTATTATAATAAGTGATAAAATGAAGTTGAGTCATGTTAGGAGAATTATGTGTCTAAAATTTCATTTGTTTGGCATACTAGAATAAATTTCAAAACCGACTCTCCGTTACAAACCTCTCAGTCTCGAGTCTCATTTTGAAAATTTATTCTTATGCGTAGTTCAGATAGTTGACGTAATCGTCATTGTGAGTGCATGAAGAATCTGAAAGGGATGATATCATGTATTATGTATATATAATGACCAATTGGAATAACAAATTATTATATACTGGAGTGACAAATAATTTAGAACGTAGAGTGTATGAACATAGGAATAAATTAATTAAAGGATTTACATACAAATATAATGTTAACAAACTGGTCTATTATGATTGTACAGATGATGTTAATTCTGCAATAGCAAGGGAAAAACAGATTAAAGGATGGACTAGGCAAAAGAAAAATGCCTTAGTAGAAAGCATGAATCCAGAATGGAAGGATTTATCCTTAGAATTTTGACAAGATTATTCGCTAATACCTAGAATATATTGGCCTCGCTAAGATATATTTTTGGTTGTCATCCTGAGATGGACAGTATTAGCCTTACCTGCGAAGGATCTTTGTTCTAAGATTCTTCGCTTACGCTCAGAATGACAACAACACCAATGACACATTCTTCATCTAATGTACATCTAGTTCACAAAAATGAAGCGAAATTAGATAAAATGTATATAAAGTATTGTGAAGGAGGGATTTTTTGTATACTGAAATCAATAGGGAAATATATGAGCTTGAGACTAGGATTAGGGCTAAGGAGAAACTAGCAGCGGAAAAGGATATGCTGGTTGATGAGCTGCAAAGGAAGAGAAGGGAGCATTTCAATCTACATAATGACCTCTTGAAGGAAAAGGCAGATGTAGACAAGTTAGAAGGCATGAGTTTCAGTGCCATTTTCTTATCCATGCTAGGCAAGAAGGAGGATAGGTTGGATAAGGAGAGGGAAGAGCTTCTTGCTGCTGAGCTTAGATATAAGGAATCTCAAGAACTAATTCAGGAATTAGAAAAGAAGATAAAAGATTTAGAAGGCCAACTTGTTAATTTTGAAGATATCAAGGAGAGATATAATAAACTTATCAAGGAAAAGAAAAGACTCCTATTAGGGGATGATAGTTACCAAGGGAGAAGACTAAGGGAGGCCCTAGAACATATAAATGAATTGAAATTAGATATAAAGGAAGTAGATGAGGCAATATATGCTGGTGATTGGGTATTATCCGCCCTTAATAAGATGGAAGATCAATTAGAATCAGCTAAGGGTTGGGCTACCTGGGATATCCTAGGTGGAGGCATGTTTGTAGATATGGCCAAGCATTCTGCTATAGACAAGGCTAACCAAACAGCCCGAGATGTACAGCATTTACTTAAGTCCTTTAATAAGGAGTTATCAGATGTTGGGAGGTATACGGATATAAAGGTGGACATATCAGGTTTTGCCACCTTTGCAGACTTTTTCTTTGATGGACTCTTTGTAGATTGGTTCGTAAAATCCAAGATAAATAATTCCCTGTCCAAAGTAAGAAGTGTAAGATCAGAGATAAATAGGATACTAGATGATTTGAGAAGAAACCGTGGGGAGCTAAATAACCAAAAATCAAGCCTAGAAAAACAAATAGAGGTCCTTCTTAAGGAATAATCTAGAAAGGTATAAAAAAACAGTTGACATACTGGGGATAATGGTTTAATATATTAGCATACTAAAGTAAAGCTATGATAGAAAATAGTAAGGATGAAACTTTATTATAGAGAGTACCCGCTTGGTGGAAGGGGCATAAAAGTCATTCTGAACACATTCTGGAGCTAAGACCTGAAAGGACAACCTAGTAGGCGTCTTCGGTTTAATCCCCCGTTAAAATGATTAGTATGTGTAGGCATACTTACTGAGGCTGATATCGCGAGGTATCAGTGAATCTAGGTGGAACCACGTGAGCAATAGCTTTCGTCCTTGAATTAATAGGATGGGAGCTTTTTTAATGAAGTAATCATATCTTATAATATTTGGAGGGAATGTAATGAAGAGGATAATTATTTTAACAGTTTTAGTACTTAGTCTAAGTATTTTACTTACAGCATGTGGAGGAAATGATAGTTCAGTAGATACTTGGGCTGAACTAGAGGATAGGGGAAGTATTATAGTAGGTTTAGATGATGCCTTCGTACCCATGGGGTTTAGGGACAATAATGGTAATCTAGTTGGCTTTGATGTGGACATGGCTAAGGAAGCCATAAGCAGGATGGGCATGGAGGTTGAATTCCAACCAATCGACTGGAACCTAAAGGAGCAAGAACTGGATAGTGGCAATATAGACCTAATCTGGAATGGCTATTCCATTACAAATGAAAGGAAGGAAAAGGTCAACTTTACCAAACCCTATCTAGACAATTTACAAATAATTGTATCCCTGAGTGATTCAGATATCGAGACTATAGATGATTTAGAAGGTAAGATAGTATGTACTCAAAACTCATCAAGTGCCTTGGAAGCCATAGAAAAATCAGGAGCAAAGGAAACCTTTAAGGATGGAGAAGTCATCTTGTTTGACACCTATAATGAGGCCTTCCTAGATTTAGAGGCTGGTAGGGTAGATGTTGTAGTTGCTGACGAGGTATTGGCAAAGTACTATATAACTGAAAAGGGAGAAGAAAACTACAAGATCATTGAAGGAGACTTTGGTGATGAAGAGTACGGTGTAGGTGTTAGAAAGGGAGACAAGACCCTCTTGGACAAGTTAAACCAAGCACTAGATGAGATGAGGGAAGACGGAACAGCTGCAGAGATTTCAGAAAAATGGTTTGGCGAGAATATAGTAAAATAGGAGAATTTATATGGACTACATTATAGAGGTAATGCCCTTTATGCTTAGTGGCTTGAAGACAACCCTATGGGTATTTGCTGTTACAGCGATATTTTCAATCCCCCTAGGAGTCGTAGTTTGTCTCATGAGGCTATCTAAGATTAGGATAATTAGCTTCTTAACAAAAATATATATATTGATAATGAGGGGCACACCTTTAATGCTTCAGATTACATTTATCTTCTTTGGACTTCCTATTATGGGAATAGTCTTAAACAGGGAGATAGCAGCGGCAATAGCCTTTATTCTAAACTATGCAGCATATTTTGCTGAAATCTTTAGGGGTGGTATTAATTCCATAGATGAGGGACAGTTTGAAGCGGCCAAGGTTTTAAAACTATCTAAGGCTACCACCTATTTTGGCATAATCCTTCCTCAGGTAATAAAGATAGTGTTTCCCTCTGTGGCAAATGAGTTGATTACACTGGTTAAGGATACAGCCCTGGTTTATGTATTGGGCCTAGGGGATATTTTAAGGGCAGCTAAGACCTTGTCCAATAAGGATGCATCCCTAGTTCCTCTGATAATAGCTGGAGGTGCCTATCTAATAATCATAGGTATATTGACCTTTGTGTTGAGAAAGATAGAAGACAAGTTTGAGTACTATAGGTAGGTGGAAGTATGTTAAAGATAGAAAACTTAAATAAATCCTTTGGAGATAACCATGTCCTCAAGGATGTAAATCTAGATATAAACAAGGGCGAGATAGTCATGATAACTGGGGAGTCTGGGGTTGGGAAGACCACCCTAATCAGATGCCTATGCGGACTTGAGGAATATGATGCTGGTAAGGTCCTATTCTTGGAAGATGGAGAAGAAAGCCAGAATAAGTCCATCGGCCTAGTCTCCCAGAGTTTTGATTTGTTTCCACATTTCAACGTAATGAAGAATATCACCTATGCCTTGATAAAGGTTAAGAAGTATAAGAAGGAAGATGCTGTAAAGAAGGCTAAGGAGCTGGTAGACCTTCTAGGTCTAAGTGGTCTGGAGGACTATTACCAATATCAGCTTTCAGGAGGGCAAAAACAAAGGGTTGCAATCGCCAGGGCCCTGGCCATGGAGCCCCAGTATCTTTGTTTTGATGAGCCTACATCAGCCTTGGACTATAAGTTAAGGGATAGTGTTGGAGAAATAATCAAAACAGTAGCCTCCAGGGGCACAGGAGTTATAGTGATTACCCATGACAGGGAATTTGCCAGGAAATACGCTAATAGAGTTTATGAATTAGGAGCTTAGGTCACCAAGATATATAGATAAGGGTCTTAAACCATAGGTTTAAGACTCTTTTTTTGGTGGATTCTTGTAATACTCTTTTATCTGTAATATAATTCACTTAGATTGAAGAAATAGAGGAGGGTTTAGATGTCAAAGCAAGTACTTAGTAGGGAAGAAGTTGATAAGAATTTAACCTGGGATTTAACCGATATTTTTAAATCCGAAGAGGAGTTTGAAGCTGCTGTTAAGAAGGCTGAAGAGCTTACAGATGAAATAGAAAGTGAATTTAAGGGTAGGTTAGAGGAGGCAGGGATAATCAATGCCTGCTTAGATAAATTGAGGGATCTATATGAATTACTAATCCAAACCTCATCCTATGCCTATTTGGCTGTATCAGTAGACCAGACCAATGCTGAAAATCAGGGAAGGAATATGATGCTAGGCAATATCCTATCCCAGATAGAAAGCCGTATTAGCTTTATAGAATCTGAAATTATTCAAGTGGATGAGACAATCATAGAAGAGGCCATGGCTGCATCTGAAATGAATAAGGGTTACCTTCAAGATATCTTAAGGAACAAGCCCTATGTCCTTCATCCAGAGGTTGAAAAGACCCTTTCAGCCCTATCCAATACCCTGGATTCACCTCATAGAATCTATAACCTTGCAAAATTAGCTGATATGGACTTTGGAAGCTTTGAGGTAGAGGGTAAGAAGTATCCCTTGACCTTTGTAAACTTTGAGGGTGAATGGGAATATGTAGCGGATACCAAATTAAGAAGGGCAGCCTTTGAGACTTTTTCTAAGAAGCTAGCCGAGTACCAAAACACCATTGCAGGAGCCTATCAGACCCAGGTTCAGAAGGAGAAGACCATAGCAGACTTAAGGGGTTATGATTCAGTAATAGACTATCTATTATTCCCACAAAAGGTGGATAGGTCACTTTATGATAGACAGATTGATTTAATAATGGAGCATCTGGCACCCCATATGAGGAAGTATGCAAAACTACTCCAAAGGGTCCATGGCCTGGAGGAGATGACCTTTGCTGATTTAAAGATTGATTTAGACCCAAAGTTTGAACCAGAAATCACTATAGAGGAATCAAGACCATACATTGTAGATGCCCTTTCCATCCTAGGGGATGATTATCTAGAGGCCATCAATAGGGCTTTTGATGAAAGATGGATAGACTTTGTTCAGAATAAGGGTAAGTCCACAGGAGCTTTTTGCTCTAGTCCCTATGGGGTCCATCCCTATGTGTTGGTTTCATGGACCGATAAGATGACGGAAGTATTTACCCTGGCACATGAGCTAGGCCATGCAGGCCACTTCTATCTGGCCCAGAAGAACCAAAATGTATTCGATACAAGACCATCAACATATTTTGTAGAAGCTCCTTCAACTATGAATGAGCTCTTCGTGGCTAATTATTTGATGAAGAATACTGAAGATAAGAGGATGAAAAGATGGGTCCTATCCTCCATTGTATCAAAGACCTATTATCACAATTTTGTTACCCACCTCTTGGAAGCCCATTATCAGAGGGAGGTCTATAGGATTATCGATGCTGGTGGCAGCGTTCAAGCACCCAAACTCAATGAGCTGAAGAGACAAACCCTTGAAATGTTCTGGGGTGATGCGGTAACAATCAATCAAGGGGCAGAGCTAACCTGGATGAGGCAGCCACACTACTATATGGGCCTCTATCCCTACACTTATAGTGCTGGACTTACAGTAGCAACAGAGGTTATGAAGAGGATAGAAAATGAGGGCCAAGTAGCCATAGATGATTGGAAGGAGGTCCTAAAGGCAGGAGGAACTAGGACTCCAGTTGAATTAGCCCAAATGGCTGGAGTTGATATAACCACAGATAAGCCCCTGCTTGACACCATAGCCTATATTGGAGAAATGATTGACGAGATTATAGAATTGACAGATGAGCTAGAGCAAGAGGAATAAAAGATAAGAAGCCCGGATTAGGGCTTCTTTTTGATAAATCCTAATACTCCAATCTAGTTAAAAGTAAATACAAATAAAACACAAGGATTTGGGTATATTTATAATATTAATATTTGGGAGGAAGAGGTATATGAATGAAATGATTAAAAAACAATTAAATCATCGTACTATCCGAGAGTTTAAGGATAAGGAAATCCCGAGGGATGTATTTGACACCCTATTAAAGGTGGCCCAGAGGACTGCTACTTCAACTGGCATGCAGCAATCCTCAATAATCAGGGTTACAGACCAGGGATTGAAAGAGGCCATAGCAGAAGTTTGTAATCAGGACTATGTGGCCAGGGCTCCTGAACTCTTGATATTTATAGTGGATATACATAGGAATTACCAAATTGCCTTGGAGCAGGGTGTAGAGCCAAAGACGGCTGGGGATATGGATAGGTTTTTCCAAGGATTCACCGATGCCGTCCTTGCTGCTCAAAACCTATTAAATGCTGCAGAAGCCATGGATTTAGGGGCTGTCTACCTGGGCAGTATCTTAAATGACTACTGGAGAATAAGTGAATTATTGGAATTACCAAAGTATACCTTTCCTGTACTAGGCATGGCCTTGGGATATCCTAACCAGGACCCACAGCTAAAGCCAAGAATGGATATGAGGTTAAGGGTATTTGAAAATAAGTATAGGAAGTTGGATAACTATATGGCTGAGATTGAAGATTATGATAAGGAGATGCAAACCTACTATGATTTAAGGCAGGATAATAAGCCATCTGATAAATTTAGCAGCCAAGTTATAGATCAATTTAATAGTGTAAATGAGAAGAGGAGAAATGTATTTAAGGCCATCAAGGACCAGGGCTTTAATGTGGATTAATAAATTATAATCACTTAGAAGTAACTTAGCAAAAGTATTTTCCTATCTGATATAATATGCATGTAGAATTAGGAGATATATGAGGGGGTGGATATATGAAGTTAAAATATCGTGGAAAAACCAAGGATGTTTATGAACTGGAAGATGGAAACTATCTACTAAAATTTAAGGATGATGTAACTGGTAAGGATGGGGTCTTTGACCCAGGGGCCAATACAGTAGGCCTAACCATAGAGGGTGTAGGTAAGGCTGGAATCAGCTTGACCAAGTATTTCTATGAAAAGCTCAATGATATGGGTATACCTACCCATTATATAGACTCAGATATAGAAAACGCCACTATGACCGTTCTGCCAGCCAAGATGTTTGGACATGGTGTAGAAGTTATCTGTAGGTATAGGGCTGTTGGTAGTTTTATTAGGAGATATGGGCTCTATGCCCAGGAAGGTCAGGAGCTAGATGCATATGTGGAGGTAACCCTTAAGGATGATGAGAGGGAGGACCCCTTGATTACAGATGATGCCCTGGAAATGCTGGGGATAATGACAAAGGAGGAGTATAGGACCCTGGTGGATCTGACCAAGCGTATAGCCCAAGTTGTTAAGGATGAATTAGCCAAGAAGGGCATGGAGCTCTATGACATAAAGTTTGAATTCGGCAGGGTAGGTGAAGACAACCATATTGCCCTAATAGATGAGGTCTCTGGTGGTAATATGAGGGCCTATAAGGACGGTAAAAGAGTCGACCCCCTAGAATTAGAAAGAATCATCTTAAGCTAAAAAATAGCCCTAGGTTAAGGGCTATTTTTTGATTAAAAATCTAATATTTAACTTGAGAAATCATATGATTAAGTTTTTCTGATATTTCCTTATTCTTTTCCATGATCTTGTTGATGCTATCAACGGAATTAACAATATTTACGTTCCTTTCCGCTATATTAGCAATTCCATTGGTTGAATCGTCGATTGTAAGTGATATTTCGTTTATTGAAGAGGATATTCCTTGGACTGTAGCCAACAACTCTTCTGCAGTAGCTGACAGGTCCAATATAATGCTATTTAAAAGGGAGCCATCATCCCTGTACTGTTCAACAGCCTTGACCATCATCCTATAGTCCTCTATGATATCTTCTTCCAGGAACTTGATTAGGCTACCTGTATTAGTAACTAACTGCTCAACAGCCTTGGTTATATCATGGGTCACCATTTGGATTTCTCCTACGGTTTGATTAGAATCCTCAGCAAGTTTTCTTATCTCTTCTGCTACTACTGCAAATCCCCTTCCAGATTCACCAGCCCTGGCCGCCTCAATGGCTGCATTTAGAGATAGTAAACTGGTTTGCTCAGATATCTGCAGGATGGCATCAGATAGGATATGGATTTGGGCCACCTTTTTGGAAGACTCAATCGCCTGGTCTATCTCAGTCCTGGTCCTGGCATATACCTCCATGGTGTTGTCATGTGCCTGGGTAAATTTTCTACTTAGGCTATCAGCATTATCAGTTATATCATTGGAAGTAACGGCCCCCTGTTCAACCTTTTCTGTGAAATCTGCTAGGGCCATGTTAATACCATTGGTTGATTCATTAACCGTAACTGTAAATGCTGATGTTTCCTCCATACCAGCTGATAGCTCCTGAGTGGTGGCAGAAGTGTCTTCTGCTATGTTTGTCAATAGGGCCAATTCCTTAAGGGTGTCATTATATATCTCCTGATTAGTCCTTATAGACTCCTCTAGATCCCCTATAAAGACCTTGAGCTTATCACTAATATTCTGGAAGGCCTTATACATATGGCCTATTTCATCTTTTCTATTAAGTCTACTTTCATCTATCTCATCCAATAGGTTTAGATTTCCAATATTTTTAGCAATCTCCCCTGCCTCTATTATGGGCCTAGTGATTGTACCTGAAAAATATAGGGCTGCAAGGATAGAAATAAGAAGAACAATTACAGTGGCTATACCGGTATACCGGATAGCTTGGTTACTTGCCCCTATGGCATGATCCACCGAAACTGCAACCCCCACCTTCCAATCGGCCTCCTTAATATCATTGAAGTAGAAGAATCTTTCAACTCCATCATAATCCTTGACCTTTCTGGATCTTAAGTCTAGTCCATTAGAATCCATGATATCATTTAGATTTCCATCTAAGATATCCTTAATATTAGTAGTATTTCCCCCATTTGGCTTGTATTCATCATTCCTATGGGTAATCATGTTACCATAATCGTCAACCAAGAAGGCGTAAGAATCATCGGCAATGGTAGCGGATGAAATAAAATCAACTAGATAGTCGATTTCTACATCAGAAGAGATGACTCCTTCTTCTTCTCCAGGAGTGTCGAAGGCCTTAGAGATGGAGATTATCATTTTATTGGTCCTAGCATCAACATATGGTGATGTTATATAATAATCTCCCTGGGCTTTCATGGCCCCCTGATACCATTCCCTCTGGGTTGGGTCAGAATCAGGTTGCAGACGGAGGGAATGCAGATAATACTGATCAGATAAGGATAGGTAATAATGGTTCCCTGTCCTATCCCTAGCCTCCTTTAAATAGTCACTTCCAAATTCATAATCAAAATCATTGACTACCAGCAGGCCTGATATTACTTCATTGATTCTTTCCTTTTGGATAGCAATCCATTTGTTGATTTCTTGGGAAATAATGGTGGTTTCTAACCTAAGCCTATGGTTACTTTCATCCTCTAATCCCTTTATTGAAACTCTGTAGTTTATCTGGGCTACTGCTGCTACACTTATAATACATACTAATGCGATCAAGAATATCATCTTGGTCCTTAATTTCATACACATATGCCTCCTAACTAATAGATGCCTCCTATTGTTTATCGGTTAGTATTATTTAAAATTTAGCCAAACATTGATGATTTACCCATCTTTCTTAGGTTTTCAGCTCTTATCTATAGACCTTTATCATATAGAACAAGTTTTAAGATTATAATTAAATCTTTTGGATAATAATATAGCAAGAAAGATTAGGAGGTAAATCCATGTTTGATAAAAAAGTAGATGCTAGAGACTATGAGCCTAGGGATAAACATAGGGTAATATTTGAAACCTTTGACTCCTTAGAATCTGGCCAGGCTATGGAACTAACAAATGACCATGACCCTAAGCCTCTTTACTACCAGATGCAGGCTGAAATGCAAGGTCAATTTGAGTGGGAATATTTAGAGGAAGGTCCAGAAATCTGGAGGGTATCAATTAAGAAAATATAAGTAGAGAAATCAAAAGACCAGATTAGACTCTGGTCTTTTATATGGCCGCATCTATGGCTTCTATTAAGATGTTTTCCACTTCATCAGCTACATCTCCTAAATCCTCAAAACCCATTAGACCTATTAGATGGCCAGGCTTTACAGTACCAATAAATACCCTTCCCTCCCTTTCATATACTGCAATCTTACATGGTAGGAAGTATCCTACTTCAAGGTGAGCAGATAAAACTTGACTTGCCTTTTGGGGATTACAAACTTCCAGAATCATAAAATTGTTTGGAAAATCTATACCATGCTCTGACAATTTCTCTTTGAAATTTAGCTGCCATAGTACACCAAAACTTCTATCCTTCAAGCTCTTACTTATGCTATCTATTGCCTGGTTGAAGGTTTTTTTAGTTTCCCTTTCATACCTTATATTCACACTACCCCTCCTTTCAATTACCTAATTCATACCCAATTAAACCAGGGGATAAAGGGTATATCTAAAGTAATTCACTGTGATGAGGTGCTGTATGGAGCAAAAGGATTACAAATTATTAAGTAGGAAGGATAGACTTAAAAGGCAGGCTGAGATTAGCAAGGTCTTTATTAAGCTTGGTTTTATAGCTTTTGGAGGACCGGCAGCCCATATTTCTATGATGGATGATGAGATTGTAGAGAAGAGAAGGTGGATAAGCAGGGAAAGGTTTGTAGATTTTATTGGAGTTTCAAACCTAATTCCGGGACCTAATTCCACAGAAATGGTGATTTATTTAGGACTGCAAAGAGGTGGGCTACTGGGCTTAATTAATGCAGGAACTTCATTTATCTTGCCTGCGATGCTGCTTACCCTGGTTTTCGCTTATCTATATAGAGAATATGGGAGCATTCCACAGATTACATCTATTCTTGCAGGTATTAAACCCGTTACTATTGCCATAGTGATTAATGCCCTATTTAGGTTAAGTAAAGCAATCATCAAAGATAGGATGACCATATTTTTTGCTATAATCATAGGGGTTATATACTTATTAGGAGTTGCAGAAATACCCTTATTATTTGTTTCCGGCCTAATAATGATGATAATAAAAAACAGGAATAGGATGAAAAACAGATTTCATTCTATTTCTGCCCCTTCAATATTCTTTGTTTTTTTGAAGATTGGATCAGTCCTCTATGGTAGTGGATATGTTTTATTAGCTTTTTTAGAAGCTGAATTAGTTAATGGACTTGGAGTTTTAACCAGGTCAGAAATCATAGATGCTGTAGCCATTGGGCAGTTTATACCTGGACCTCTTTTTACTACAGCAACTTTTGTAGGCTACTTGCTAAAGAGTACATCAGGTGCAATATTTGCAACTATAGGTATTTTTTTACCAGCATTTATTATCGTTCTAATCCTTAATCCAATAATAGAAAAGATTAGGGAATCAGATTTTATAGCTGGACTTTTGGATGGGATAAATATCGCATCATTGGTATTAATGCTAGCTGTTAGTATTAAGCTAGCAAGTGATTCTATAATAAATATAGAAACATTATCGATTTTTCTTACAGCTTCCTACTTAATATTGAAGTTTAAGATAAATTCAGCATGGATCATTATCTTAGGTGGCCTGGCTGGTTGGATAATTGGTTGATAAATGGTAACATAAGTTACTGATATATTATTTAATGGGGTTTATTATAGACATAGTGTGTTAATCGGAAATTCAAGGAGGATTAGAAATGAATAAATATTTTGATGTAAAGGATAAGGTTTTTGACATAACGGAAGAATATCCTGAAACAATAGATATCTTTGCAGCCCATGGATTCGAGCAGTTGAAGAATGATAAACTACGCAGAATAATGGGAAGAACTATTTCCCTGGAAATGGCTTGTAAGACCAAGAAGGTGAATCTTGAGCTGTTTGAAGAGAGATTGGTGGAGGCCATTGAGCAGGCCAGGACAAGCGTGGACGGGAAAAAGCTAAGTGACAGTGTTGAAGATGGGGATATTAAGATAGACGGAATCCTGCCCTGTCCAGTTAAACTACCCCTAGAGGAAGGTTTTGAAAAATGGCTGGAAGAGCAAAACTTTGATTTTACGGTGGAGTCTGACTTGAGGGTTGCATCAGGCGGGGTTGATTGGATCAAAGACAAGATAAAGGACATAGATGACGAAGATGAGTTGGCAGACTTGTTTATGTCAGCAGGCTTTGACCTCTTCTTTGACAAGAAGCTTATGGGTAAATTTAAGTCCAAGGGTGTCTTTGAAGATTTAACAGGCTTTGATAAACTTAATAAGGATTTCAATAATGAAGAAATAGATTTGCGGGACCCCCAAGGTCAATATTCCATAATAGGTGTAGTACCTGCTGTATTTTTAGTCAATAAGGAAGAGCTAGGGGATAGGAAGGCACCTGAAAGATGGGAGGATTTGTTCAGACCAGAGTTTGAAGGGGAGGTTTCCCTGCCTGTAAGTGACTTTGACCTCTTTAATGCCATGCTTTTAAATATCTATAAGGTCTATGGAGAGGAAGGAGTAAAAGGCCTTGGTAGAGCCTTTATGTATAATATGCATCCTGCAGAGATGGTGAAATCCCATAGGAAGAAGGAAAAACCAACCATAACCATAATGCCTTACTTCTTTGCAACTATGACAACAGGAAAAGGACCTATGTTTCCAATTTGGCCCAAGGATGGTGCCATTATAAGTCCCATATTCCTACTATCAAAGAACTCCAAGAGGGATAAGATCAAACCATTTGTAGATTACTTTGCCTCCAAGGAGGTTGCAGAAATCCTATCCCACAACGGAAGGTTTCCAGCAACAAACCCTGAAATAGACAATGAATTGACCGATGAGCAGAAATTCATGTGGTTAGGTTGGGACTATATCAATAGTCATGATATAGGGCAATTGATCCAAGAGACTGAGAAGATATTTTATGAAGCGGCTAATAATTAGCCCTTAGGAGGAAGATAGATGAACTTAGTAGTGTTTTCTGGTCCACCTTCTTCAGGTAAGACCAGTATTATATTGAAGACCATAGATGCTTTAAAACAAAGGAATATTTCAGTAGGGGTAGTCAAGTTTGACTGCCTCTATACAGATGATGATGTCCTATATGAAAAGGCTGGGGTACCTGTCAAGAAGGGCTTATCCGGTGCCCTATGTCCAGACCACTTCTTCGCCTCTAATATTGAAGAGGTTGTCCAATGGGGTAAGGGTCTTAATCTTGACATGCTGATTACAGAATCAGCTGGCCTATGTAATAGGTGCTCACCATATATTAAGGATATTAAGGGAGTCTGTGTAATAGATAATCTCTCAGGTATCAATACCCCTAAAAAGATTGGGCCCATGCTTAAGGCAGCGGATATAGTGGTAATTACCAAGGGCGATATTGTGTCCCAGGCTGAGAGGGAAGTATTTGCATCCAAGGTAAGCTCTGTAAATCCAAGGGCCATCACCATGCATATCAATGGTTTAACTGGTCAAGGGGCCTATGAGTTAAGTTCCTTGCTATATGATGAAGAAAACCAGATAGAAAGTGTACAGGGGAGGGAGCTGAGATTCCCAATGCCTTCAGCCCTCTGCTCCTATTGCTTGGGTGAAACCAGGATTGGAGAGGCTTATCAGATGGGGAATGTCAGAAAGATGGATTTAGGTGATGATTATGCATAAGATGACCATAGGAAGTATATTAGAAAAGTACCCCTTCGCTGAAGGTTATTTCCAAGAAAATGAATTGGATATTAGGGGATATGAGGATAAGACCTTTAGGGAGTACCTAGATAGTTTCAGCGAAGAGGAAGTTGAAGATTTTGCAATAGACAAGGATGGCCTAGAGGCAAATCTAATAGAATATATCCAGCTAATGAAGACCTTCTTGGGTGTTGAGGAGGAAAGTGGGATCCAATCATTGACAATCCTTCCAGGCCATGATAAATCCAACAACCCTGAAGGCTTCAAGGAACTCACCATCCACAAGTCAGAAATTATTTCCATAGTAGGGCCAACAGGTTCCGGAAAATCAAGGCTTTTAGCCGATATAGAATGGACAGCCCAGAATGATACCCCTACTGGAAGAACCATCCTTATAGATGGGAAAACTCCTGATACCAAGTGGAGATTTTCATCAAATAATAGGCTAGTAGCCCAACTATCCCAAAACATGAACTTTGTTATCGACTTGACTGTAAGGGAATTCTTAGAGTTACATGCCCAATCCAGGTTAGTGGAAGATGTGGAAGGAACTATAGGCAAAATTATTGAAGCAGCTAATAAGCTTGCTGGGGAGAAGTTCGACTTGGAGACCCCGGTAACATCCCTAAGTGGAGGTCAATCCAGGGCCTTGATGATAGCTGATACTGCTATCCTGTCATCATCACCCATAGTCTTAATAGATGAGATTGAGAATGCTGGAATTGACAGGAGGAAGGCCTTAAATCTCTTGGTGGATGAGGAAAAAATAGTACTTATGGCTACCCATGATCCCACCCTAGCCTTGATAGCCGATAAGAGAATCATAATCAAAAATGGTGGAATCCATAAGATTATAGAAACAAGCCCAGAAGAAAGAGAACTCTTAACAAAGCTAGAGGAAATAGATTACTTTGTCCAAGGTCTAAGAGAAGATTTAAGGTATGGTAAACAATTGGGTAAAAACTCTAAAATAGAGCATAAGGATGACTTTACCTTGAGAAAACTTGACGGGATACTACCCAATATAGTGAATTAGGATTGAATTATTCAATTTTAAATTAAACATATAATAGGAGGAATAAAAATGCATGATGGTTGTACAGGCAGTTTTGGTGATGGAAAGGCAGTTGTAGATAAGATCAGGATGATGGGCTTCAATACTAGGGAGATGCCCGTTCCTGTAGAGTTAGAATGTGAATGCGGTGAGCATTTTGCCATGACCCATTTGGAAACAAAGTGTCCACACTGTGGCATGGTCTATGGGGTTACTCCCTGCTCAGTTGCATTTCCAGATAGGATCAAGGCAGCAGGAATTAATTATTAGTACTTATAAAAAATTATAAGAAAACCTACAAGACGGGGAACTATCTGTTTTGTAGGTTTTTTCAAATTTTCGAGAAAAATAAAAAAATCTTATAGATTCGTAACCAGGGTTACCGAATAAGCCTTCTAAAACCGCTACTATAGATACATAAGATAAAGATAAAAATTAATTTAAATATAGGAGGCAATGACTAATGAGTATGTTTTGTTACCAATGTCAAGAAGCAGCTGGCGGTAAAGGCTGTACAAAAGTAGGCGTATGCGGAAAAACTGCGGATGTAGCTGCTTTACAAGACTTGATGATCTATGCAGTAAAGGGAATTTCAGTACTAGGTGTAAAACTAGATGAAATCAACCATGAGGTTGAAGGACTAGATAGGTTCCTAATGGAATCACTATTTATGACCATAACAAATGCAAACTTCGATAAGGACAGATTCTTTGCGAAGATTAAGGATGCTTTAAAACTAAGGGACGAGTTAAAGGCAATACTAGTAGATAAGGGTATTGAGTTAAGCGACTTAGAAGACGCTGCAACATTTAGTGTAAACTCAGATGATGAGATAGTATTTAAGGCTAACAGCTCAGAAGTAGGTGTCTTAGCAACTGAAAATGAAGATATCCGTTCATTAAGAGAATTAATCATCTACGGATTAAAGGGTATGGCTGCATATGCAGAGCATGCTAGCAACCTAGGATTCGAAGATCCAGAAATCGGTAAGTTCATGAGAAAGGCCTTGGCTGCCACATTGGATGATAGCCTAACAGCAGATGACTTAGTAGCCTTAACTCTTGAAACTGGTAAATATGGTGTAGACGTGATGGCCCTATTAGACAAGGCTAATACATCTACTTATGGAAACCCAGAAATTACAGAAGTAAATATAGGTGTAAGAAACAATCCAGCTATACTAATTTCAGGCCACGACTTGAAGGACATGGAAGAGCTACTAGAGCAAACAGCTGGAACAGGTGTAGATGTTTATACACATGGTGAAATGCTACCAGCAAACTACTACCCAGCATTCAAGAAGTATGACCACTTTGTAGGTAACTATGGAAATGCTTGGTGGAAGCAAAAAGAAGAATTTGAGAAATTCAACGGTGTTATCCTATTTACAACTAACTGTATAGTACCCCCAAGTGCATCCTATGCAGACAGGGTTTATACAACAGGTAGCTCAGGATATCCTGGATTTAAACATATACCTGATAGGGTAGATGGACAAGCTAAGGACTTCTCAGAGCTAATCGAGCATGCAAAAAGATTACCTGCTCCAACTGAAATTGAAACAGGTAAAATCGTAGGTGGCTTTGCCCACGCCCAAGTATTTGCCCTAGCAGATAAGATTGTAGATGCTGTTAAGTCAGGAGCTATTAGGAAGTTCTTCGTAATGGCTGGTTGCGATGGAAGGATGAAGAAGAGAAACTACTACACAGACTTTGCAGCTGCCCTACCAAAGGATACAGTAATTTTAACAGCAGGTTGTGCAAAATATAAGTACAACAAGCTAAACTTAGGCGACATCAATGGTATTCCAAGAGTTCTAGATGCTGGACAATGTAATGACTCCTATTCACTAGCGGTTATAGCATTAAAACTTAAGGAAATCTTTGAACTAAATGACATAAATGAACTACCAATTGCATATAATATAGCTTGGTATGAGCAAAAGGCGGTAATAGTTCTACTAGCACTTCTATTCTTAGGTGTGAAGAACATCCACTTAGGACCTACACTACCAGCCTTCCTTTCACCAAATGTAGCTAAGGTATTGGTAGATACATTCGGAATTGGAACTATCTCAAACGTAGAAGATGACATTGAAATGTTCCTAGGAGAAACAGCTCAAGCTTAAGAAAATAATAAAAGCTGTGACTAACTAATAAGTTTGTCACAGCTTTTTACTTTGAGAACTCTTGCATATTGGATTAAGATGCGTCTTTAGAATAATTAAAAATTAGTTTTAGAAATGGATGAAATTTTTCTATTTTCAAATATCAGGCAAATACTAAATATAATTTCTGTTCCCATCATCATAAGTGCAATCACATAAGGTTCAAAATTAACACCAATTATAAGGGATACAATGGGTATTAAGATAGCAAACACTATATAGGATTTAGACTTATATAGCCAACCATATGGCAATAAATGTGCACCGAAAATCATTGCAATTATCATTAGCATTTTTTCGGGTAATGTTGGATATATCCACATAGCAATTAATAAATATAACATTTGGTTCACAGAAAAAAGAACACCCAAAGCAGTTAGGGGATTTTCTTTATTTTTGAAATCCACCTTAATTGCCTTCGATATTAAAAATGCTAATGGCATTAATGGTGCTGTGGAACAGAAGGTAAATAAGTTCTTCGTCAGGATAGGTAATGATGTTAAATGAATAATCAGTATAGTACACCAAATAATAATTGATGCTAAAATAAAGTGCAAGCCTTTTTTTGCTTAATTGCACAATCCAACTGTAATTCTTCTAGGTTCATAATCAATCCTCCAATAAATAAAAATAACTTCCTACTGCATATTAATCTCCTATGACCCCATATCTCTTTACTTGATATTCTGGTCTTATTTAGTCTGGATGGTATAGGAGGTGACTTCCTTTACCTTGGCATTTTTCCCGAACCCATTGAATCTATATATGTCACAATACTCAAAAGTAGACTCATCACTAAAGATAATACTTCCATT
>JAAYTL010000045.1 GCA_012518035.1 Tissierellia bacterium | reverse complement strand
ATATCTACCGTCCTCTTGATGGTGGTTCCCCTTATGATGGAGTCATCCACCAGGATCAGCCTCTTACCCTCTATATTCTCCTTGAGGGCATTGAGTTTGATCTTTACCCCCCGGTCCCTCAACTCTTGGGTAGGTTGGATAAAGGTCCTACCCACATACCTATTCTTGATGATGCCCTCTGCATAGGGAATCTTGGACTCCTCAGCATAACCTATGGCAGCCACTATCCCTGAATCAGGAGCCCCAATCACTATGTCCGCATCCACAGGATGCTCCCTGGCTAATATCCTGCCAGCCTCATTCCTGCTTAGGTAGATGCTCTTGCCATCTACCCTACTGTCCGGTCTGGCAAAGTAGAGGGCCTCAAATAGGCAAAGTCGCCTAGGTTGTGGGTCATTCTTGATGGTCTTGATACCATCTTTATCAATAACCACAATCTCCCCAGGGCCTACATCCCTGACAAATTCAGCCCCCATGGTGTCAAAGGCACAGGTTTCAGAAGCCAATACATAGCTATCCTGGAACTTGCCTATGGACAAGGGCTTGAGTCCTACAGGATCCCTGGCCCCTATAAGCCTATCAGTGGTCATTATAATCAGGGCATAGGACCCCTTAATTTCATCTAAGGCCTTTATAACCGCCTCATTAACATCATCCTTATGGTACCTGGCTATAAGGTTGGCTATTATCTCAGCATCGATATCCGATTGGAAGATGCTGCCCATCTCCTCCAACTCATCCCTCAGTGACCTGAAGTTTACCAGCTTTCCATCATGGGCCAGGGCAAGGGCCCCCCTCCTATAGCCTACTACCAGGGGCTCGGCATTTCTAACAGTCCGGCCTTCAGAGGAAAACCCATACCTGACATGTCCGATAGCTATATTACCCCTTAGTCTTTCCATTACATCGCTGGGAAATACCTCATGGACCAGGCCCATATCCTTGAAGTAATCAACAAAGCCATTATTGTTAACTGCAATCCCGCAGCTTATCTGCCCCCTATGTTGGAGGCAATATAATCCATAGTAAGCCAGCTTGGATACATGGTCTAAATCCTTGCTATAAATACCAACAACACCGCTCATTCATAGCCTCCTTATCTGGTTTCCAGCTCCCTATTCATAGCCTTAACTTCCTCTACCATTTGTAACTTATATTCCTTAAATTTTGTCCTTAAGTCTGGATACTTAACTGAAAGGATCTGGACAGCCAAGAGGCCTGCATTTTCACCGCCATCGATGGCTACTGTAGCCACAGGCACTCCCTTGGGCATCTGGACCACTGACAAAAGTGAATCCAGACCATCCATAGTGGAGGATTTGGCAGGGATTCCTATCACCGGTAGTGGGCTTATACCTGCCAAGACCCCTGCTAGATGGGCTGCTTTACCTGCTATGGCTATGATAACCTCTGTTCCATTGGCCTCAGCATTTTTAGCAAAGTCGGCTGCTAGATCCGGTGACCTATGGGCTGATATTACCTTGACTTCATACTCAACACCAAAATCTTCTAAGACCTGAATAGTCTTATCTGCAATTTTCTTATCTGAAATACTGCCCATAATAATACTTACCTTCATCCACCTAACCTCCTATTGAAAATATTTAATACCTGACTCAAATATATTGTGTACTCCCTTAAGCTCAACATTCTTGTAAAGTCCTTCATCCATCCTGTCAATTCCTGTCAGGCAACCAAAGACCCTTCCAGTTCGACAGGTTAGAGAATCTATCCTAAGTTCAGAACCTGTTATATTTGGACCCATAAACTCAGTGGCTATCTGATCCCTGATGATATTACTTGCCTGCGGTAGGACTATCCTACCCTCATAGGTTGCCAAAGGTACCGTGTAGATGTGTCCCTTCTCCATGCCACTCATCCATGGAGACATGTTGTTGCTTACCTTGACATCAACCAGACTAGATACAAATCCATCCGCTAGGTTGTCAGTGATTATGGTCCTAACTTCACTTGGATTAATCCTTCCAAAATCTATAAGACCGGACTTGATCAGTCCTTGAAAGCCACTACCTATTCCTAGGATAAGGCCATCCTTATGGTGAAGGTGCTCTTCTATGGCCTCCTTGACCAGAGGATTATTTAAGACCAGTCTCAAGAGCTTGCCACCAGCCTCAGGCTCATTGCCTAGTATAGCCCCATCTGGGAAGGCTACTATCTGGGCTTGGGATATCCTCTTGGCTAGTTCCCTATAGGACTCCTGGATCTTCTCCCTAGTCAAGGTATTGAATACCAGGTCTTCCACCTGGCCCCCAGCCCTTTCAAAACTTCTAGCCAGGGTGTACTCCCCATGGCTGCCTGTAAAGATGGGGATTAGGACCCTAGGTTTAGTGCCTAGATTTACCTGAATGGTCTTATAACCATCTAGAGCCTCATAGCTATCCCTATCCATGGAGCAGTCCTTGACTGGGAAGACATCCTCCAATGGGCTCTCCCAGGCCTTGAGAAGGTCCTGTAAGTCGATAACTTCACCCTCCAGCTCTATGCTCCTTACATCCATAGTTCTTCCCAATAATTCATAGTTAATTCCTGCTAGTTCCTTATCTATATCACAATCCCCAGGTAGTTCTAGAACGATTGAACCAAATAGGGGCTTAAAAAGCCTCTTCCTATCCAGGGATTCAAACCTAAAGCCTATCATATTGCCAAAGGCCATCTCGGATACGGTCCTGGCAATTCCACCATGCTTGACGCTCTGGGCTGCCAATATAAGTCCCCTATCCACCAATTCCTTAATCCTTGAATAATTGGCCTTGAGCTGGTCAAGGTCGATTAGGCCCTTGTCATCCATATCCAGGGCTGCTAGAACCACCTGGCTACCAGCCTTCTTGAAGTCATTGGATACAATATTGTCCACCTGGTCAGCAGTCACAGCGAAGCTTATCAGGGTAGGTGGTACATCTATATCTTCAAAGCTACCGCTCATGCTATCCTTACCGCCTATACTCGGAATATCAAGCTCCTTCTCTACTAAGAAGGCTCCCAAAAGGGCTGCCAGTGGCTTACCCCATCTGGATTTATCCTGTCCTAATCTTTCAAAGTATTCCTGCAGGCTCAGCCTAACCTTTCTAAAGTCCCCACCTAAGGCCACCACCTTGGCCAGGGATTCTATTACAGCATAGTATCCACCATGGAAGGGACTCCACTTGGACAGCTTGGGCTCATAGCCATAGGTCATGATAGAACAGGTCTTGGTCTGGCCATCCAACACTGGAATCTTAGCCACCATACCCTCGCTAGGACTTAGACAGTAGCGACCTCCATAGGGCATGAGGACAGTGCCGCCACCAACAGTGCTGTCAAAATTCATAGCCAAACCCTTTTGACTACCTATATTCAAGTCCTTCATATTATCTATAAAGGCTTTCTTAATATCATCTAAATCTAGTGTAACCTTATCTAGGTAGCCTACTTCCTCGGGCTGGCTTATTTTAGCCTCAGTCTTCTTCCTAATACCATTGGTATCCAGGAAGGACCTCTCTATATTTACTATCTCTTTACCTCTCCAGGTCATTATCAATCTTTTCTCTTCAGTTACCCTGGCAACCACAGAGGCCTCCAGGTCTTCCTTGACAGCCTCTTCCATAAACCTATCCAGGTCCCTAGCATCGATTACCACAGCCATTCGCTCCTGGGATTCGGACAAGGCAATCTCCGTCGCATTCATGCCTGGATACTTAAGGGCTACTTTGTCTAAATCAACCTTTACCCCATCAGCCAGCTCACCTATTGCTACGGATACGCCCCCCGCTCCAAAGTCGTTGCAGATCTTAATCATCCTGGAAACTTCCTTCTTCCTAAAGAGGCGGACTATCTTCCTTTCCAGTGGTGGGTTACCTTTTTGTACTTCTGCACTACTGGTATGGAGGGATTCCTCTGTATGTTCCCTAGAGGAGCCCACTGCTCCACCTAGACCATCCCTACCAGTCCTACCACCTACTAGGACTATCACATCTCCAGGAGAAGCCTGGCCTCTATAAACCCAATCCTTAGGGGCTGCAGCTACTAATGCCCCGCACTCCATCCTCTTGGCTACAAAACCATCATCATAGATCTCCCTGACGTAACCTGTGGCCGCTCCGATTTGGTTACCGTAGGAGGAGAAGCCTTCCATGGCCTCCTGGGTGATCTTTCTTTGGGGGAGTTTCCCTTCTAAGGTATCATCAAAGTCCTGCCTTGGGTCAGCAGACCCGGTGAGTCTCATACCCTGGTAAACATAGGACCTACCAGATAGGGGGTCCCTTATGGCCCCTCCCAGACAGGTAGCTGCTCCACCAAAGGGCTCCATCTCCGTCGGATGGTTGTGGGTCTCATTCTTAAACATAAGGAGCCACTTTTCCATCCTTCCATCTATATCCACGTCAATTTCGATACTGGCTGCATTTACCTCTTCGGAAACCTCCTTGTCGTCTAGGAGGCCCTTCTTTTGAATCTCCTTCATATTGATAGTGGCCAAATCCATCAAGGACAGGGCCCTATCCCTATCTTCATAAACATATTTTCTGGAGGCCAGGTATTCATTGATAGAATCTTCAAAAATCTCTCGGTATTTACCTTTCTCGATTTCTATATCAGTTATCTCAGTCATAAAGGTTGTATGCCTACAATGATCCGACCAGTAGGTGTCTAAAAGCTTGATTTCCACTATATAGGGATCCCTTCCGATACCCTTAAAATAGTTTTGACAATGGAGGAGGTCATCCATATCCATGCCTATGCCGTACTTTTCCTTAAAGACAAGCATCCTATCTTCATCAAAGTTCATAAAGCCTTCAATTACCTCTACATCCTCTACCTCTTCCTCTTCCCTTATGTAAGTAAAGCTTTCAAGAGGTACTTCCCTAGCTTCTATAGGGTTGATGTAGTAGGATTTAATCCTATCCAAGTCCTCTTGGCTGATCCTGTTGAGGATAATCAGTTTGGAATGTAGAACTTCCTTGTCCTCATCCAAAAGAAAATTCTTAACCAGGAAGTTCATGGAATCCTCCCTCTGGTTGAACTGGCCCTTCAAAGGCTCCACTCTAAAGCCTAATTCACCATCTCCAATGGGAGGCTCATCGCTGATGATGAATAGCTGGGATTCCTTCAAGATCTTGTTAACGATTAGGTCCTTTTCTTCCTCGTCTACATTTATCAAATCATATATGTTCACAACACGGATGTATTCTAATCCTTTGATGCCTAGATAATCCTTAAAGTCCCTCAAAAGCCTCTTGCTTTCGGTACATAGGTACTTATCCCTCTTAACATAGATTCTCTTGTAATCCATTTGTTTCCTCCTCAAAAATAAATATAACCCAGTCGGGTAGGTATAGCGAAACCTACCCGACTGGGCTTTTATCCCTTCGGTGTAATGCCATATAGGCACCTGCATCGCTTGGTCCAGCGGAGCTTGGTCCCGGAACCCTAGATGCACTTTCACTCATAGCCAATGATTTTCGGTCATTTGTAGAAACATCTCAACCATATTATGAGACATATATGAGTATTTCATTCAGTTTATTCTCAGTTTAATCTTAACACATGCTGGTATTATGTCAAGATTAAATTTCAAATTTCGCTATTACCCGCCCTAGGCCTACAAATTCTATACCCCTTTCAAGATGAAATAAGCAGGTAATTGGAAGATTATCAGTTAATCCTTGTAATTTTTTCCACCCTGTAGGCTGTGAGTCCCAAGGCCAAGATCAAGATGCCTATTATAATCCCTAAGGAGGTAAAGGACCCTATATCCGTAGGCATATCGTAGGCCAGGCTAGCAAACCCCTTCATGGCATGGGTAGCAGGTAAAGCATAGCCAGCATACATAAGGGCCTCTGGTAGCATGGTGGCTGGGAACATAATCCCACTCAGCATCAGGGAAGGCATGAAGGCCGCCTGGGACAGCATTAAGGCTGCCCCTTGGCTCTTGGCCATTACTCCTATTAAGAGACCTATGACCACACTACATGTTAAAAATACTACCATGATCAGCCCATAACCAAGGATATTCTCTGGAACCTGGGCATCAAAGATATAGGGGGCTGAAATGGAGATAATCAGGGCTACTATGGAAAGGTGCAAAAAGGCGCTAACCCCTAGGCTGAGCATGACAGCCAGGTTGGGTATGCCATTTATCTTATATGCCCTAAATACACTAGTCTCCCTCATCTTGACTATGGTAGGTGGTAGACCTATAACTGCCCCCATGGTAATGGAGAAGATAGCCATGACAGCAGACAGGGTTTCACTAATCAATGGATTGACAGATGAAAATACAGCCCCCACCACTAGATAGAAGGCAAGGGGCACTAGGTAGAATACCATGAAGGTCCCCTTATCCCTCATGTCCATCTTAAGTTGAATCAATACCTGTTTTCCAAAAGCCTTCATTGGTTGGTCCCCCCTTCTACAATCTCAAGGAAGCGCTCCTCCAGGGAAGGTCGCTCCACCCTAAGGTCTTCTACTGTGTCATCTTCCTCCATGGCCACTGCCAACAACTCCATAACTGCTGCAGCAGTATCTTGGCAGAACCAATGGGCAAAGCCTTCAGTCTCCCGGACAAACCTGGCAAGCTCTACCTTGCCCTGCCTAGTAAGACTCCCCTTTCGGGTCCGGATGGTGACCTTGGTCTGGGAGCTACCAGCTGCGGTAACCTGCTCAGGAGTCCCTAGGGTGACTATCTTGCCCCTTAAAAGGATGGCCAGCCTATCACAGAGGGACTCCGCCTCTGCCATATCATGGGTTGCCAATAGGATGGTTACCCCCATCTCTCTCAACTCCCTGATTGCCTTATGTAATTCTGCCCGGCCTTGGACGTCTACTCCTGCTGTAGGTTCATCTAGAATCAGGATCTTAGGGTTACCCACCAGGGATAGGGCTAACTGAACCCTTCTTTTCTGCCCTGTAGATAGGGTCCCGTACTCCTTCTTAATAAAGGATTCCAGACCAAACCTCTCTACCAAATCCTGCCTATAGTCCATGCCCAACCAGGCAGAAACTAAGGATACCGCCTCTCCCACCAGCATGTTCTCTGGTAGGGCTGAGGTCTGCAACTGGACACCTAGAACCCTCCTCAGCTCTTTACCATCCCTTAAGGGATCTAGGCCCGCTACGGATATGGTGCCTGAGTTAGGCCTTCTTAGCCCCTCGATACACTCCAGGGTGGTGGTCTTACCGGCCCCATTGGGTCCTAGTAGGCCAAAGACCTCCCCAGACTTAACTTCGAAGCTAATGTCGTCCACAGCAACCATATGACCATACTTCTTCCTCAGGTTTTCAACCTTTAAAATCTGATTTTCCACTCTATTCCTCCCTCCATAATTAAAATATAGCCCAACCACTTATTTTGGATTCAGGCTATAGATTAGGTCCATCTATGAAATTCGTAAATATTATACCATTATTGTAAAACGTTTTCCATATGTAATTTGGAATATTTCCAGCGGTTTTTCGGACAGGACCCAATAAAAAGAACAAATTCAGTATATTATAATTAAGTCTATGACACTAGTTAGACTAAAGGGGTGGACTAATGGACAAGAAGTCAATATCTTATCTATGGCAACCAGGCCAAGGATATTATAGAATTTCTGATGTCCATTGATTAGCGAAGCAACTTTAAGATTAAGAAAAAAAGTACTGGCCTAGGTCTATAAGACCTAGGTCAGTACCGACTACTGTTGAAAACTAATACAATATTACATTTATATGAGGACTACTTTACTATGGCAAATATTGTATCTAAATCTGCGTAAAAGGGATGTAGCATACCGCATGAATATTGCCTTCCAAATAGACCAGTCGTGCCTACTTTTGGACCACCCTGGGCCTCATAGTAGACCAGTCAGTGCCTTTAAATAGACCACTTGTATAGATCTCCTGTATAATTAGATTGCATGCTTAGCATGACTAAATT
>JAAYTL010000003.1 GCA_012518035.1 Tissierellia bacterium | reverse complement strand
TCTACCGAGGCTGATGCTTCTTCACTAACAGCGGCATACTCCTGGGATACGGATGATAGGTTTTCCATGATTTCGGCTATGTATTCCTTCTTAGCCACCATTTCCTTACCAGCTTCAGCAACGATATTTATGGATTCCTTCATTTCTTCAATGGAGTCAGCTATACCATCAAACTTATTACTGGTCATATCCACACTGATGTTTTGAGTATTTATAGCATCCTCTAATTCCTCAACAGCTTCTACGGCAATGGCACTCTGCTCTATTAAACCACTGATTATGCTAGAAATTTCACCGGTGAATTTATTGGACTGCTCAGCTAGTTTTCTGATTTCATCAGCAACTACTGCGAATCCCCTACCTGCATCCCCTGCCCTGGCTGCCTCTATGGCTGCATTTAGGGCCAGGAGGTTGGTTTGCTCTGCTATGCTCTTAATCATCTCACTGGCTACGGAGATTTGCTCTGCACTATTATTGGTGGTATTTATTACCTCCTTAATCTCCTTGGATGATTTATTACTTATTTCTGCCTTAGCTACTAGATCCTTCACCAACTCAAGACCTTCGTCCTTCAGGGTATTGACCTTTTCCACTAATTGGTTTAGGGCCTCCATCCTGTTGGTGTTATTGACCACGGCATCTCCCAACTCTATAGTTGCATCAAATCCTTGCTCTGTATCCTTGGCCTGTTCACTGGCACCAGCTGCAATATTTTCGATGGCCTTGGATATTTCGTCAGCAACCTTGGTGGATTCATAGGTGGTGGCTGTCAACTCTTCGGAATGGGCGGCCACCAGCTGGGATTTGTCCAGAACATCTCTGATTATATCCCTAACTGAGTTTTGCATGATGCTAACGGACTGGGATATATCACCAAACTCATCCTTTCTATTTAATAGCTCCTCAGGAATACTAACACTGAAGTCTCCCTCTGCCATATAGTGCATATATTCTTTCAGTCTATTAATGATTCTGATTGCATAATTTGATGAAATAAATAAGACAGTAGCCAATACTAGAATTCCAATTACCCCAGCTATAACGATGGTCATCATGTTTTCTCGGATGGCAGCATTTACATTATCCATAGATAATCCTATGTTTACTGCTCCCACCTGTTCCCCATTTATAATTACGGGGTAGACTAAATCATAAACAGGGATTTCTTCTTCTCCAAACAAGTATTCAGATGCATAGGGCTCGCCCTCAACTATGGCAGATATGGCCCCAGGGTCCTCTGAAAGATCCAATCCAATCCTGTCAATCTCGCTATGGGCTATGGCCTTCATGTCCTTATCTATGAATAGGGCATAGACTATCTCTTCGCTGGTGGCCAGTTCTTTCATCAAGGTCTGATAACTAAACTCTTCAGTTAGCCTATTATAGACATTTACATTGATTCCTCCTTGAACAAAGGAACCGTCAAGAAGTCTAATGGTACCGTACTTATACTGACCTTCTGCTTCCTCTCCTGAGCCGATATCATCCATGAATTCCTTTTCATCGCTTTGGAAGAAATTATAGAGGGCACTGCCCACCTCAGGCTTCCAACCCACCAGCCTGGGCTTACTGGAATAAATTACTTCACCTTCAGGGCTGAAATAACTCAGCTCACCTAGCTGTAAGTCTCTGGCTAACTGGCTAATCCTGCCATCAGTTAACTCATCCTTGATACTGGCAGCAAAACTTGCTCCTACCCGGATTTCCTTCTCTATGTTTTCATTGATTACTTCTAGGGACCTAGCATTGTCTTCAATTCGACCTTCAATCTCTTGGAGGAGGATTTGTCCATTTCTACTCATTTCCTCTAGGATATTACGCCTAGTGTTTAAGGTTGAAACCGTTCCTATCCCGGTTATAGTCAATATAACAAGGATTACTGGTATAACAAGTAACCTCACCCTAATAGACCTAAAGTTTAAGAAATTTACTCTACCCTTCTTACCCTCAACTTCAGCATCTCTAGCCTCAGATTTGGCTTCAGTTTCATATGTAAGTTCTTCGTCATCAACTATTGCTGCTACATCACTTGAAGCTTCATCTTCATATAAAACTTCTTCTTCAACTTCCTCTATTTTTTCGTAGTCCATTTGCCATCTACCCTCCCTGGATGTGTTTTGCAATATAATTTAATTATCGGCCATTAGCTATAAATAATTAAGGTTTTAGTGTCTTAAGATCTAGTAAAACTTGATTTTAGACTTAAAGGAGTGATACTATTAGCTTGAAAAGGAAACAGTCTATAGGTAAAGGAGTTGCAAGTAATGAAGGATTTTAAAATAGCAGTTATAGACGGCCAAGGTGGAGGTATCGGGGCCAACCTAGTTGAGAAGTTAAAGGCAAATTTTCCTGAGATAAGTATCCTAGCCCTAGGCACCAATTCAGTCGCCACAGGCAAGATGCTAAAGGCTGGGGCTGACCAGGGGGCTACAGGCGAAAATGCAGTCATATATAATGTTAAGAATGTAGATATTATAATGGGGGCAGTGGCCATCCTCATGCCTAATGCAATGATGGGGGAGTTATCACCTAGGATGGCTGAGGCTATTGGATCCAGTGATGCCTTAAAAATCCTCATACCCTTGGAGAAGTGCCATATTAGATTGGCGGCCCCAGGGGACTATAGCATAGGGGAATATATTGATTACAGTATAGACCTGGTAAGGCAGGAGCTTAGGGATATGGGTAACCAATGCTAGCCTGGGAGGAAGGATGTATCATATGAACACACCAATCTTAGATGCCTTGACCAGGCTAATGGAAGGAAGATACACCAACTTTCATGTTCCAGGTCATAAAAACAGAAATGCCCTAATAGAATGGAGTAAGTATATCCCCTATATCGACACAACTGAGATAGAGGGCATGGACAATCTCCTAGACCCACGAGGAATCATAAAGGAATCACAGGATTTGGCGGCCAGGGTGTATGGTAGCAAGGCCACCTACTATTCAGTCAATGGCTCCACCGGCAGTAACTATATTGCCATGGCAGCTATAACCAAGCCAGGGGACAAGGTTCTAGTCCAGAGGGATAGCCATAAGTCCATCTACAATGGGCTTGTCTTGAATAGGCTAGAGCCTATATATATCTATCCCAACTACAGTGAAGAACATCACCTGTTAACTGGCTTGGACCCAGAATTGATTGAAAAATCCATTCAGGACAATCCTGATGTCAAGGCAGTAATCATAACCAACCCTAATTATTATGGTGTATGCTCTAACTTAGAGGAGATAGTAAGGGTGGTCCATAAGTATGATAAGGTCTTGATGGTGGATGAAGCCCACGGCTCCCATCTGGTATTTTCAGACATGCTACCCCTTTCAGCAATTGAGGCTGGGGCGGACATAGTCATCCATAGTACCCACAAGACCCTAGCTAGTCTTACTCAAACTTCCATGATCCACATATGCTCAGACAGGGTGGACCTGAATAGGTTAAGGGAGTGTTTCAACCTCTTTACCACTACCAGCCCCTCCTATATCTTCTTATTATCCAATGAGTTGGCAGCAGCCTATATGGACGGAGAGGGTAGGGAAAGGCTAGACAGAAGTGTTGATAAGGTGGAGGAACTAGTTAGAAGGCTGAAGGATATAGACAGGGTATTGGTCCTTACCAAGGAAGATGATTCGACAATCTATGACAAGGATATTACCAAAATCCTCTTTAGACTAGAAGGGATGACAGGTTCCCACTTAAATAGGCTGTTGATGGAGGAGTATGATATCATCCTGGAAATGGCTGATTACTACTACTGCCTAGCCCTGACAAGCCTGATGAACCAGGATAGGGACTTTGATAGACTTGTCCTGGCTCTAGAAGACTTGGCTAAGAGGACTCCTTATCAGGAGATAAACCAGGTTTCCTTAAATATATTGAAGCCACTTATAAGGATGAATATTACTGAATCGTTCTATGCTGATAAGGAGATAATCAATCTTAAGGACAGCATAGGTAGGGTGGCCGCTACATCTGTCATGGCCTATCCACCGGGGGTACCCCTCCTGGTACCAGGGGAGGAAATCAGCCAGGAGCTTTATGAGCATATAGGGCTCATAAGGAAAAATGGTCTAGAAATTGTAGGTTTAATGGGTTATAATAAAGACCAAATAGTTGTTATAAAATAAAGGAGTTGTTGTTTGTTGGCAGGATTATTTATAGCCTTGGAGGGTCCAGATGGTTCTGGGAAATCCACCATAACCAGGCTTTTAGGAGAATATTTTAAGGAAAAGGACATGGATTACCTAGTCACCAGGGAGCCAGGTGGAACCATGATAGGTGAGGAGATCAGAAGGCTAATCCTTGATACCGAGAATACAGAGATGGGCCCAGAGACAGAAGCCCTTTTATATGCAGCATCAAGGGGACAACACGTCCATGAAAAAATAAGACCTGCCCTTAAGGAAGGCAAGATAGTCCTATGTGATAGATTTATTCTTTCCAGTTTAGCATATCAAGGTGTAGGTAGAGGCTTGGGGATTAAGGAGGTTAAGGCCATTAACGATTTTGCAATACAGGATGTTTATCCTGACTTAATCCTATTTTTTCATATAGACCCAGAGCTAACCCTAAAACGCAAAACCCACAGGATGGGTGGAGATAGGTTGGAAAAGGAAGGCAGTGATTTTCACAGGAAGGTATATGATGGGTATATGGAGTTAATTAAGATGTATCCTAAGAATATCCGGATAATAGATGCAAGTAAGTCCATTTCTGATGTATTGGCCCAGAGTATAGAAGAGATAGAAAAGGTACTGATTTCTAAGGAGGGGTAACAATGAAACTAATAGTAGCCATAGTACAGGATCAGGATGCAGTTAGCTTAATCGACGACTTGACCAAGGGAAACCATGGTGTAACCAAATTAGCATCGACAGGTGGTTTTCTAAAGAGTGGTAATACCACCCTACTAATAGGAGTAGAAGAAGAGGAAATTGACGATGTAATAGATATTATAGATAGGAACTGTAAGACGAGAGAAATTACCACTTCGCTTTTAAACGTAACCATACCAGGTGAAACCTACATACCTTATCCCTTAGAGGTAAAAGTTGGTGGGGCGACGTTGTTTATTCTAGATGTAGAGAAGCATATCAAGATATAGGGGTGAAGATATGAAATTAATACTAGCCATAATCCAAGACCAGTTTGTAAATAAGGTTTCCAGGTCCCTGATGGAGAATAAGATAAGGGTCACCAAACTATCCTCCAGTGGAGGCTTCCTCAACAGTGGAAATACCACCCTTCTTATTGGTGCTCAAGAAGAAGATATAGATAAGATAGTTGGAATCATTGAAAAGGAATGTAAATCCACCAAGGTTAGCAGTAGGGGTCAGGAGGTTACTGTAGGTGGAGCCAACCTGTTTATAATAAACATGGATAGGCACCTTAGGATCTAAATATGGACTATAAGGATATAATCGGTCATGAAAAGGTAATAGAAGCACTTAAGAAGATTATCAAAAATGGTACTATTAGCCACAGCTATCTATTTGAAGGTGAGGATAGCATAGGGAAGAAGAAGGTAGGATATGCCTTTGCCAAGGCCCTTTTGTGCAGGAGCCAGAAACCTGAACCCTGCAATGAGTGTTTATCATGCTATAAATTCGACAATAATAATCATCCAGATTTTTTTCTTATAGAACCAGACAAGGGAAGTATTAGGGTACCCCAGATAGAAGCTATCATACGGGAGGTTACTACCCTACCCTTGGAATCTAAAAGGAAGATCTTTCTTATAGATGATAGCCATAAGATGAATATAGAAAGTAACATCAAGCTTTTAAAAACCCTTGAAGAACCGCCAGCTTATGTACATTTTATCCTGGTAAGCTCAAATTCCAATAATCTCTTGCCCACAATCCTTTCCAGGGTACAGACTATCAAATTCTATCCCGTGGAATATGATAAGATAGTAGACCTCTTGGTTACGGATCATGGTAAGACCTATGAAGAGGCCAAATTTATAGCTGAGTTTACCAAGGGGGCGGTGGGGAAATCCATCAGCCTATCCCAGGATGAGGAATTTTTCCAAAGAAGAGATGAAATCTTAAAAACCATAGATTATTTGGTAAAGGGCGATAAGACCTTGGCCTTGAGCCAGATGGATTTTTTTAGGGACAATAAGGATGATATAGATGAAATACTAGATATATTCCTCCTTTGGTTTAGGGATCTCTTGCTATTTAAGGAATTAGGACAAGTTGAGCTCCTAATAAACAAGGACAAATTAAATAATTTATCCTCCCAATCACAAGTGGATATTAGGAGTATTAATGATATAATAGTAAGGATAGAAGAAACAAAATCAAATCTTAGACGGAATGTAAACTATGATTTAGCCATACAGACAATGCTTCTTAATATAGGAGGAATCCAATGTAATGATAAAGGTAGTAGGAGTAAGATTTAAAACTGCGGGCAAGGTATATTACTTTGACCCCACTGATATAGATGTAAAACTTAATGATTTTGTAATAGTAGAAACTGCTAGAGGGATTGAATTCGGCCATGTGGTTATAGGACCTAAGATGGTCTCCCAAGATGAGATAGTAGCCCCCTTAAAGACAGTTATCAGGATTGCAGAAGATGAGGATTTTGTTATCCATAGACAAAACAAGGCCAAGGCCAAGGAGGCCATGGCTATTTGTGAAGCCAAGGTATTGGAACATAGTCTTGAGATGAAGATTGTAGATGTGGAGTACACCTTTGATAATAACAAGGTAATCTTCTATTTTACAGCTGATGGTAGGATTGACTTTAGGGAATTGGTTAAGGATTTGGCGGCCATATTTAGGACAAGAATAGAACTAAGGCAGATAGGTGTCAGGGATGAGGCAAAGATGATAGGCGGAATAGGTCCCTGTGGCAAGGAATGCTGTTGCACTCAGTTTCTAGGAGAATTCGAGCCTGTGTCCATAAAGATGGCCAAGGAACAAAGCCTATCCCTCAATCCCACTAAGATATCCGGCCTATGCGGTCGACTCATGTGTTGTTTGAAATATGAGCAGGATAATTATGAGGAAATCCTGGCTAGGATGCCCCAGGTGGGTGCCATAGTCAAAACCCCCCAAGGTAGAGGGACCATAGTAGAGACCTATACCCTCTTGGAAACGGTCAAGGTCAAGGTAAGACTCAAGGACGGTACTGATGACCTCTTCCAATTTAAGATAAGGGATATTAAGATAACAGGTGACTTTGATTCTTCATATCAAAAATCTGTAGCCAATAATGAAGAAAATAGTTTAAATGAATTGAAGGATTTAGAGTAAATAACTCTTTTAAAAATCTATGTATTCTGTTAAAATAATATCGTAAGGATATAAAGGGGGGTGAAATAAATGGCATTTTTTATCGATGATAGTTGTATAGCTTGTGGTGCATGTCTTCCAGAGTGCCCAGTTGAATGTATATCTGAAGGAGATATCTATGTAATAGACCCAGACGAGTGTATAGATTGCGGTGCTTGCGCTGACGTTTGTCCAACAGATTCTCCTAAACCAGCAGAGTAAACTACATACTCTTATATAAGAAGAAAGACCCAAGGGGTCTTTTTTCTGTATATACTAGAATTGAGTTTGGAGGTGTATTATGGAAGGGGATGTCAGAATCGACATAGTACCAGGAAGCCAGTATAGGATCCTGCAGAATAAGAGGAAATTTTCCTATGGAATCGATGCCATAATTTTGTCGGATTTTGCCCAAGCTAGGGGCTTGGTTATGGATCTGGGTACTGGTACAGGCATTATACCCATAAGGTTGGCAGATGGTAAGGATATTAAAAAAATCTATGGTGTAGAAATCCAAGGGGATGTGGCTGAATTAGCCAAGGAAAGTGTTAAGCTAAATAAGTTAGAGGAGAAAATCCAGATATTGAATATGGATTTAAAGGATTTAAGGGATAGATTTTCCAAGGCTAGTTTTGATACAATCATATCAAACCCTCCCTATATGAAAACAGGCTCTGCTATACTAAATGAAGAGGAAAATTTTGCCCTATCCCGCCATGAAATTGCCTGTTCCTTTGAGGATATCATATCTGTTTCTGATTATTTATTAAAGCCCTTGGGAAAGATCTACCTAGTACATAGACCCAACAGGCTGGTGGATATATTATCCACTATGAGGCAATACAGGATAGAGCCAAAGTACATCAGGTTTGTCCAACCCAGGTGGGATAAAAAACCCAACTTAGTCCTCATAGAAGGGGTAAAGGGTGGTAGGGCAGACTTAAAATTCCATGACCCCCTTATCGTATATGATGAGAATGGGAACTACCTGGATGAAATCTATGAAATTTATGGAATGGATAGGTGAAATAGATGAAGGAAGGAAAACTATATGTATGTCCAACCCCTATAGGCAATCTTGAGGACATAACCTTTAGGGTTCTCAATACCTTAAAGGAGGTGGACTTGATAGCAGCGGAGGATACAAGGCATACCATAAAACTTCTCAACCACTATGGGATTAAGAAGCCCCTGACCAGTTATCATGAGCATAATGTAAGGGAGAAGGGGCCAGAATTGATAGATAGACTGAAGGCTGGAGAAAGCATTGCCCTGGTATCAGATGCAGGTATGCCAGGGATTTCAGATCCAGGAGAAGATTTAATCAAGCTTGCCATAGAAGAAGGAATTGAGGTCATAGCTCTTCCGGGTCCCACAGCCAGTATAACTGCCCTGGTGGTCTCAGGATTACCCACAGATAAGTTTGTTTTTGAAGGTTTTCTATCCTCCAAAAGAAAACAGAGAAAGGAAGAACTAAGCTCCCTTAAGGAGGAGAAGAGGACCATAATCATCTATGAATCCCCCTACAGGGTCCTTGAAACCCTAGATGATATCTTGGATGTTCTGGGTAATAGAAATATAGCCCTGGTAAGGGAACTAACCAAGGTTTATGAGGAGGTATTTAGGGGGACCATCCAGGAGGCCATAGAGAAGTTTTCCAAGGATAAGATAAGGGGCGAATTTTGTCTTATCCTGGAAGGGTGTAAGGTGGAAGAAGAGGCTGATATAGATATAGAGAAGGAATTAAGAAGATATCTGGAAAAGGGGTTTAGTAAGAAGGAAAGTGTAAAAAAAGTGGTGAAAGAGTTTAATTTACCAAAAAATTTGGTCTACCATAAAAGTTTAGAAATAGACAAATAAAGGTGATAATTCATGAATGAACTCAACAGTATCTTAAGGGAAAGGGTAAAGGATTTAAATTTATGCCTAAGGGAGAAATATGATTATTTGTTTGGTCTAAGCAAAAAGGAGCTTAGGAGTTTTATCAACTCTCATGTTGGGGAGATAAAGAAAATGGATAAGTTGGATACGTCCCAACTAGCCTTATATGAATCCAGAGGTGGAATTGTAGGGGTGGATGGTTCGGTAAATAGGCTGGGTGGGGCCCATCCTCATTATGTAGAAGTCTACCAGGCCCTGGCCAAATCAACAAGTCAGAAGGAAGGGGACTTGGTTTTGGCAGACTTATATACCCCCCTTTATTTTGATGAGGAAGAGGACTCCTTAGTTGATGAGGAAATTATTATTGGTGATAGAAGAAATGAAAAGTTGGCCACCCTTGAGCTAGATGTAGCTATTGAAAGCGTGAAAAAGCATAAGCCCTATGCCATTCTAATGGATGGAGGTCTTATTAGGTATAATATCCATGCCCATGATAGGTGGACTGAACTTAGGCAACTATGTGAAGAGGAAGGGGTAATCCTGGTTGGAGTAATAAAGGATATAAAGACATCCATAATAGGAGATACCATAAAGGAGATTGATGGTAGAGTGTCGAATAGATATTATGACAGGGAAATCCTATTTGGACAGTTGGATTATGGAGAGATGATTATTATCAAGGACGAGGTCAGTAAGAAGCTGGCCAGGGGATATGCCTCGGTCTTCCTAAGATCCTCCCTAGCCCCATCTGTCATAGGCATGGATATCATAGACAGCCAAAGGGAGCATATCCAAGAGATGGCCAGGCTGGTATTTACACTAACTCCAGAGAATTCTAGGGGAGTCCCCCTATGGCTGGATATAGTAGACAAGGAGGTCCTAATTTCTGATGATATCATGAGAAGCATGATGGAGGAGTATTTGGATAGGGACCTATATGAAAGGTTCTTTGTCTCAGAAAGGGACAAGAGGTCATAAGATGCACAGCACCGTAATCCTGAGCTCTAGCGAAGGATCTCGACTAAAAGACTCAGAAGAAGAGGTGAATTAAATGAAGGTAGTAGGTATAACCACCCAGCAGGAAGTTTATGTAGGTTCAAAGGATAGGAACTTTAGAATCAACGAATTCTTAATTATAGAAGACCCCTATCAGGACAACCTACTTGGGGAAGTTGTAGAGGCCAATACATATAATAGGTACATTCCTCTCAACATCTACGGGGATTTTGTAGATAGCTCAGTATTAGAATCCCTCAAGGCCTTGGGCTATAATATCGATGATGACACCATATATATAGCCAAGGTAAGGCTGCTCAATGAAGCTCTTTATCCCATTCAGACTGGGTCTGATGTTAGGATACCAAAATTCACAGAAGTAAAGGACATCATGGTAAAGTCTAAGTTGGGAGAAGGCCTGGTCCTAGGTGTCATAAAAAACACAGATGACTTGGCCAAGGACATGGATGAGGACTTAAAGGGCATCCTCTACACCTTTGAGGAAGGTGCTTTAATCCCGCAAAATGATATCCCTTATATTTTAGACCTTAAATCCATGCACCACTATCCCCATATAGGGGTATTTGGTGGCTCAGGGTCAGGTAAGTCCTTTGGCCTTAGGGTTATACTTGAGGAACTCATGGACTTAGATATTCCCACCATTGTTCTGGACCCCCATTATGAGATGGATTTTGGGGAGGGAGCCCCCTATCTAGAGGGGACAGGCAGGGACTTCAAGGACAAGTTCAAGTGCCTTCAAGTAGGTATCCAAATCGGGGTTAGGTTTGAGGATTTAACTGCCCAGGACTTAAAAAACCTATTGGATGCTGCCAGTAATCTAACGGACTCCATGAATAATGTTGTAGACATCCTTTTTAAGCCTAAGGATTCCTACTATAGTTTTTCCAATAGGCTCCAGATGCTTACGGAGGCCCAGGAAGAGGGTTCCCTGGATAGGATAGAGAGCCGTATAACCAATGCTAGGGATGAAGAGGAGAGGAAGGCCTGGATTGAGCGAAGGGACTTATTTATAAACTATGACAAGCTTTGTCCCTATAACTCCGTAAGGGGCATCATATGGAGACTAAGGCGTCTAGGAAATGATGGTGTCTTCTCCAAGGACATCAGGGAGATAGAAGACGGACTCCAGCAGGGTAAACTCATAGTCATCCAGGGAAGTACCAGGATACTCCAGGTTTTTAGTACTTATTTGCTAAATAACTTATATCATAAGCGGAGGGATTATAAGGATGCCCTATATATGAAGGCTGGAGCAGACTACTTCCCACCCTTTATAATCGTGACAGATGAGGCCCATAACTTTGCACCCAAGGGCTATGACTCTCCTTCCAAGTCCATCCTCAAGGAGATATCCCAGGAGGGTAGGAAATATGGGGTGTTTTTGATATTTGCCAGCCAGAGGCCCACCCTGCTGGATGAGACCATCACAGCTCAACTGAATACCAAGCTAATCTTTAGGACGGTAAGGGCATCTGATATCCAAACCATCCAGGAAGAGACGGACTTGACTGTGGAGGAATGTAAGAGACTTCCCTACCTAAGGACAGGAGATGTCTTCATATCATCAGCCAATATGGGACGGACTATTTTTGCTCGAATCAGGGCAGCCTTAACCACCAGCCCCCATACCTTGAATCCTTTTGATGAGTTGAAGGAAAGAAGGCAGGAGGATGATGACAGGTTTTTGGATATTATCATGGCAAAACTACCCATTAATGATATAGACCTGGCCCAGGTTGCCTTAGAGATAGAACAGGAGACTGGGACCACATATACAGTAAAGGCCTTGGAAGAAAGATTAAAACAAATGGTAAATAGGAAGCATATACGAAAAGAAGAGACCATTTTTGGGTATAGGTATATTAAGTAGAATTAATATTCTATACCCTATTTTTTACAGGCTTTAATCAGATAAATTAGTAAGGCTTAATCATTTCGTTGTAGATTATATATACTAAAAGGGGAGAGGGGTATGCTTAAGTATACATATATAGAAACAGGGGAAATGGATGCCTATTTATTTCATGAGGGAACTTATTACAAGTCCTATGAATTTTTAGGTGCCCATCCAGTGGAGATAGACGGAAGAGATTATGTTAGATTTGTTGTGTGGGCACCAAGGGCCAGAGAGGTATACATAATAGGAGATTTTAACGACTGGCATGAGACCAACCTACCATTAAGGAGGATAGGAGAATCAGGGCTATGGAATATCTGCCTAGAGGGTGTTGAGGAGTTTGATTGCTACAAGTACAGGATAATTGCTCCGGATGGGGAGGTTAGGATTAAGGCTGATCCCTATGCCTTCCATGCAGAGGAAAGACCCAAGACAGCTTCAAAGTATTACGATATCAAGGGCTACAGGTGGAATGATAGGAGGTGGATGGAGACTAGGACTAAGGATTATGATAGGCCTATGTCCATCTATGAGGTAAACCTTATGTCCTGGAGGAAAAAGGAAGGGGATATCCAATACTCTTATAGGGAATTGGCTCGGGATTTGGTGAATTATGTCAAGAAGATGGGCTTTACCCATATCGAATTGATGCCCATAACGGAACATCCCTTTGATGGATCTTGGGGATACCAGACTACGGGCTATTTTGCCCCCACATCTAGATTTGGGACTCCCAAGGATTTTATGTATTTTATTGACCAATGCCATAAAAAGGGCATAGGTGTTATCTTGGACTGGGTTCCCCTACATTTTTGCAAGGATGATTTTGGCTTGGAACGCTTTGATGGTACCTATTGCTTTGAATCCTTAGATAGGACAAAGGCTGAAAATGAGCAGTGGGGCACCTTGAATTTTGATTTTTCAAAACCTGAGGTTGTTAGCTTTCTAATCTCCAGTGCCCTATACTGGCTGGATTATTATCATATAGATGGTATAAGAGTAGATGCGGTTGCATATATGTTATATTATGACTTTCTAGGCAAGGATATAAAGAACAAGTACGGTGGCAGGGAGAACCTGGAGGCTATAGAATTCCTCAAGACCTTAAACACAATAATAGGGCATGAGTATCCTGAGGTCATGGTCATAGCAGAGGAATCCACAACCTGGCCCAAGATAAGTTATCCCATAGAAGAAGGAGGTTTAGGCTTTCACTACAAGTGGAATATGGGCTGGATGAATGATACCTTAGAATATATGGAGACAGATCCCTTCTTCAGGAAGGGTAACCACCATGCTCTCACCTTTAGCATGGTCTATGCCTTCTCAGAGCGGTTTATCTTACCTTTAAGCCATGATGAGGTTGTCCATGGCAAGAAGTCCTTGCTGGATAAGATGCCTGGCTCCTATGAAGAAAAGTTTGCCAACCTCCGCCTTTTGTATCTCTACATGTTTGCCCATCCAGGCAAGAAGCTCCTCTTTATGGGGGGAGAGTTTGGCCAGTTCATTGAATGGGACGAGTGGAAGGAGCTAGACTGGTTCCTCTTGGACTATGAAATGCACCAAAAATTACATAATTACTTTAGGGAGTTGAATATGCTTTACCAGAAGGAAGACACCCTATTTTCCCTGGATACTTCCTATGATGGATTTAAGTGGATAGAACATACCAACCATGAAGAAAGCATAATTGCCTTCGAAAGGATAAATAAAAAGGGAGAGAAACTAATAGCTGCCTTTAATTTTACACCAGTTGAAAGAAAAAAATACCCCTTGGGAGTAGATAAACCAGGGGTATATAGGACAATAATAAATAGTGATTCAAGAAGGTTTGGTGGAAAGACGGCCAGGGTAAGGTCCTATAAGGCTATTAAGGAGCCTATCCATGGTAGGGACTATCATATCCGGGTTAATCTGCCGCCCCTTGGAGGACTGTACCTGAAGATTAATGAATAAATAGATTAGGAGGGGTAAGTATGAATGAGAACAAGGTAGTAGCAATGCTATTAGCCGGTGGACAAGGTTCGAGACTAAAAACACTCACCAAGAATATTGCAAAACCAGCAGTGCCCTTTGGTGGGAAGTATAGGATTATCGATTTTGCCTTAAGTAATGCTGCAAACTCAGGTATTTCGGACATTGGGATACTGACCCAATACAAGCCATACTTGTTGAATACACATATAGGAATAGGATCTTCATGGGATTATGATAGGAACACAGGGGGACTCAGGGTCCTACCACCTTTTACCTCTGAGGATGGAGGTAGATGGTACACAGGTACAGCCAATGCAGTCTACGAGAACATTGACTATTTGGATGAGGTTGACCCTGATTATGTACTTATCTTATCGGGAGACCATATCTACAAGATGGACTACAATGAATTGCTGAATTTCCATTTAGAAAAGAAGGCAGATGTCAGTATTGCAGTTATAGAGGTGCCCTGGGAGGAGGCATCCAGATTTGGAATAGTCAATATTGATGAAGACAACCGGATTGTTGAATTTGATGAAAAGCCAGAAGTACCAAAGAACAACATGGCATCCATGGGAATCTACATGTTCACCTGGGGTAAGCTGAGGGAGTATCTAATCTTAGACGCCCAAGATGAAAGATCTAAACATGATTTTGGCATGAACGTCCTTCCCAGGATGCTAGCAGATAATAATGCCATGTATGCTTGGAACTTCAAGGGCTATTGGAAGGATGTAGGTACAGTCAGGAGCTACTGGGAGGCCAATATGGACCTCTTGGATGATGAAAACCCTCTTAATATATATGATAGGAACTGGAGGATTTTTACCAGGAACAGGAATTTACCTCCCCACTATGTAGCTAGAGAATCCTTAATAATCAACTCCCTGGTAAATGAAGGATGTTATATTAGGGGAGAGATTAAAAACAGTATTCTCTTCAGTGACATCACAGTAGAAGAAGGTGCCAAGGTAAATAAATCAGTGATTCATCCTGGTGTAACCATAAAGGCAGGAGCCCAGGTCAATAATGCAGTTATAACTGAAAGGGTTGTAATTGGGCCAGGAGAGAAAATAGGTTCCGAGGATGATGGTAAGATCTACCTGGTAACTGAAGATGGAATAATGGTTGAATAGGAGGAGGGTGATACCATGGAAAAATGTATTGGAGTAATAAGCGTTAATAATAGTGTAGATAATAAGTTTGGTTCATTATGCAGGCATAGGCCTCCCTATATGTTGCCCATAGGAGGGAGATATAGGCTGATAGACTTTGCCATATCTAACCTAGTAAACCACGGTGTTAGGAATATAGCCATATATACTGGAGATAAAATCAGGTCCACCATGGACCATCTAGGGGATGGGAAACCCTGGGATTTAAATAGGAGGTTTAGTGGTCTTTTCCTCTTCCCACCAGTATATGATGAGAGGTATAAGCTACCCTATAGTGATATAGCCCAATACCATAGTACGGAAATTTTCTTTGAGCAGGTCAAGGAAAAATATGTCTTTATCGCTAATCCACTTATAATAGCCAAGTTAAATATCTCCCAGGCCTTTAAGTACTTTTTGGAAAGTGGAGCGGATATAACCATGGTCTACAATAAGAGGTATGACCCCTTTGGAGAATTTATTAATGTTGAAAATATGCATATAGATAAGGAGGGCAGGCTTATCGATATTGGCATGAACCTAGGTACCCAGAAGAGCTTTAACCATTATCTGGAGATGCTCTTTATGAAGAAGGATCTCTTCCTTGAGATAATCAGGGAGACCATTGAAAGTGGGGAAGCCCATTACTTCAAGGAGGCCTTATTGGCTAGGAAAGACCGATACAAGATTAACACCTATGAGTTTAAGGGCCATGTGGACTATATCAGGGATATCAAGACCTACTACGAAGCCAACTTCAACCTTTTAAAGAAGGATGTGTCCATGGAGCTCTTCTTTGAAGGAGGAACCATCTATACCAAGACCAAGGATGAACCCTCCACCCTTTACAAGGAGACAGCCAATGTACAGAACTCCTTGATTGCCAATGGCTGTGTAATAGAGGGTAATGTGGATAGCTCCATCATCTTTAGGGGTGTCAAGATAGGTAAAAATGCCATAGTAAAGAATTCTATCCTCATGCAGAAATCAGTTGTGGAAGATGGGGCCATCATTGTTAATTCCATCCTGGATAAACAGGCAAAGGTTCGAAAAGGGGCCAGCATTGCAGGAAGCCCATTGATGCCCTACGTAGTAGAAAAGTATGCAGAGGTTACCAAAGATTAGAAAGGGTTGGTTTCATGAAGATTTTATATGTTGCTTCTGAGGCAACACCATTCATAAAGACTGGGGGCCTGGCAGATGTTGCAGGTTCCTTCCCTAAAGCCTTGA
>JAAYTL010000044.1 GCA_012518035.1 Tissierellia bacterium | reverse complement strand
TTTGGTTGGGCCACCTTCTCTGCTGGCTTGTCCAGGATTTCTATGTCTTCCACCCTCTTGATGCCCTTACCATGCCAGGACTTGAGGATGCCATTGACATACCTAACACTGGGTGTAGGGTTCTTATCAGCCTCACATGCCTTTAGGACCAGCTCCATGGTAAATTCATATTCATCAAACCACCTGTCTATGATTTCCATCTCGTCTTCCCTGATGGGCCTCTTGTCCAGACCTAGGGCCTTCATCACCCTATGGTAGACATAGTATCTTTCGTCCTGCTTCTTTAAGGCTTCCATAATAGCTTCCATGTTGGTGAGGCCCTCATCGTACCAGTTGCGGATGATTCCCTCTACATAGCTTAGCTTCCTAATGCCCCTTCTTTCTACTCCATAAGAGAAGGCCTTCTCTATTACATCAGGATTCATATTATAGTCCTTTATCCAACCCAGGATTCTCTGCTTCTCCATGGGAACGGTCTGCCTTCTCATTATATAGTCGATTCTATTGAACATATTATTAATCTCAGGGACCTTGTTAGCCTGGATTAGCTCATCTGTAGTATCTGTAGTATCTGCAGTATCCCTGGCTTCCTTGGTAGAGTCCTCATCATTTACAAATAGCTGTATATTATTCTTAATATATAATTGCTTCAGGCTGAGAAACTTCACCTGGTAATTAATGCCCTTCTCTTCATTGGGATATATCTTTTGAATAATACCTTTTTCCTGCCAAAAATCCCAGGCCCTAAGTACATCCTCTAAGGGAATGTTTAAATGCTTGGCTATGGTCTCATTGTTGACCTCTATTTTAGAATCCCTATCAAAGGCATACTTATAGCCCAACAAGTATACCTTTACATAGGTACCATTGGCCATGGGCATATAATCATTTATAAATATATTCTCTATAGGCGTGTCTCCTAAGTCCATATCTGTAGTCTCTAAGTGAAAACTCATACCATCAACTCCAAAACTCTATTTTAACCCTCTATAAGTCTAAAAAAGTCCTCTCTATCCAACCTCATCTTATAGATATAATTATATATCTTTTTATTAACGATTACAAAAGATGATTGGGCTTCTAGGTAGTATTTGTTAGTTAAATCTAGGTCTTGGTCGTGGAAGTCATCTAGATAATATCCCTCAACTTTAAAGCCTAATTTTCTATAACAATGATAGGCTCTTTGGTTGTACTCTGTCACCTCTAGGTGCATGGTCTTCATCTTCATCTCAGTGAAATAATATCCCAGATAGAGCTTGAGGGCCTCGGTCCCATAGCCCTTATCAATATGGTTGGGGTCAAATACTATGCCCAGGGTGGACTTCTTCAAAAGAAGATTTATCCCCTTGATTCCTATATAGCCAATTAATTGATTCTCTTTATTACAGACCCCGTAGTACTTATTAAAGATACTACTGGTCTTATAGCTGAACCAATCCCTTATCCCATTATCATCCATTTCAGGAAAATTATAATCACTAAAAAGGGGGTTTTCATGATGACCCCAATTCCTCATGTAGAATACATCCTCTAGCCTTAACGGCCTTATCACTATCCTAGCTCCTCTTAACTCCATCTTTATCTCCTATAATAGAATTATTACTTCGGAAGAATCCGAAGTAATTTGTAAATCCATATTATTCTTCTGTAAAGTTCACCTTATCCAGGAACTTAGTAAACTCCTTCTTCCATACCAGCTCTACAGTCCCAGTAGGACCGTTCCTATGCTTGGCTATGATAACCTCTCCTATGTTCTTCTTTTCCGATTCTTCATTATAGTATTCATCCCTGTAGAGGAACATAACAACGTCGGCGTCCTGCTCTATGGCCCCGGACTCCCTCAAGTCTGACAGCATGGGCCTATGGTCTGATCTCAATTCAGGCGCCCTAGAAAGCTGGGATAGGGAAATTACAGGACACTCCATCTCCTTGGCTAGGCCTTTCAAGCCCCTTGAAATGGCGGAGATCTCCTGTTGCCTATTTTCAGTACGCACATCCAACTGCATAAGTTGTAGGTAGTCGATAACCACTAGGTCTAATCCCTTCTCTATCTTTAGTCGTCTACACTTGGCTCTCATCTCCGTCAGGGATATACCTGCCGTGTCATCAATATAGATGTCTGCCTGGGATAGGGGTCCCATGGAGTTAATTATCTGCAACCACTCATCTTCCGTCAGGTTACCGCTAATAATCTTCTGCAAGTCCACATGGGCTGTAGCAGCTATCATCCTCTGGACCAGCTGCTCCTTGGACATCTCCAGTGAGAAGATGGCAACCTTGGCCTTGGCCTTGAGGGCAGCATTGGTAGCAACATTAAGCCCAAAGGCGGTTTTACCCATGGAAGGCCTGGCAGCTATCAAGACTAAATCTGACTTCTGTAGTCCAGATAGTTTGTTATCGATATCTAAGAAGCCTGTAGTCAGGCCTGTCAATTGCCCCTTGTTGGCAGCCATCTCTTCAATCCTTGCAAAGCTCTCCAAGAGCACCTCATTTATAGGGGAGAAACCCTCCCTATGGGCCCCCTGGGTGATATCAAAGATCTGTTTTTCAGCCTCCTCTATAATGGCTCCGACCTCCTCTGAATCCTCATAAGCCTTGCCCATTATTTGGTTGCTGGACTTGATAAGTCTCCTAAGGGTAGACTTATCCTTTACAATCTTACAGTAATATTCTGCATTGGCCGTAGTAGCCACACCACTGGAAAGGTTGGCCAAATAGGTAACCCCACCAACATGCTCCAGGGTCCCCCTCCTCTTTAATTCCTCAGATAGGGTAATTAAGTCTACTGGCTCATTCTTATTGAAGAGGACCAGGATAGCCTCATAGATTTCTCCATTGGCCTCCTTATAAAAATCCTCTGGTTTAATTATCTCAACTGCTGTGTTGATTGCTTCCTTGTCTAGTATCATGGCACCCAATATGGATTGCTCTGCCTCAACACTATGGGGAGGTATCCTGCCTATAACTGCAGACTCCATCTCATCACCCACTATTCTATAATTACATTAACTTTTAATTTAGCTACAATTTCTGGGTAGACCCTTACATCTACATTAATTAAGCCTGTGGTCTTAATATTTTCCTTTAACTCAATCTTCTTCCTATCTACTTCCAGCTTAAACTGCTTCTTCAAGGTATCAGCAATATCCTTGGAGGTTATGGAGCCAAATAGCCTTCCACCCTCTCCACCTTTACCCTTTATTTCAACTGTAATCTTCTCTAATTCTTCCTTTAGTTTAAGGGCTTCTTCCTTTTCTTGCCTTTCCTTTTCTTGCCTTATCTTATTATCCTCTTCCCACTTCTTTAAGTTGGCAGGAGTAGCCTCCACAGCCAAACCCTTAGGTAGGAGGAAGTTTCTTGCATAGCCTGTCTTAGATTTTACCAAATCTCCAGCCTTACCCAAACCCTTTACATCCTTCAATAGTATAACCTTCATCCTATTCACCTTCCTTTAGATATTTACGAATCTCCTCTATTAGCATCTCTTCAGCCTTATCCATTGAAACACCCATTATTTGGGCTCCTGCAACATTGAAGTGGCCTCCGCCACCCAGGGCTTCTAGGATTAGTTGCACTGATATATCTCCCAGGGACCTGCCTGATATATGAACCCTATCATTAGAATAGGTTAGGACAAAGGAAGCCTTGACCCCCTTGATATCTAGGAGCTCATTTGACGACTGGGCTGCTATTAAGAGGCCATTGGCTATATCCTCTTCCAACCTACCTATGGCAATATTATCAAATATTATCTTAGAACTCCTGATGACCTCAGCCTTGTATACGAAGGTATCATGGTCATCTCTAAAAAGCTGCCTCACAGCAATGGTATCCGCCCCTGCCCTCTTCAAAATGGAGGCTGCTTCAAAGGTCCTAACTCCAGTTTGATAACTGAAGTTATTGGTATCCACAGTTATTCCTGACAGGAGTGCCTCTGCCTCAAACTTGGTAAGGTTGATGTCATCACTCATATATGACAGGATCTCAGTAACCAACTCACTGGTAGAAGAAGCATAGGGCTCCAAGTAGGTCAGGACAGGGTCCTTTACAAATTCTGCCCCCCGCCTATGATGGTCAATTATCACTACCTTGGTGATTAAATCTAAAAGCTCAGGGGCTTCTGTGAAGCTAGGCTTATGGTTGTCGACCAGAATCATTAGGGAGTTCTCATTAATTAAATTCTTAGCCTCTTCAGAGCTAATGATCAAGTCTTTAATCTCAGGTTGTTCCTCCTTCATCTTGGCACAAATATTGGTAATGGATGGGTTTTCTCCATTTAGGATTATATAGCCCATCTTACCCCTATTCTTAACACCCCTAAGAACTCCAATTGATGAGCCTATGGAGTCCATGTCTGGATTCTTGTGGCCCATTACGAATACGTTGTCTGATTCATCTACTAATCTCCTAAGGGCATGACCGATAACCCTTGCCCTTACCTTGTTTCGTTTTTCCAGGGCCTTGGTCTTACCACCATAGAACTCGTAGGCTCCTTCCTTATTGAGGACTGCCTGGTCTCCACCCCTACCAAGGGCAATTTCGATGGCGCTCTTGGCATTGTCATGGGACTGGATTAAATCCTCACTGGTAGCTGATACCCCTATACTCAAGGTTATAGGCATGGTATTCCCAATATTTAAATCCCTGATCTCATCCAGGATATCAAACTTCTTTTCCTGGATATGCTCTAGGCCCTTATGGTTTAGTAGGACCAGGTACTTGTCATTTTCATACTTCCTAACCAGGCCTCCATATTGCATAAAGTACTCATTTATCCTCTTATCTATCTCTGCAATCAAGAGGGGCCTATGGATATCTGGGGTATTGTTCTTAACATCATCAAAATTATCTATATAAATTAAGGATACTATGGCCTGCTCATCCTTATAGCGCTTTTCCAACTCAAAATATGCCGAATACTCCACCCAATATAGCATAATAAGCCTATTGTTGGCACTGGTGGTCTTCCTACTATCCACATAGTTTGGATATACTAGGTAGCTCTTATTGTCATAATCAATCCTTCTGGGCTTATTTTCTCCACCCTTTAGGAGTTCCTCCATATTGATTCCTGGTACTAGATCATAGATCCTCTCATTTAGTATGTCTTCCTCTATAATCATGTCTAAAAAGGGAGTATTGTACCAGGTGATACCTCCCCTTTCATCTATTATTACCAAGGGGAAGGGCATGTTGAATATGGCATGCTTGGCTGCCGTTTCAAAATCCTCAGATAGGAGCTCTATATACTTATTGACTTCCCTGTTCTTTTTTTCAGTCTCCGTATAGGCATAATAAATTAGATAGGCAGTAGCAAGCAGGGCTAAGATGCCCAATACTGGCTGATATATCCATATTATTATGGTCATTATCCCTAGGGCTATTATATATATCCTATTATCCAACCAATGGAGTAGTTTATTATCCTTCATATATATCCTCCTATTAGGACCTGGCCTTTCTAATTTTTCTCAAATCAAACAATATATCCGCAACCCCCACAATGGAAACTATTTCTGAAAACAATGGGGTTAGAAGTATAAGGATATAGGTAAATACCCTGATAAACTTTTTCATCTTAATTTTTATGAGAAAATAATTGACCACCGACAGGCCTTGTACAAAAATCACAAAACTTACCACTAGCTTCACATTGAGATAGATAATATCCCCATAGCTAACCTTTAGTTTTGAGATGATAAAGGCTGTCAAGATCATACCCAAGGCACCTATTGCAAAGTTATCTGGTAACCTTAGCCTTGAAAACCTGGGCAGGTTTATTATATTGATTTCCATCTTTCTCAAGCCCCATGTAGTCAACACATAGCTTATATAACCTATTATTAAGGATGTGATAAACATGGTGCCAGGTGTTATCATTATGAGTGCATTATATCCAGCTTTAATAAGGTCCCTAGTCTGGAGGATTTCATAGGTGGTCAGACCCATCTCCTCAAAGACCTCCAGCTGAGAGGACAATAATTGGTTAAAGATTGCCTCTATATATGGAATCAGTTCAAAGCCAACCAGATTCAAAAGGATAATTAATACTAGTAAAGAAACAAAAAATACTGCTGTTGAATATATTACCACCCTAGTGGGCTTTGTCCTTTGGGATATGAGATATATATTAGTAATGATAAAGGGTCCAAATATCAAGAGGCATCCCAGGGATATCATATAAGTCTCTAATACAAGGCCTACTATCAGTAGGGAAGTTATCAGACTTAAGATAGATGATATTAAGTCGTGTTTTATCCCCAAAATAATAAAGCCTACCGGCAAGATTAGTAATAAGGGTAGAGAGTAATATATGGAAAAAATCCCATATATACTGCTTGCTATGGCCAAGATAATGCCTTCTAGCACTCTCCTATTCATTCTGTCATTATTCAAAGACTTCACCTCTATTTTCCCTGGCTTCAAGATAATCTAGAAGCCTACTCAAATCTCCATACCATTTCTCT
>JAAYTL010000043.1 GCA_012518035.1 Tissierellia bacterium | reverse complement strand
CAAGGAAATCCAGACACTAGTTGCTGAGGATAGGCTTATTCTTTCAGCAGAGGCCCTAGTATCCTTCATTTATCAGGCGGGTAACCAAATCGGCCATATCCAGGAATCCCTACCCTTTAACCACTTTATTGAGCTTCCTGGAGTAGCCAAGGATTCATCAGCTTCTGTAGATCTTGAGGTTGTAGAAGGTATCTATGAGATAGTTGAAGATGAGCTAGGTGAGTTGAGACTAATAGACTTAGACATCAAGATCAGGGTGGACGGAGAAGTTTATCAGCATAGGGAAAGGCCCCTGGTAGTGGATCTATATTCAACCAAAGAAAAACTCAATATCCAGAAGGAGGATATAAGCATCCTGGAAAATGTTGAGAACCTAACCCATGTAGAGGATTTAAACGTTGATATAGGAATAGATGCGGAAGAAATCCTGGACATCAAGGAGGCTTACATCATAACAGACAAGAGAATCCAGGATAATTCCCTAATTATTGAAGGCATACTAACATTGGATATCTATTACATAGAGAGGTTTTCAGGAGAGGTTAGGAACTATAAGGACCATTTCCCCTATAAGTCAGACATCTACCTGGAAGAAAAACTCGATGTTAGTGAAATCCAAATAGATTCAAAACTAGGAGACGTGGATTATGATATAGGTCAGGATATCCTATCCATAGATAATAAGATTAACTATGATATCTATCTTAACAGGGAAAAGACAATCTCATGTATCAAGGATATAGGAGAGACCTCAGAGCCTATAGATAAGTCTCAGATACCATCCATCAGCATCTATATAGTCCAAAAGGGTGACCTCCTATGGGATGTAGCCAAGAGGTACAATACCACCATTGAGGACATCTTAAGCTCAAATAATCTTGAATCCTCCTATGAAATTAAGGTAGGAGACAAGATAATAATAGAAAAGAGCCTAGACAAGGATTTGGCTGCCCTATAAATTTTATATTAAAATAGGAAAATCTGTGATATAATGAGTCTTAGTAAAAAAGAAGGAGACATACAATGGACGAATTTATCATGGATTCCTATGGAAAAATCAACCTAGCCCTTGATATCCTATACAAGAGGGATGACGGCTATCATGAAATCAGGAGCATAATGCAAAGGATTGGCTTGAGGGATAGGCTTATGTTCAGGGAAATAAAGGAAGGCATTATTATAGAGTCCAATGACCCCCATGTTCCACTAGACTCCAGCAACCTGGTCTATAAGGCTTGGGAAAGGCTGACTGAGTTTACTGGCCTAAAGAGAGGGGTCAAGATTAGCATAGAAAAAAACATACCTATTGCAGCCGGCCTGGCCGGTGGAAGCTCCAATGCAGCCACCACCCTAATGGGCCTAAATAAGCTATGGGATTTAAACTTAAGTGAAAGTGAGCTTGTCAAAATAGGAAGTGGGGTAGGCGCTGATGTCCCTTTTTGCATAATAGGGGGCACTGCCCTGGCTGAAGGCATCGGAGATAGGCTGACCAAGCTTAGGACCTTTGCCGACAAGCACATCCTCTTGGCCAATCCAGGCATTGAAATCTCAACACCCTATGCCTATGGCAAGGTTAAGGTTTTAAACTCAGGGATAGATATAGATGGCATGATAGCTTCAATAGAGGAAGACAATCTCAGGAAGGTAGCTGACAAGATAGGCAATATTATGGAGAAGCCCATGATAGAGGAATTTTCCATAATTGGCAAGATCAAGGATATCATGTTGGAAAATGGTGCCCTGGGCTCCTTGATGAGCGGAAGTGGTTCCACGGTATTCGGCCTCTTTGAGGATGAGGAAAGGATGGAATTCACTTGCAAGAAGTTAAAGGAGATTACGGATAAGGTCTTTATCTGCAAAACATTATAAGTATATTAAACCCACCTCTTGGTAACTATATTAGTTAGAAGGTGGGTTTTTATTTTTTGGCAGAGGGGTGGAATCATGTCTGCGCATTTATTTAATAGCATAGAAAAAAACCTAGCCTACATCAGGGAGGTCTTCCGGGACAATGATGACTTAATCATTAGGGAGCTAGAAGTAGGGGATATTTTTAATGTCAGGATGTGTCTAGTCTTTATCGATGGTCTAATAAACAAGGAATACCTAACAGAGTATGCCATTGAGGCCCTCCTTAGGGAAGAAGAGATTAAGTCCTTCACACTAAAGGGCTATAAGACCAGCATATTTGAAGCTATTAAGAAGCAAATCCTATATTCTGCAGATATCAAGGCCAAGGCTAAGTGGGACCCCATCATAGATGCTATCTTATCCGGGGACACCCTCCTTTTAGTGGATGAATTCCCTCAAGGTCTTATTATTGATACTAGGGAACCACCCAGCAGGGGGATTCAGGAGCCCCAAACTGAGACGGTGGTTAGGGGACCCAGGGATGGCTTTACTGAGTCCATAAAAATCAATACCAGCATGATTAGGCGCAGGATCAAGGATACCAGGCTCAAGGTCAAGATGCTCAAGGTAGGTAGAAGGTCCAAGACGGACCTTGCCCTTATGTATATAGATGACATAGTAGATAAGAAGCTGTTAGATGAGGTGAATAAGAGAATCTCAGCTATAGATATAGATGCTGTTTTGGATAGTTCCATCCTAGAAAACCTTATAGAGGACAACTACCTGTCCCCCTTTCCCCAGATGGAAAACACAGAGAGACCTGATGCAGTTGCAGCAGCCATCTATGAAGGCAGGATAGCCATAGTGGTGGATAATTCCCCCTTTGTCCTTCTTGCACCAGCCACCCTAGGTACCCTCATGCAGTCTTCGGAGGATTATTATACCAGTTGGGTGGAGGCATCCCTGGTTAGATTCTTTAGACAATTGGGCCTCTTCCTACTCTTTCTACCAGGTCCCCTCTATGTAGCCTTAACAGCCTATCATCCAGGCCTCTTGCCCAGTAAGCTCATATACTTTGTGGCAGCCAGCAGGATTAATGTACCCTTCCCTGCCATTGTCGAGGCGGTTTTGATGGAGACTACCATGGAATTGATTAGAGAGGCTGGTACCAGAATCTCAGGCCCCATAGGTACCACCATAGGTATAGTGGGTGGTTTGATAATAGGCCAGGCAGCAGTTGAAGCTGGTATAGTTAGTCCATTGATGATTATCATAGTTGCTGTAACCACCATAGCCACCTTTGTAATCCCCTCTTATGAGTATTCGGCAGGCTTTAGGATTGTAAAGTTTGGCTTCTTTATCCTGGCAGGCTTTTTAGGCTTATATGGCATAACCCTTGGAATAATTATCTTACTCAGCCACCTTGCCAAGCTAAATAGCTTTGGTATACCCTATACCTCTCCCTATTCTGGATTAGGAATAGATGAGGGAGACTTAAAAGACACCCTGGTTAAGGGTCCCATTCAAAGTTTCCGGATGAGGCCTGGTTTCACCCATCCAAAGAACAAGCGAAGAATGAGAAGGGATAAGAAGGATGAATAAGGATATAAAAATTTCTAATATACAAATCAGGGCCCTTATAGTCAGTACCATAATCGGGATAGGAGTCTTGGGCCTACCTAACCAACTGGCAGTTGCCATGGAAAAGGATGGCTGGATAGCCATCATCCTATCTGGACTCTTGACCATTCCAGTAATCCTTGTCATTAACCAAATCTTCAAGGATAATCCAGGCAAGGATTTTTTTGAAATAGGAGAGTCTAACCTAGGTAAGATTCTATTTACCATCTGTTTAATCATCTATCTTGCCTATTATCTGGCAGTAGGTGCCTATATATCCAGGGTTTTAGGGGAGATTATTAAGGGATTTTTGCTACTTGAGACTCCCCTAGGCTTGATTACCTTTACCTTTATAGTATCTATAGCCTACTTGGTGGTGTCAGAGATAGATATCATAGCCAGGATATCCTATATGACCTATGGGCTGACCATTGGCTTTGCCCTGATCTTGATTCTGTTAGCCATTCCGGGAGCAGATTTAACCAATATCCTACCTATGATCCAGTCGGATATAAGGCAGTTACCCGAAGGGATAAAGGTGGCCTTATTTAGTTTTGCAGGTTTTGAAGTCCTACTCTTTGCCATTCCTTTTGCAGAGGACAAGAAGAGGCTGACTAAGACCAGTATATCGGGAATAGTAATTGTCATAGTTCTTTACCTGGTCCTCTTTTTGGTTACCTTAACCCAGCTTAGTATACAGCAGATAAAATCAGACCCCTTTCCCCTCTTAATGGTGGCAAAGCTCATTAACTTGCCTGGTTATTTTCTACAGAATTTAGATGGACTAGTGACTGCCATCTGGGTAATTATCATATTTTCCACCATGGCCTCTGTTTACTATTCCTCAAGTAAGATTCTATCAAAAATCTTTAGGGCAAAATCCCATAAGGCATCTGTCCTTATCCTAATTCCTGTAATCTATTTCTTAGCCTTTTTGCCCAAGAATGTCATTCAAATAAACAACATCATGTCCAATGTAGTAATATATTTAGCCATGATAGTCATCTTCCTCATTCCCTTTATCCTATTCATGGTAGGCCGGATTAAAAGGAGGATAAGGCAATGAAAAAGTTTCTACTTATAGTAATGATTATAAGCCTGATTTTATCATCTGGGTGTTGGGATATGATTGAGTTGGAGGATAGGATCCTGCCCTATTCAGTGGCCATTGATTTAAAGTTGGAAAAGGATAAAGAACAGGCTGAAGACAAGGATTTTTTCATCAGTTTTTCCTATCCCAATATCAATGCCCTGGGGAAGAATGCTACCCAGGAGGACATGGCCTATGTTATTAATGCCAATGCCAATAGCATTTTTGAAGCCCGGGATGAGGTCTCCTCAAGGGTACACAAGTCCATCTATCTAAAACACCTAAATGTGGTGGTAATGTCGGAGGAGGTCTTTTCAAATGAGAGGTTCCTTCGACAAATCCTGGATGGCCTTAAGAGGGACTTTATCATCAATAAGATGGTTAACCTCCTTATAACCAAGGAAAGTGCCCATGACATAATGATGAAAAAATTAGGATCAAAGAGGCAGGAGAGTGTGGAGGGACTCTTAATCAGTCTCCTCCACAATGAGCAAATGTCAACATCCTTCACTCCCATAGTCCTCAAGGATTTCATCCAGTACATGGACCATAAGAGGGCAGCCATCATACCCCTGGCCATACCAGAGCCAGAGATAAGTTTAGCTGGTGGAGGCATATTTAAGGATTATCAATTCCTGGGATATATAGATAAGGATGACAATAGGAACATCACCCTCTTAAACAACCAGGCCAAAAATAAAGACATAGACTTTGACTTTAAGGGGGCAACCATATCCCTCTTCTTAGATGAAATCAAGTCCAAGAAAAAGCTGGTAAGGGATGGGGAATTTCTCAAAATCCGCTACCAGGTTGAGATGGATGGTGAAATCCACCAGTATATCATTGATGAGGATAGGAGGATTAACACCCAGGAGGACATGGAGGAAATAGAAAAGGCCTTGGCCAAGATCGTTAAGGATGAGTTTACTTCTACCATAGAGAAATTGCAGAAGGATTTCAATGCTGATGCCCTGGGCATCCTGGAATACCTCTACAAGTTCTACCCCAAGATCTACAAGAAGGTGGAGGCTGACTGGGATAGCATCTTCCCCTACCTGGATATAGAAGTAGTAGTCCAGGTTAATATCAGGAGAAGGGGCTTGAGTGATTTTTAATCTTCCTTGCTTTTTACAAATTAAGGTATATATTTTCTCTAGCTGTCAATAATCCCCTCTAGGACATAGTCGAAAGGGGAGAGTAAATTGAAATACAAGAAGGCCATCCTTATCCTATCCATCCTAATAATCTTCTTTATCTATATCCTCCAGCCCTATCTGGAGGATGGAGATGCCAGCATCGATGGCTTTAAAAGGGATGTCATCCGCTTTCATATCAGGGCCAATAGCGATTCCAAGGAAGACCAGGATTTAAAGTATAGGATAAGGGATGAGATCTTAGACAAGATGGGAGAAAGCTTTGCCTCCATTGCATCCATAGAAGAAGCCAGGATAGTTATTGGTGAAAAAATAAGTGACTTGGAGGCCCTTTGCAAGGACTTAATCCACGAGGAAGGTAAGGATTACCAAGTCAAGGTCTCCTTGGGGCAGGATAGGTTTCCCACTAGAAAATATGGGGATATGGTCCTTTCCCAGGGGGAGTATGAAAGCCTACTTATCGAGATAGGTGAGGCCAAGGGGCAGAATTGGTGGTGTGTCATGTTTCCCCCCTTGTGCTTTGTAGATATTACCCATTCCTTTGCCCTATCAGCAGAAGATAAGGTTGGGGATGATGTTAATGACTTTATCGTAGATGAAGCTAGACCACTTAGACTCAAGTCCTTATTTGTTGACTTACTCAAGAAGATCTTTTAGCTGCCTCATTAATATTATATTACATCTTACTTCAATAGCCTTGGACCCTGTTAGATTTTCTAGCAGGGTCCCTCCTTTTATCCTAGGGAAATTAAGAAAAAATGTATAAATTTCTCTATTATACAAAAAATAAGGAAAATACAAGAAGGAGGATTCTATAGTGAGAAAGTCTATTACTAGGGTTATAGTCTTAACCATGGTATTTCTGTTTTTGATTCAAATATATGAGCCGGCAAGTCCAGGGACCAGGGTAGGCTATTCTGCCCCCAGGACCCTCTACTGGGGCACCACGGGTAATGATGTAAGGACAGTCCAAGACAAACTCCTCAGGTGGGGCTACTATGATGGGACTGTGGATGGTGTCTATGGGGCAGCCACCTATCGGGCTGTGAGGAGGTTCCAGCAGAAGAATGGCCTGGCCGTAGATGGAGTTGTAGGTCCAGCTACAGCAAATGCCCTAGGAATGCCAGCCCAGGCTGCCCAGGCAGGTTCAAATCAAGGAATTAATCGAAGTGCCGATGAATATCTCCTAGCCAGATGTATTCACGGGGAGGCCAGGGGAGAGCCCTATGTAGGTAAGGTTGCAGTGGCTGCAGTAGTGTTAAATAGGGTAAGGAGTCCCCAATTCCCCAACACCATAGCAGGTGTAATCTACCAACCCCTTGCCTTTACAGCTGTTGCAGATGGCCAAATCAATCTTACACCTGACAAGGACTCCCTTAAGGCTGCCAGGGATGCCTTAAATGGATGGGACCCCACCTATGGTTGCCTCTACTACTGGAACCCGGCTACAGCAACCAGTAAATGGATCTGGTCTAGGAAGGTTACCTTAAAAATTGGCAAGCACTGGTTTGGAATATAGGAGGTTATTATGGAGAAGAGAAAGCATTGGATAGCACCGAGTATCTTAAGTTTATTGTTGATAGCAGCCTTGGTATGGGGCTATAACCAGTTTCATATCAGGAATGAATATGAGGTAGCCCTTGAAAACCAGTACCAGAGACTCTTTTATGATGTAAAGAAGCACGTGGAGAATGTCCAGGTCAATATATCCAAGGCCCTGGTGGCATCTTCCAAGGAGAGGAATATCCTGATATTTTCAGAAATAATGAATGATGCGAATTTTGCCCAGGATAAGTTAGCCCAATTACCCATCTCCCATGCAGATGTAGCCAATACGGAGAAGTTTTTGGCCCAGGCAGCTGATTATAGCTACTTTCTGATCCAAAGACACCTGGAAGGGGAGGATATAACTCCAGAACAAAGGAAGGCCTTAACAGACCTCCAGGTCAATTCTGCTGCCTTTAATAATGAGTTAAATGCCCTTCATGATACCCTGGCAGACTCAAACTTCCTATATGGGGTGGCCTCTACCATGGGCCTTGCCAGCAGAAAGGTAGCAGACCAGGGGATTGGGGCTGGCCTACAAACCAGTTTAGCCAACGTAGAGACAGGGGTATCAGAGACTCCGGAATTGATATATGACGGACCCTTTGCCGACCAGATGATCCATAGAAAACCTGTTGGCCTACCCCAGAACAAGGTAAGCATGGAGGAAGCGGAAAAGGCAGCCAGGGACTTCTTTGGAGGGGATAGGATAGTAGAAGTAGAGCCCTTTGAGTTAGGGGAGGATGT
>JAAYTL010000042.1 GCA_012518035.1 Tissierellia bacterium | reverse complement strand
GCAGCCATTGACTTAGCTGGTAGAAATGTGTTAGAGGCAGTTCAAGTGTCTGTTAATCCAAAGGTTATAGAGACACCAAATATTTCTGCTGTAGCAAAGAATGGGATAGAAGTAATTGTAAAGGCTAGGGTAACGGTTAGGGCTAATATCGAAAGATTAGTTGGTGGAGCTGGAGAGGAGACCATCATTGCCCGTGTTGGTGAAGGAATTGTTACTACTGTAGGTAGTTCTTCATCCCATGATGAAGTATTAGAAAACCCTGATAGTATTTCTAGGACAGTATTGGAGAAGGGGTTGGACTCAGGTACAGCCTTTGAAATCTTGTCTATAGATATAGCTGATATAGATATTGGTAGGAATATAGGGGCTAAGCTTCAAACTGACCAGGCGGAAGCTGATAAGAAGATTGCTGAAGCCAAGGCTGAGGAAAGAAGGGCCATGGCAGTTGCTAGGGAGCAAGAGATGAGGGCAGAGACCCAAGCCATGAGGGCTAGAGTTGTAGAATCAGAGGCTGAAGTTCCATTGGCTATGGCTCAGGCTTTAAAGGAAGGTAAGTTAGGAGTTATGGACTATTACAATATGAGGAATGTACTTGCTGACACAGATATGAGGTCTTCAATTTCTAAAATCGTAGAAGATGATAAAGATAAAAACTAGGATGTGATCAGATGGATTCTATATTATTTTTAGTAGTAGTTATGGCTTTAAACCTGATCTTTAAGAGTGCCAATGACAAAAAGAAAATGGAAGCTGCTAGAAGGAAGAGGATTGAAGAGCTCAAGAAAAATCCTCAGGATAATAGTCCTGAAAGTCGAATGAAAAGATGGGACCAAGAATCTGAGAAAGTCCAAAAAAGAGTTCAAGAGTTTACCATAGATGCTACTAAAGAAACTAAACCAAAAGAATATAAGACTGTCAGAACCTGGGAAATTAGCCCAAGTAAACCAGTAGAAACAATATCAAAGATAGAAAGAGTGGAAGTAGCTAAAGAAAAACCTATTGGTATAGAACTCGATATTCATAAGAACAAGGATAAAATTAGTAGGGATAGCTTAGTGAATGCTATTATCTGGTCTGAAATCCTAGGAAAACCAAAGAGTGTTCAAAATATCAGGAGAGGCATGTAAAGCCTCTCCTTTTTTATGACCCAAACAGTGAATGAGCATAGCTAACAAACTGATGAACTGGGTGCTCTCCGACTATACCTTATGGTCTGAGACCATCTTTCACAGATACAGATGATCACAATCAAGTAGAAAAGTCTAGCAGTAAATGTTAATGTGAGCCTAGCTTAGTAATAGTCTGAAATTCTCATGCATATTATTAGTAGGAGGGGTATGTATGAAGAAGGATTTTGATGATATTAAAATGTCTATAACGGATGCCTTAGAACTACCTTTAGATGTTGCGCTAGATTTACCCAAGATAATTGTTGTTGGAGATGTAAAAGTCAATATAACTAATCACAGGGGGATTATCGAATATACCAATGATTTGATAAGAATAAATAGCAAAATTGGAATGATAAAAATAATTGGAGATTCCTTGGAAATAAAAAATGTGTTAATGGAAGAGATTACTATTAATGGTTCCATTAAAAAGATTGAAATAATTAGCTAGAGGTGCCAGTATGCTAGCCATAAAGATATGGAATTATATAAGGGGTTATGTTATTATTAGGATTAGAGGATTGACACTGGAAAGATTGTTAAACCTAGCATTATCAAAGGATATTTACTTGTGGAACGTCAACAGGTTAAGTAATACAAGAATTGAAGCAACTGTTTCCTTATCAGGACTTGAGGCCTTGGAAGCAATTGTTAATAAATCTGGATGTGAGATTGAGATTATAGGGAAGACTGGTCTTCCATTCATATTGAATAGGCTTAAGTATAAAAAAATGTTTGCCCTTGGCGTAGCTGTATTTATAAGCCTTATCTTATTCTTATCCAGTCTACTTTGGAAGATAGAGATAATTGGGATAGAGCAAATACCCAAAGATAAGCTTGTCAACTTATTAAAAGATAATGATATTAGGGTAGGTATATTTAAACATAGAATAGATAAGAAAAAGGTAGAGAAAATAATTCTAAGTGAATATGATTTTTTGTCTTTTTTGGATGTACAAATAAGTGGAATAAAACTAATAGTTGATATAAAGGAATTAGATATAGAGCCAGACAGGGTAGATAAATCCTACCCATGTAACCTAGTAGCGAAGAAAAAGGGTGTAATAGTTAAAATAGTTGCCAAGAATGGAGAGGCAGTTGTAGAAAAGGGACAGATTGTTGAAGAAAATGATATATTAATCTCTGGAACAATGAAAAGCGAATCATCTGATGAAAGATATCTAGTACACGCTGAGGGGGAAGTTTTGGCTCAGACAAGATACTCCCATATCATTGAGTTGCCAATTGTTAAACTTGAAGAAGTTGAAACTGGAAGGGTCTACAAGCAAAGGGGCTTAACTATAAATGATAAAGGGGTCAGGTTTTTATCTGGGAATATTCCCTTTGAAAACTATACAGAAGAGGTTATAGAAAAAGATATTATTGATTTTAAGTGGTTAAAATTAGATTTTCCAGTTAAATTTGTAACCTATCTCTTTAGGGAAGTTGAAATCAAGGAGATTAAGCAAGAGATTGAATATTTGAAGGCCTACTCTAAGCTGGAGGCCACTAAGGAAATCAATAAGCAACTATCTGAAACTTGTGAGATCATATCTAGGAATGAAATTTACACAATAGATGAAAATATATTAAGAACTCAAGTTACCATAGAAACCATTGAAGACATAGGTAGAAAACAGATAATTTCGAATTAGGAGGATAGAATTTGAAGGAGACTTTAGAAAAACGAGTTTTAATAGAAGATAATAAGATCGTCGGAGAAATATTCGGTGAATTGGATGAAAATATTAAAATAATCGAGCATGAATTGGATATTAAGGTGTTCTTATCTGATGGTCAAATCAAATTGATAGGCTATGAAGACAATCTAATTTTGGCGGAAAAATTAATAAATAATCTTATAGATATCATAAAGATTCAAAAAAAGTTAGATAGACATGAGCTTAGATATGCCATTGATTTAATTGTAGAAGGTAAAGACTCACAAATAAAAGATCTATTAAATGAAATTATATGTATAACATCAACAGGTAAAAGCATAAAACCCAAGACCTTGGGTCAAAAAAGGTATGTGGATGCTATCAAAAAAAATGATATTGTATTTGGAATTGGTCCAGCTGGAACAGGTAAGACCTATCTTGCTGTTGCAATGGCTGCCCAAGCCTTTAAAAACAAGGAAGTCAATAGGATTATCTTAACTAGACCAGCAGTTGAGGCAGGGGAGAGTTTAGGGTTTCTACCTGGGGATCTACAAGAGAAAGTTGATCCTTATTTGAGACCCATGTATGATGCCCTATTTGATATATTAGGATATGAGAACTATTTAAGGTATATGGATAAGGGTTTGATTGAAGTGGCTCCCTTAGCATATATGAGGGGTAGAACCCTAGATTCTGCCTATGTGATTTTAGATGAGGCTCAGAATACTACTAATGAGCAAATGAAGATGTTTTTAACTCGATTAGGATATGGTTCTAAGGCCATTGTAACGGGCGACATAACCCAGATAGATTTACCTAGAGGAAAGGAATCAGGGCTTAAGACAATTACTAGGGTTTTAGACAATATCAAGGGGATTGATTTAATATATCTTTCCAAATATGACATAGTAAGACATCCCCTGGTTCAGAGAATTATAGATGCCTACGAAAGATATGAAAGCAAATAAACATATTGCTCCATGAAGGAGGATTACCTGTGATAAAAAGAAATCAGGCTAAAAAAGAGCGGACAAACCTTGCTAGCTTAGGTAGTAATAGAAACATAAACCTAATATTTATAATTTTCTTTACCATAATCCTTATCTTTATAAGTATACTAAGGTTTGAAGACAATAAGCTCAAGATAGGCTTAAATGATTATGCTGACAGGGATATTAGGGCTACTAAGGACATAGTTGATAAATATGCAACAGAAGTACGTCGTCAAGAAGCCTATAATAGTGTTGAGCCTAAATACAGGGTTAATCCATCGATTCAAATGGGCATAAAAGAATCCATATCAAACCTATTTGATATAGTTAGGGATACTAAAATCAAGACAAATTTAAGTAATCGTCAAAAGATTAATCTGGTTAGAGATGATTTAGACTTAGACTTAAATGATAGTAGTATCACCCATCTCTTGAATATGGAGTATAAGGATCTAAATAGCTATGAAGCAACCCTCTTAGACCTTACAACACAAATAATGGGTGTAGGAATAAGGGAGGAAGATCTAGAATACGAGAAGGATAATTTAGATAAAACTTTTGAATCCTTGAGTATAACAGAAAGTCAGAAGAATATAGGAATTTCATTATTGTCCCAGCTACTTGAACCAAACAAATTTTTAGACCAGATGGAAACGACGAGGATTAGGGAGCTTGCTGCCAGCATGATTGAGGATGTTATAGTCAAGGAAAATGAGATTATAGCTAGCCAAGGCGAGAAAATTGATAGACAAAAGCTTGAATTGATTAAGGAATCTGGATTGCTTAAAGAATCTAATACTCTAGACCTCTTTCCAAAGTTTGGTATTGCCCTATTGGTTATATTAGGTGTCTTTAGTCTAGTAGGATATATATTTTTTTATGATAGGGATATTATATATAGCAATAGAATGAGGGTTTATCTGTTTATAAATGTTTTAGTAGTTCTATTATCTAGGGCTATCTTTAGTTTTTCTCCCAATCTAATACCGGTGGCTACCGCTGGTATGTTGATATCTATTTTGATTAATTCTAGGTTAGCTATCATAGCAAATATCTTCCTATCCTTGTTCTTAGGAATGATTTTAGGTCTTGATACAAGCCTGATAACAATGTTGATAATAGGGGGAAGCCTTGCAGTTTTGGTCATAAGCTATCAAAAACAAAGGACCAATATCTTGCTTAGTGGTTTAGTTTTGGCCTTTGCTAATGTTATAGTGATTACTTCTTTTGGTTTAATTAAGGGCTTAAAGGGGACGGAGATTTTAATTAGGGACCTACAGGTCTTTATAAATGGAATCCTATCTATGGTCTTAGCGATTGGTTCATTGCCCTTATGGGAGAGGTTCTTTTCTATCCTGACCCCCATAAGACTTTTGGAATTATCGAACCCAAATCAACCCTTATTAAAAAGACTCATGTTGGAAGCACCTGGGACCTATCATCACAGCTTAATGGTTGGTAATCTAAGTGAAGCTGCTGCAGATGCCATAGGGGCCAATTCTCTTTTGGCTAGGGTGGGGGCCTATTACCATGATATAGGGAAACTCTATAAGCCCTACTATTTTAAGGAAAATCAGTTTGGCATGTCTAATCCTCACGACCTCTTAACACCTGAAGAAAGTGTAGAGATAATTTTAGAGCATGTTAGTGAAGGGGTTGAGCTGGCTAGAGATAACAAATTACCAAAAGAGATAATTAATTTTATAGATGAGCATCATGGGTCTACCTTGGTGGCTTATTTCTATCATTTGGCTAAAGAAAGCAACGGTTCTATAGATATAGAAGACTATAGATATAAGGGCAATAAGCCCCAAAGCAGGGAAACTGCCCTAGTAATGTTAGCTGATTCTGTAGAGGCTGCAGTACGTTCCCTCAAGGAGCCAAGCCAGGAAAATGTGGAAGAGATGGTTAAAAAGATAGTAAAAGGTAAACTTGCAGATGGACAATTAGATGAATGTGATATTACTAATAAGGATATAAACATTATAATTAATACATTTATAAATATACTTTTAGGAATCTACCATGATAGGATAGAATATCCAAGTATGGAACCAATAGTGGAAGAAGGTCATTAGGATGAAAGTTTATATAGACAATAGGCAATCCAGTATGGAATTAAGTGCAGTTCTTAGAGAAATGTTTGAAAAGGTCATTAAGGAATCTTTGTTGGTTGAAGGAAAGAGTTTAAATTATGAAATATCCCTTTCCTTTGTTACTAATGATGAGATTAGGGAATTAAACAAAATGTACAGGGGTATTGATAGTGAAACTGATGTCTTGTCCTTTCCTATGGGGGAGATGTTTAATGTGGATTTGCCCATGCTAGGTGATATTATTATATCGGTAGACAAGGCTATGGAACAGGCTAGGGACCTAGGACATAGTCTTGAAAGGGAGCTGGCTTATCTGACCGCCCATAGTATGTTCCACCTAATGGGATATGATCATATCCAGGAGGATGATAAAAGACTTATGAGAAGTAAGGAAAAGCTAGTAATGAATCGATTAGGAATATTTAAAGCAAATAAAGGGGAATAAATCTATGAAGAGGAGCATAATTGACAGTTTTAATTATGCAGTATCAGGGATTATCCTATCTTTAAAAACTGAGAGAAATATGTTAATTCACTATATCATAGCTATTCTAGTCTTGGGTTTAAGCTTGTTTTTTGATTTTACTCGGGTGGAATTCTTATTATTGTTATTTGCCATATCCTTGGTTTTAACCTTGGAAATGATAAATACTGCTATAGAAAAAACAGTAGACATGGTAACCAAGGAATACCATCCCTATGCCAGGATAGCCAAGGATATATCTGCAGGGGCTGTACTTATAGCCTCTGTAAACGCATTAATAGTTGGGTATTTGTTATTCTTTGATAGATTAAGTGCATTCTCAGAGGGGATGATTTTTAAAATAAAGAAATCTCCAGTGCATCTTACCTTTATAGCCCTATTATTGGTTGTCTTGTTGACAATTGGACTTAAGGCAAAATATTATAGGGGTAGGGGGACCCACTTTCAGGGGGGAACGGTTAGTGGACATTCAGCAGTTGCCTTCTGTGTAGCAGCCATAATATCCTTCTTGGTAGAGAATATCTTAGTTATTTCTTTAGCCTTTGGGCTGGCTCTACTGGTGGCTGAGAGTAGGGTAGAAGGCAAGATTCATACCCTAATTGAAGTGGTCCTAGGTGGGGTATTAGGTATCATAGTAGCAATTTTAGCATTTCAAATAATAGGATAGGAGAGGGGATATGAAGAAACTAGGATATATATTAATTGCCATTTTGTTATTGATTACTTTAGTTTCATGCAAGAAAGATGAGGTTGAGGAAGTACCAAATTCTGATGATGAGGTTATTGAAGAACCAGTTGAAGAAAATACTAAAGAAGGCCTGCAATCTCCTCTAAGTGGTTTATATGCAGAAGAGGAGAAGGTAAACCGTAGGATAGTGGGAATTATGTTTGACAATCACCCCAAGGCTCGTTGGCAGGCTGGACTTAAAGATGCAGAGCTTATCTATGAATTTCCGGTAGAGGCCCCTTATACAAGGTATTTAGGGTTTTTCCTAATTAATGACCCCGAAGCTGTAGGGCCTATTAGGAGTGCTAGACCTTATTTTGTTACTAAGGTTGCAGAATTTGATGCTGTATATGTTAGGGCTGGCGGAAGCGCAGCTGCAAACCAAGATGTTAAGGATTTAGGCATATCAGATATAAGTGCCTTAAGCAGCTCATATAAGATATTTTATCGTATCGATGAAAAAAAGGCCCCCAACAACCTATATACAAGTATGGAGGCCATTAGAGCCCATCAGCAGGAGTTAGGCTTTGAAGAAACTAGCCTTGTAGAGGGATTTGTTTTTAATGATGATGACAAGGATATAGATGGATTTGAAGCTAGGATAATATCTATTGATTATAACAGCCAAAACAATACCAAGTATATCTATGATGTGGATACAAAATCCTATCTAAGAGAGAAGGACGGGAAAGCCCATATAGATGAACTGGATAAAAGCCAGTTATCTGCTAAGAACATAATCATTCAGGAAGTTAACTCAAGATTAATACCCAATTCAGTTAGCTTGGAAATAGACTTAGTAGGTGAAGGCAGTGGAAAATATTTCACCAATGGCAAGGGGATTAATATTAAATGGATGAAAGAAGATAGAAAGGGCAAGACTACTTACTATACTGAGGATGGACAAGAGTTGACTTTAAACCCAGGAGCAACCTGGATCCAAATTGTGAATGAAAGAGCTGAAGTCATCATCGATCAAGAATAGGAGGATTTACATGGATAATAAACTATTGATAAGAAAGGCTTTAGATGCTCAAAGAAAAGCCTATGTACCCTATTCTAACTTTCATGTAGGAGCTGCAGTTCTCATGGACGATGGAAAGGTTTATTCTGGCTGCAATATTGAAATAGCCTCTTACTCACCCACCTTATGTGCAGAGAGGACAGCAATTTTTAAGGCTGTTTCAGAGGGGAGTAGACAGATCAAGAAAATAGCAGTTGTAGGTGATGCCAATCCAACCTTTCCATGCGGTGTGTGTAGGCAGGTAATTAGAGAATTTGGGAAGGATGCTAGGATAATCATTGCTAATTCAGAGGATGACTACCGAGAATACACATTGGATGAGCTTCTACCAAATAGTTTCGGACCAGAGGATTTAGGTTAAGAGAAGGGGTGTAAGCATGTATAAATCAGGATTTGTAACGGTAATAGGTCGACCCAATGTAGGGAAATCAACCTTACTAAACCAGGTTATTGGGGAGAAGATTTCAATTATTTCAGATAAACCTCAAACAACCAGGAATAAAATTCAATTAGTATATACAGCCGAAGATTTTCAGATTGTATTCTTAGATACCCCTGGAATCCAGACACCTAAGAATGTCTTAGGGGAGTATATGCTTAAATTGTCTAAAAGTACCCTGGAAGAAGTTGATATTATTACTTTTATGGTAGATGAAAGCATAGAAACTGGGAGATTAGACAAGTATATCCTAGAACAATTGGTTGATATATCTACCCCCATTATTCTATTGATAAACAAATGCGATAAGCTAAGTAATGAAGAGATAGAAGGGTTAGTAGCCAAATACCAAGCAATGAATCTATTTAAAAGGATAATTCCTATATCAGCCTTAGACGGAACAAATATTGATGAATATATTGAAACCATTAAAAATCTATTGCCTGAAGGGCCCCAATATTTCCCAGATGACATGATAACTGATCAACCTGAAAGATTTATAATTGCTGAAATAATTCGAGAAAAAGCCTTGCTAAATCTTGATGAGGAAGTTCCCCATGGGATTTATGTAGGTATAGAAGGCATCAAGACTAGGGAAGATAAGGATATAATAGATGTATTTGCTAATATCTATTGTGAAAAAGAATCTCATAAGGGGATAATAATCGGTAAGAGAGGTAATATGCTTAAGGCGATAGGTATGAGTGCCAGAGAAGATATTGAAAAGCTAATGGGAAGTAAGGTAAATCTTCAATTGTGGGTAAAGGTTGAGAAGAATTGGCGAGACAAAGAAAATAAGGTCAAGTACTTTGGATATAGATAAGTGGTGAAAAGTATGATAAAGACAGAGGGAATTGTCCTAAAGGGTATGAAATACCAAGAGACTAGCAAGATCTTGACTATTTATACAAAAGGACTGGGCAAAATCAGTGTTATGGCAAAAGGGGCCAATAGGCCTAAGTCAACACTAATAGCCAACACTCAACCCTTCTCATATAATGAATTTCAATTGACTCATGGGAGGAACTTTTATTATATAAGTCAGGCGGATATTATAGATTCTTTTTATGAAATTCGTGAAAACATGGAAAGGGTTTCATATGGTTTTTATATATTGGAATTGATTGATAAGTCGGTTCCAGATGAGGAAGCTAATAAGAAAATATTCTTACTCCTAGAAAAAACACTTAGGATTTTAGCTCAGACCCAGAATAATTATTTGAAGTTGGTGGCAGCCTTTGGGCTCAAACATATTTCTTTTCTTGGTTACAGACCATATATCAACGGTTGTGTTGTATGTGGCAATAATCAAGGGAAGGGTTTCAAATTTAGCAATACAGAGGGTGGCATAATATGTGATAATTGTTATACTAAGGACTATAGCGCAAAGCAAATGGATAAAGAAGTTTACCAAGCCATGGGGGATTTACTGTATACTCCTTTAGATGAGCTGGATAAATTAGACATATCAGAAGACATATTGACAAAATTTCATCAAGTTTTAGAGGATTATATTTTATATAATATAGAGCGAAAGGACTTTAACTCTTTAAACTTCTTAAAGTTAAACAAGGCTAATTTAGATTGATTACAGCTATTGACAATTAATTGATAATTTGTTAAATTATTAAAGATAAGTTAAGAAATACGATGAGGAAGAAAGTACCTTTTTTATTTATTTTAAGAGAGTCTAGCTAAGGTGGGAACTAGATAATAAATAGATACAGGGAAAGGAGCTTCCGAGTATTTTATTTAAAGGGAATACCTTTTTGGGTATTAAATAGGGTGGAACCGCGGAATTAACCTTTCGTCCCTATATTGGGATGGAGGTCTTTTTGTATTTATTGCCAATTATAATGATTGAGGAGGGTTTATATGTATTTTCAGGATTTGATGCTGAAATTGCTTAGTTATTGGGGTAGTAAGGGTTGCTTGATTTTAGAACCATATGATATAGAAAAAGGTGCAGGGACCATGAGTCCGCATACATTCTTAAGGGCTTTAGGACCAGAACCTTGGAAGGTTGTATATGTGGAGCCTTCTAGAAGGCCAGCTGATGCTAGGTATGGTGAAAACCCCAACAGGCTTTATCAACACCATCAATTACAGGTTATTCTAAAACCTTCCCCAGAAGATATTCAAAACCTATACTTGGACAGTTTAAAGGCTATTGGAATTGATCCTTTAAAGCATGATATTAGGTTCGTAGAAGACAACTGGGAGGCACCAACCCTAGGAGCATGGGGTTTGGGATGGGAAGTTTGGCTAGATGGAATGGAGATTACACAATTTACATATTTTCAACAGGTAGGTAGTATAAATTGTGAATTGGAATCCGGTGAGATAACCTATGGTTTAGAAAGAATAGCCATGTATTTACAAGATGTGGACAACGTATTCGACATTAAATGGAATAAGGATATAAGTTATGGAGACATATTTAAAAAAGCTGAATTTGAACATTCGGTCTATAGCTTTGAAAAAGCAGATGTTGATGTCTTAAGGGGGCTATTTAACACTTTTGAAGAGGAAGTTGGCAAGATATTAGAGGATAAATTAGTCTTGCCTAGTTATGACTGTGTCTTAAAATGTTCTCATATATTTAATGTTCTAGATGCCAGAGGGGCTATTTCGGTATCAGAAAGAACAAACTATATTGGTAGGGTTCGAAACCTTGCTAGAAATGTTGCTTCTGCATACCTAGAACAAAGAAATGAGATGGGCTTCCCCTTATTAAAGAAAGAAGGTGTATCAAATGACTAAGACTTACCTACTTGAAATTGGGGTAGAAGAACTACCTGCCAGATATGTAAAAGACACTATAAAACAATTGAGAGACAAATTTTCTTCTAGACTGGATGAAGAAAGAATAATGTATGAAGAGGTTAAAGTATATTCGACACCAAGAAGACTTACTGCCATAATTACTGGATTAAGTGAAGGACAGGAAGACCTTTCTAAGCAAGTAAAAGGACCTTCCAAAAGAATATCTTATGATGAAGATGGTAATCCTACAAAAGCCCTTTTAGGATTTGTTAAGGGACAGAAGGCGGAACTTGATGATGTTTTCTTTGTTGAAAAAAATGGTGAAGAATATGTCTATCTAAAAGTTCTTAAAAAAGGAGAAAGTACTGGAACCGTCTTATCTAGAATAGTACCAGAAATAATAAAATCTTTAAATTTCCCTAAGTCCATGAGATGGGGTGGCAAGAACATTAGATTTGCTAGACCGATTCGATGGATTGTGTCTTTATTAGATGATACTTTGGTAGCCTTTGATCTAGAAGGTATTAAGGTATCTAATGTAACTAAGGGTCATAGGTTCTTGGGAAGCCAAAATATAGAAATAGATGATGTTAAGTCTTATATAGAGAGATTAAGGGAGAATTATGTAATCCTAGACCATGAGGAGAGAAAAGAGCAAATAAAATATGGGGCTGAAAGATTAGCCAAGGAAAAAGGTGGTAGGATAATCCAAGATGAAGATTTATTAGATGAGGTAACTAATCTAGTAGAATACCCGACGCCTCTAATTGGAAGGATTAAAGATAAATATCTTGAACTACCTAAGGATGTGGTAGTTACCCCAATGAAGGAGCATTTGAGATATTTTCCTATTGTTGATGATAAGAATAGATTAATGCCATACTTTATAACCATAAGAAATGGTAATGATGAATACCTGGATATCGTTACAAAGGGAAATGAAAAGGTCCTAGGCGCTAGGTTGGAGGATGCTAAGTTTTTCTTTGAGGATGACATAAGCAGACCTTTAGAGGCCTATGTTGAAGAATTAAAGAATATAGTCTTCCAAGAAAGATTGGGTAACCTATACGATAAAACCGTCAGGGTCCAGAAATTGTCCGAAAAAATAGGAGCCTATTTGGAAATTGGTGAAGAAACAGAAAGAAATCTAAGTAGGGCAGCCTATTTGGCCAAGGCTGATTTGGTAACTAAAATGGTAACGGAATTTACTGAGTTACAGGGTAAGCTAGGTATGGAGTATGCCAATATTTCTGGTGAGAATGAAATAGTAAGTCTAGCAATCTTTGAACAGTACCTACCTAGATTTTCAGGTGACCAATTACCCTCTACCACAGCAGGGGCAATTTTAAGCATAGCTGATAAATTAGATACAATAGTGGGATTGTTTGCAATTAATATTCAACCTACAGGTTCACAGGACCCATTTGGACTAAGGCGAAGTGCCTTGGGAATTATCAACATAATACTAGACAAGAAGATTAATCTATCTTTAAATGAGTTATTTGATTTTGCCCTTTATATTTATGTTGATGAGATGGGACTTGCATTTGATTATAATAAGATTAAATCTGAGATTAACACCTTCTTTATGGGTAGAATCAAGGCCCTATTTGAAGAAATAAACATCAGATATGATATAATTGAAGCAGTATTAAGCACGGATATTGACGACATATATGATATGAAGTTAAGGGCAGAAAAGATAAATCATTGGTTGAGCAATGATGATTTAACAGATGTCTTACAGGTATTCAATAGGGTTTCAACCCTGGCATTAAAAACTGATTCAAGCGAAGTTATGAGAGACCTTTTAACAGGACAAGAAATCGACTTGTATGACAGCTATAATAAGATTGAGGAAAAAGTCTTGACCTTAATTGAGAAGAAGGAATACGATAAGGCACTGGATATATTTGTTACCTTGAAGGAACCTATTGATAATTTCCTAGACAATGTCATGGTAATGGTAGATGATGCCGTTATAAGAAATAATAGACTAGGGTTATTAAGAAAGATATATGACACCATGATGCTTGTTTGCGACTTATCTAAAATAGTAGATAAATAGTTAAGTATTAGAGGATAGGTGGCGATTGATATCCAATTTAATGAAAGACAGATCAGGATTATAGAAATTGTTAAAGAAAATCAACCTATTACTGGGGAAGCGATAGCCAAAGAATTAGGCTTAACCAGGTCTACAATTAGGGCAGACTTGTCTATATTAACCATGTCTGGCATCCTAGATGCAAGACCTAAGGTGGGCTACTTTTACACAGGGAAAACTGGTCTTACCATGGTTTCTGACAAAATAAATAGTATATTAGTTGATAGTGTAAAATCGGTGCCAATAGTTGTAGAAGAGTCCACTTCCATCTATGATGCAATAGTAACTATGTTTTTAGAGAATGTAGGCGCAATCTATGTTACAAACAATAGTCTACTAGTAGGAGTAATATCTAGGAAGGATATTATTAGGGCAGCCATGGGTGGAACTGATTGGCAGCAGGTTCCAGTTGGAGTTATTATGACGAGAATGCCAAATGTGGTTTGCATTAAACCCAATGATAATATCCTAAATGCTGCAATGAAGTTAATCCAACATGAGATAGAAAGCATGCCAGTCATCGAAGTTATTGATGAAGACAAGAAGGAATATAAGGTTATAGGAAGAATTACTAAAACAACCATAACTAGACTATTTGTAGAACTTGGCAATGAGACGTGGGAGGGGATTTAATGGAACCATTAATAACACTATATGTTATGTCAGATTCAATAGGAGAAACTGGAGAATTAATAGCTAGGGCTGCAGTTAGACAATTCATACCTAATAATTTTGAGATCAAAAGATATCCTTATATAGTTGGAGAAGAGCAAATTAAGGAGATATTTGATGATGCCAAGAATCGAAAGAGTGTTATCATATATACTACTGTATCCCTAAAGAACCGAGAGTATATTATTAAGAAGGGTCAAGAATATAATATACCAGTTGTAGATGTAATGACTCCGCCCATGGAAGCCTTAGAAGGGGTCTTTGGGTTTCCACCTAAAAGAGAATCTGGGATAATAAGAAGGATGGATGAATCCTACTACAAAAAGGTTGAAGCGGTCGAATTCGCTGTAAAATATGATGATGGCAAGGACCCAAGGGGTGTGGTCAAGGCGGATATCTGTCTAATAGGGATATCAAGGACTTCTAAAACACCTTTAAGTATGTATTTAGCTAATAAGAATTATAAGGTTGCTAATATCCCCTTGGTACCAGAAGTACCACCCCCAGTTGAATTGTTCAGAAAGGACAATAGAAGAATAATTGGTTTGATTGCAAATCCAATTAAGCTTAATGAGATAAGACAGGAACGACTAAAGGCCTTGGGACTCGACTATACAGCCAATTACGCCAGTGTTGACAGAATTAATCAAGAATTAAAATATGCCAAAGAGATAATGGACAAAATAGGTTGTATAGTTATTGATGTATCCTACAGGGCAATAGAGGAGACAGCTAGCATAATCATAGATCATATCTCAAGTCATTTTTCCAGATAGTAAGTTCCAAGAAGTGTTGAAAAACACTTCTTTTTTATGGCATGTCCACCAACCCCATAAGGAATCACCAAGATGATACTAAGGTGAGATAAATTAAGAAAATGTGAAAAGTTTTCTAATAAAGAAGGACTTTTAAAAGTTTTGTGGTATATATAAAATAGACCATTAAACTTTAAATGAAATGGGGTAAACTCGATGGAAATAAGACATAAGACGGAAATCCTTGAGAAAGAAAATTTATCCCCTTATGCAAGTATAAGCATGAACTCTAAGGGAAGGACATTTGACGAAGAAAAATGTAGTATCCGAACTGACTTTCAAAGAGATAGGGATCGTATAATCCACTCAAAAGCCTTTAGAAGACTAAAGCATAAAACCCAAGTTTTTCTTGCTCCCGAAGGGGATCATTTTAGGACAAGACTAACCCACACACTTGAGGTGGCACAAATTGGACGAACTCTAGCCAGAGCCTTAAGGCTAAATGAAGATTTAGTAGAGGCAATTGCCCTTGGACACGATTTAGGTCATACTCCCTTTGGGCATACAGGTGAAAGAGTATTAAATAGTCTCCACCCAAATGGCTTTAGGCATAATCAACAGAGTATTAGGGTTGTTGATTTTTTAGAGCATAGCAATAATAGGGTGGGTTTAAATTTGACTTATGAAGTTAGAGACGGTATAATTAATCATTCTGGAGATAATTCTTGTTCAACCTTGGAAGGTCAGATTGTAAAAATTTCAGATAGGATTGCCTATATTAATCATGATATAGACGATGCCATAAGGGCAGGCATTATTAAAGAGAAGGATTTACCCAAGGATTGCCTTGAGGTATTAGGAAAGTCCCATGGAGCAAGAATCAACACCATGATCCTCGATATAATTTATAACAGCCTAGATAAGGATACCATTTCCATGACTAGGGATATAGGTGAAATGACTAACAAGTTAAGGCAATTTATGTTTGAAAATGTATATGAAAATAGTAAGGCAAAGGAAGAAGATTATAAGGCTGAATATATTATAAGTGAATTATACAATTATTATTTAAAAAATGAAGACAAGCTTCCTATAGAATATCAGTCCTATAGCTTTATAGATTCATCTAAAGAAGATAGGATATGCGATTATATAGCTGGAATGACAGATAGATATGCATTGAACCTATTTTCGAACCTTTTTGTCCCCAAGGGTTGGGAAAGTTGAAAAAATTTCGTATAAAAAGAAGGATTTTGAAAATCCATGACGAATATAAGTATAGAGAAGGAAAAATCTGACGGTAGGTGAATAAATAGGTGAGAATATGACAACTTATATTAATGACGATATAATCGAAAAAATCAAGGATAGCTGTGATATTGTTGATATTATATCCGATTATGTTCAATTAAAAAAATCAGGGACCAACTATGTAGGCCTATGCCCATTTCATAATGAGAAGACACCATCATTTACTGTGTCAGAATCGAAGCAGTATTTCCACTGCTTTGGATGCGGAGAAGGTGGAGATGCTATCTCCTTTATAATGAAAAGGGAAAATTTAGATTTTATTGATGCCATTAAGTTTCTAGGGGACAAGTATAATATAGAAATCAAGGCCGACAAGATAGATGATGAGGAAATCAAGGAAAGAGAAAGGCTTTATGAAATAAATCGCCAAGCAGCTAGATACTTCTTCAACAATCTAAGTGAGAGTCACAAGTCTATGGATTACTTAAAGAACAGACGGATAAATCTACAGACTATCAGGAAGTTTGGCTTAGGATATGCAAATGATAATTGGGATAGTTTGCATGAATATTTAGTAAGTAAAGGGTTTAAGAGTCAAGAAATTGAAAAAATTGGATTGATTGGTAAGAAAAGTGGGAATAATGGATACTATGACAAGTTTAGAGACAGAATAATATTTCCCATAATTGATACAAAATCTAGGGTAATAGGTTTTGGTGGCAGGGTAATGAATGATTCCATGCCTAAATACCTTAATTCCAAGGATAGCATAATATTTAATAAGGGCAATCATCTTTATGGATTGAACTTGGTCAGCAAATACTCAGATAGAAAGAAGATTCTTTTAGTTGAAGGGTATATGGATGTTATCTCCTTGTTTGCAAATGGTGTAAATTATGCCGTTGCATGCTTGGGAACAGCCTTGACTGAACGTCAGGCAAGGCTATTAAAACGTTTTGGTGAAGAAGTATTCATATGTTATGATTCTGATGAAGCTGGCATAAAGGCAACCCTTAGGGCAATAGAAATCTTGGTCAAGACTGATATAAGACCGAGGATTATACTTTTACCTAGTGGGATGGATCCTGATGATTACATCCAGAAAATGGGTAAGATAGAGTTTGACAAGTTATTTATAAAATCCCTAAATCATATAGATTACCAGATAAATATTGCAAAAGATAGGTTTGATATTGAAACTATAGAAGGGAAAATAGAATTTACTCTTGAAGTCGCCCGTATCATCAAAACACTCAATAGTCCAGTTGAGCAAGATGTTTATATTAAGAAGATCTCTGAAGAAACTGGTGTAGCCTTTGAAGCCATAGAAGCAGAAATACGCAAGAGTAATAGCTTCACCAAGAGAGATTATAGTTATAAGAATTGGAAAAACAAGGATAAAATCAGTCCTACAAGTATAAATATTGTATCTGGTCAAATTAAGGCAGAATTAGATTTGCTTTTGCTTATGATAGAAGATAAGGATTATTTTGATATTATAAATGAATCTTTAACACCTAATAGTTTTTCAAAAGAAGAGTTTAATAAACTCTATGACATTATAATTGCAGAATATAAGACAGAAAATACATTAAATTTCGACAAGATTAGTCAAATTTATTATAATGAGATTGGTAATAAGGAGGTCATTGAGCTTTTAATAAATCATGATATAAATTATCAAGCTACGAAAATTGAGGAGATAATTGATGACCTTATCAATACCCTACTTCTCAGTAAATTGGAATTAGAAAGAGAAGAAATTATTCAAAACATTGAAAAACTCGAGAAAAAAGAAGATAAAAGTGATGAAGAAAACAAGATGTTCTTAGATTACTGTTTAGAACTTACCAATATAAATAACAAGATCAAATCAATCAAGCATAAGTGAAGGAGGTTGCAGAATTGGCTGATAAAGCGAATGATAAGGATATAGATTTACAAGACAAGCAAGAACAGATAAAAAAGTTAATATCAAAAGGCAAAAAAACAGGTATTTTAACATATAAGGAAGTTATGGATACCTTAGAGAGAGTCGATTTAGATACCGATGCTGTTGATGATGTCTATCAGAGACTAGAGGATATGGGTATCGAAGTAGTAGGTGAAAAGGACGATGAGCCAGATATTGATTTGGGGAAAGATGAAGAAATAACTGATGAATCCGATGAGGAGATCCTTGAAGTTCCAAAGGGTGTAAGTGTCGATGACCCCGTTAGAATGTACTTAAAAGAAATAGGGAAAATAGACTTGCTAACCGGAGAAGAGGAAGTGGAATTGGCCAAAAGGATGGAGCAGGGCGATGAGGAAGCCAAGAAGAAACTAGCAGAAGCCAATCTAAGACTTGTGGTAAGTATTGCTAAAAGATATGTTGGTAGAGGTATGCTCTTCCTAGACTTAATTCAAGAGGGAAATCTTGGCCTTATGAAGGCTGTAGAGAAATTTGAGTATAGGAAGGGATTTAAGTTTAGTACCTATGCAACTTGGTGGATTAGACAGGCAATTACAAGAGCGATAGCTGATCAGGCTAGGACAATTAGAATTCCTGTTCATATGGTGGAAACTATTAACAAGTTAGTAAGGGTCCAAAGACAATTGGTCCAAGAGTTAGGAAGAGACCCAACACCTGAGGAAATAGGTGCAGAAATGGACTTAGATGTTGAAAGAGTAAGGGAAATCATGAAAATTGCTCAAGAGCCAGTATCTTTAGAAACACCAATTGGTGAAGAAGAGGATAGTCATCTAGGTGATTTTATTCCTGATGAAGATGTTCTTGCACCTGCTGATGCAGCTACCTTTACAATGTTAAGAGAGCAACTAATAGATGTTTTAGATACCTTAACGCCTAGGGAGGAAAAGGTCCTGAGACTCAGATTCGGACTTGATGATGGTAGGGCTAGAACTTTAGAAGAAGTAGGGAAAGAATTTGATGTCACTAGAGAGAGAATAAGACAAATTGAGGCTAAGGCCTTAAGAAAGTTAAGACATCCTAGTAGAAGTAAAAAATTAAAGGACTTTCTTGAATAATTAAAGATTCGCCTAGCTGCGAATCTTTAATCATGTTTAAAAACAGGAGGAAATCAAGTTGGAACTGTCTAATAGACTATTAGAAATAGCAAAATTCGTGCCCAAGAATTCTAAGGTTCTGGATGTGGGCACTGATCATGGATATATACCAGTATATTTAGTTCAAAATAGCATTAGCAGTGAGGTTATTGCCTCGGATATTAGCCCGGCTTCCTTACAAAAGACTATAGACTATGTAGACTCTTTAAGACTAAATGATAGGATATTTCCTAGGCTGGGGAATGGATTAGATATTATTAAGCCCAATGAAGTGGATACTGTAATTATTGCAGGTATGGGTGGAATTCTTATTAGTGAAATATTGGATAGGAATGAGGAGTTATGTAAGACAATAGAAACCTTTATTCTCCAACCAATGGGGGCCAGCAAGGAATTGAGGCAGTATTTAATTGAGAATAGCTTTACTATCGTTGATGAGGGTTTAGCAAAGGAAGGAAGAAGGTTTTATGAAATCATAGTGGCAAAGAAGGGTGAAAGCAAACAACTAGAGGATATCTACCTAGACATAGGTTATAAATTAATAGAAAAAAACCATCCCCTACTAAGGGAGTTTATAAATAGAAGGATAGAAGATGTTGAAGAGATAATCGCCAAGTTTGGGGTTCCTAAGACGTGTAAGGCAAGGGCAAGATATAAGGAACTCAAGAATCTAGTCAAATCATATAAGGAGGTGGAACGTGAACTTGAAGGCAATCAACATTATAGAGGCAATGGAGAGATGGGTACCCAATGACCTAGTAGATAGCTGGGATAACACCGGTTTTCAAATAGGGGATCCTAATAGAGAAATCGAAAAAATCCTGATAGCTTTAGATTTGGATGAACTTGTTTTAAACTGGGCAATCAGTGATGGTTATCAGATGATCATAACCCATCATCCCATAATATACAGACCCTTAACTAGTCTTGCCATCACTAACCATACTAGTAGCACAATTCATAAAGCGATAAAGAATGACCTGGTAGTTTATAATGCCCATTCAAACTTGGACCTTGTACCTGGGGGTGTTAATGATAGGTTAGCCAATATTCTTGGAGTGAGAAACACTATCCCCCTATCTCCAATTTCTAAACTTGATAATCTGGGTAGAGAACTGGGGTATGGGCGAATTGGAGAAATAGATGAGCTTAGCTTTATAGAATTCATAAACTTAATCAAAGAGAAATTGAATGTTTCAGAGCTATTAGTTTATGGTGATACAAGTAAGACCATAAGTAGGGTGGCTGTCTGTGGCGGAAGTGGTGGCAGTTTTGTACTAGATGCATTTAATAAGGGTGCTGATATCTATATAACTGGTGATATCAAGTATCATGATAGTCAACTAGGATATGAGTTAGGCTTAACCCTTGTTGATGCTGGTCATTATAATACAGAGAAAGTAGTTTTACCTGCTATTAAGGAATATTTAGAAAGTGAATTAGGCAATCAATTGAAAATTGAAGTCCTAATGGAGTCGCATGTACCTCGTTATATTTATTAAAATATGGGGGTTATTATATGAACCAGTTAAACTTGATTTGGGAACTAGAAATTCAAAACGAAGCCATTGAGAGGTATAAAATAGAGCTTGCTAACTTTAATGAATACACAAGGCTTAAGGAAATGACTCAAAAGTCTAATGAGGTTAAGTTAAGCTTAAATTTAATTGAGGAAAAAATCTCTATGGGTAATCAGGAAATAAGGAAACTAGAGCGGTCATTAAAGGAATCTGATTACCTCAAGAAGAAGCTTGAAAATGATTTATATGGCGGTTCAATAAGAGGCGGTAAGCAACTAGAACAGCTAACCCATGAGAGGGAAAGGACTATTGAAAAAATCGACAATTTGGAATCAAGTATTTTAGAATTATTGGATAGATTGGATAATCTGGAAGCAGAACATGATAATCTTGAAAGAGAACACGTTCTAATTCTAAATGAAATTGATAATCTACAAGAAATAATTGAGGCTTTGGTCAAAAAACATAATAGCAAAATCTATAAACTTGAAGAGGAAAGGGCAAGTTTAATTCCTCAAATTGATAGAGATATTCTAGCCAGATATGAAGCCAGTAGGCTTAAACGTGGTAAGGGTATTGTACCAGTTATTGATGACGTTTGTAGTGGATGCAATGTAAGGATTCCAACCTACCTTTTACAGGATTTGCGAAAACAAGAGGAATTCATTTATTGTGAATCATGTGGAAGATTACTTTACTATATTGAGAAAGATGAAAAAGAAAAAATTGGGATTTGAATAAATTATCAAATCATGTTATAATAAAATGCTGAGTAAGTTGTATGGTCGCGTGCTTCAAGCATGAGGAAAGTCCGTGCTCCGTAGAGCAAGATGCTGGATAACGTCCAGTGGGGGCGACCCTAAGGATAGTGCAACAGAGATATACCGCCTGAATTGGATAACTACATATCATGTGGTTTTATTGGGGTTCAGGTAAGGGTGGAAAGGTGAGGTAAGAGCTCACCAGTATTTAGGTGACTAAATAGCTATGCAAACCCCATCTGGAGCAAGACCAAAAGGGAACTTAAAAAGATAGTTGCTCGCTATCGTTCCAAAGGTAGGTCGCATGAACCCATTGGTAACAATGGGTCTAGATAGATGACCGTATAAACAGAACACGGCTTATAGACTTACTCAATTACATATGATGAACGCAAGGCTTAGCTGTCTTGCGTTTTTTCTTTACCATATTCTATTTCTTAAAATTCTGTTTTTTAAAAGTAATGAGGTTAATTTAGTTTATTGATATTTTTGGGTATGAATTATTATAAACCAGGGTGTTGAGGAGGAATATTATGAGTATGGAATTCAGACTAAAACCAGAAATGTTAACCAGTAAATTTAACTTAGATGAACTAAAATTTGAGACTACTGAAGAAGTAAAACCTTTGAAGGGTATAATAGGTCAAGACAGGGGTACTCAGGCTATACGATTTGGGCTGAAGATGAGGGAAAAGGGTTATAATATTTTCGTTTCAGGTAACGCAGGAACTGGAAGAAGTAGTTTTACTAATTCCATAGTTAAAGAATTTGCTAAGAAAAAGCCCATCCCAAAGGACTGGGTTTATGTCTACAATTTCAAGAAAAATGATTCCCCAAAAGCCCTCTCCCTACCACCCGGGTGCGGTAGACAGTTCAAGGAAGAGGTGGAAGGCACCATTGATAATTTAAAAAATCTTATACCAGAAAGCTTTAAGAGTTTAGAGTATGAATCCAGAAGGAACGATTTGATTAGGATTGCCAACCAAAAGAAAGCGGACCTTATAAAGCAGCTAAATGAAAAATCAGCAGAGTATGGGTTTATATATACAGCTAATGACCAAGGTATATTTTCCATACCCCTTAAAGATAATAGGCCAATGAATGAAGAAGAGTATCATAATTTGACCTTGGAAGAAAGAGAAGAGATGATGAAAAAGTATGGAGAACTGCAGCTAATCACCTATGATGACTTCAATAAATTGAGGGAACTAGATGAGAAGTTAGTACAAGGTATTAAGGACCTTGACAAAAAAATTGCAGCAGATCTAGTACACTTTGATATCAACAGGATTAGAGATAGATATAAGGTCAATAGTAAAATATGTTCTTATCTGGATGAATTGGAAGAAGACATATTAGAGCATATTGATAAGTTTAAGAAAAGACCTTCAGACAATCCCTCCATATTTGACCTGACTTCAGATTCAGATAGTAATTTCTTTATCCGCTATATGGTCAATCTATTTATAGATAATGGTAATTTAAAGCATGCTCCAATAGTAAATGAATCCAACCCAATCTACAATAACTTAATAGGATCTATTGAATATAAGAGTAAGATGGGAGTATTAGTTACTGATTTTACCCAAATAAAACCTGGTTCACTTCATTTAGCCAATGGTGGATATTTAATTTTCCAGATGAGGGAGATTTTAAATAATCCTATCTCTTGGGAAATCCTAAAGAGGTCGCTAAAAACAGAAGAAATAAATATTGAGAATCAAAACAAACTCTTAGGATTAGCTGTGACATCCAGTCTTAAACCTGAACCAATACCCCTGGACGTTAAGGTAATAATCATAGGTGACGAGTATACCTATAATATCTTGTATCGCTTTGACGATGATTTTAGGAAATTGTTTAAAATAATGGCTGATTTTGATGTGGAAATGAGGAAGGATAGTACAACTATAAGGTTAATGACTGAATTCATTTCAAACCATTGTAAGGAGAATAACCTTAAACATTTTGATAAATCTGCAGTTGCTAGGATAGTTGAATATAGCTCAAGGCTGGTTGAACATCAGGATAAATTAAGCACTGAATTCAACAAAATAGTTGAAGTCTTCTATGAAGCGGATTTTTGGGCAGAAGAGGATGATTCTCCTGTAATATCTGAAAGTCACATCCAAAAAGCAATTGAAGGGAAGATATATAGGTCCAACAAGTATGAGGAGAAGCTTAATGAAATGTTTGAAGAAGGTACCATATTGATGGATCTGGAAGGGGAGAGAATCGGACAAATTAATGGTCTTGCAGTAATCTCAAGTGGTGAGTACAGTTTTGGAAAACCAAGTAGGATAACTGCTTCGGTATATAGCGGTGAGGAAGGTATAATTAATATTGAAAGAGAGGCAAAGCAAAGCGGTAGTATCCATGATAAAGGGGTCTTAATCCTTAGTGGATACCTGGGTAGTAAATATGCTAGAAATAAACCCCTTGCCATAACCATAGCAATTGGATTTGAGCAAAGCTACTCCATAGTGGATGGAGATAGTGCTTCAAGTACTGAGTTATATGCCATTCTCTCATCCATAGCCAAGGTTCCCTTAAAACAATATATAGCAGTAACAGGCTCGGTTAATCAAAAGGGAGAGATTCAACCCATAGGGGGAGTAAATGAAAAGATAGAAGGATTCTATGAGATATGTAAGAGAAAGGGACTTACAGGTAAGCAAGGGGTTATGATTCCAAAACAAAACGTTAAGAACCTGGTCTTAAAGTCTGAAGTAGTGGAAGCCGTAAGGGATGGGAACTTTCATATTTATGCAATTGAGCATATAGAGGAAGGAATAGAGATTTTAACTGGTTTAGAAGCAGGCAAGCCAGATGAAAATGGTGAATACCCTGAAGGTACACTAAACTATCTAATTTTGAAGAATTTAGAAAGCATGCAGATGGCCGAGGAGGAAGCTTAAGAAAAGGATAATCCAACTTTTATGGATTATCCTTATTACTAATATTTGTCCATATTATTAATAATATATTCAAACCCCTTATTCTTATAATCTTCCCAGAATTGGTCCCTAGTATCAGGGAATAGGACTGGTTTACTCAATCTATCCTGTTCATTTAAGGATTCAGAGGCAGGCCTTTTATCATAATCCATTGTCTCTTTAGCAGCATAAAGTAACTTAGCACCCTTAGCCGTGTTTGTGAGTATGACAGATACTCCCAGCTTGTCCATCCATTCTGGGGCATACTTTTCAATTCCCCAATAATCAGCAATGGTAATGTCAGAAGCCCTATAAATGTCAGTGAATCTACAGTGCTCACAAGCTGGTCTCATGATGGTTTTTATACCAAAGAAGAGCTTATAATATCTTTCATCATTATGTATCTCATCATTTGAAGAAGTTTGAAAAAAGAAAGACCTATTGCTATTGTCTCTGTTCCAGTCAACTTTCTTAGATCTAAATTGGATATCTGTCAGGGCGCCTCCCTGTTCTTTCTCCAGTAGGGTCTTATAGTTTTCCCATACTTTGGGGCTAGGGATTCCATAACAGATGAGATCACATATATAGAGATTTTTGATATAGGGTGAACCACCCAAATAACCTCTAAGCCCAGCAGTTTGACAAGGAGTTCCAGTAAACAGAACCTTTCTTCCATCTTCCAGGTCCTTGTATAATTCTTTAAAAATAGAGCCTAGGTCGCTTTGGACATATTTTGATATTCTCATCCTATTACGACCTTCATATGTATCAGCCCTTTTGTGCATCACCTTAAAGTTATTATCAAAGTCAACACCATAAACACCACCGCCTTGGTCCAGAATAAGATCAGAAAGGGCAGTAAAAGCACCACCTGAAGTAGACTTTTTTAAAACGTCTTTATCCTTATGTTTAGCAACATAGAAATCTGGTTTGATTTCCTCTTTGAAATGCCCCTCCTTAAGGATGGGACATACCTCTAGACACTCATTACAATCCCTACATAAGTCTTGGTTGATTAATGGATACAGAAAGCCTTCTTCATCAGCTTCCATACTATAGCTCCTAAAGGACAAGCGTTATAGCAAGCACTACAACCACAGCAATCTTCTTTTTTCGCATAAATCCTTTCCATACCATTACCCCCATTCAAGCTATATATATTTATAATATCATATAAGTGTGTTGTGTTACATGGAAAGGCAGTGAAGGTTTGTATATTTTGTTAAAAACCACTATAATTAGTATAAGGACTTAATAAAGAAGCTTGATTGGAGAGAAAAATGGAGAATTTTAAATTAGGAGTAAGGGCCTCCTGGATTACTGTTGGGATTAACTTTGCTTTAGGGACTTTTAAGCTTTTTGCGGGGATTGTTGGACATAGTTATGCTATGATAGCAGATAGTTTACATACACTATCTGATGTTTTTACTACATTTTTGGTTTTAATGGTTCTTAGCATTTCTGCTAGGGAAGCAAATGATGAAGAACCAGTATATAAAAAATACTTGGCAGCCTTGGAGAAGCTATTAGGTATAATCCTCATTTTAATGGGATCATATTTAGCATACACTTGTTCCAGATTATTGATATTTGGTGGAATGTCTAAACCTAGTATCATTGCCCTTATAGCTGCTTTTATATCAATAGCAATCAAAGAGATAATGTACTGGTATACAATTAATATTTCAAGAAAAATAAAATCCATATCCATGGAAAAGGATGCCTGGCATCACAGGGAGGATGCCTTATCATCTATAGGTACCTTTATAGCAATTTTAGTTTCAATTCTAGGTCTGGTTTCCCTGGATGTGATTGCAGGAGTAGCTGTATCTATAGTTGTTATTAAAGTTGGGAGAAATCTTTACAACAAGGGTAATGAAAAGTATGAAGCAAAGATTGATGAAGATGAAATAATTTTGAACTTAGAAATCATAGTAAAAGAAACGCCAGGTGTTCAGGGTATAAAATCCATTAGGAGCAGAATCTTTAATGAGAGAATGTATGTAGATTTAGAGATATTTGTAGATCCTGATATATCTGTTAGAGAAGGCCATGACATTGCAAAAGCCTTGCAATATAGGATAGAAAGCGAATTTAAGAGTATTAAACATACTATGGTTCATATTGTACCCAATAATAAATAGAAGGAGGCTAATGGTGTTGAAATTATTGAGAGGAAAAGAAGTAGCTGATGGCATTAAGAACCAAATATCTGATGAAATTGTTGAGCTCAATAAAGAGGGTAAGATTCCCCTATTAGGTATAGTTAGGCTAGGGGATGATCCAAGTGATATTTCCTATGAGAAAAGTATTGTTAAGAATTGTGATTCTCTAGGTATAAAAACTAGGGTTGAAGTACTTGATAGGCAAATTGACACCAATGGTTTATTAATAAAAATCGATGAACTAAACAGGGATGAGCTGGTTTCAGGGATCTTGGTCTTCCGTCCCCTACCAAATCATATTGATGAGGATAAGGTTAGGAAGCATCTAGATCCTATGAAAGATGTCGACTGTATGCATCCTCTGAATTTGGAGAAGATTTTTGAAGGTGATAGTGCAGGATTTGCTCCATGTACACCAAAGGCAGCCATGGAGATACTAGCCCACTATAAGATATCTTTGGAGGGTAAAAAGGTAGTAGTGATAAATCGTTCTATGGTAGTAGGTAAACCTCTTGCCATGATGTTGTTAGAAAAGAACGCCACCGTTACTATTTGTCACTCAAGGACAAAAAACCTGGCTGATATAACCAAAAAAGCAGATATAGTTGTAACTGGTTTAGGAAAAGCCAAGTTCTTCGGCGACAAGTATTTTAATAAAGATTCAGTTGTTATTGATGTGGGGGTAAGTTTAGATGAGGAAGGGAAGTATTCTGGGGATGTAGACATAGACAAGGTTAGAGATATGGTTTCAATGATCACACCTGTACCAGGAGGAGTGGGAAGCGTAACCACTAGTATTCTTTTGAAACAGGTGGTGGAAGCTTCTAAATTATCATAGATAGATAATTTGATTCTACAATAATAAGGGTCTTAAAGACCCTTTTCTCCATTTTTCCTTAATAATAGTCAAGTTTCTATGAAGGATAAAGGGATATGCTTATAGAATATACCCAATAGAATTTCAAAGGAGGGATATTCTTGTTTTTAGAAATGGAAGAGTTAGAAAATAATCTAATAGTTAAATTAAAAGGTGAATTGGACCATCATAGCTCAGAGGATATTAGGAAAAAGATTGATGCTTATTTTAGTACAAGCTCGACTAGCAACATAGTTATGGATTTGAATGAGCTTACTTTTATGGATAGCTCTGGAGTTGGCCTTATAATGGGAAGATATAGAAGTGCCCAAGAGAAGAATGGGTACTTGATTATAGCATGTGATAAGGAAAGAATTGTGAGGATTCTTGATATGTCAGGCTTACTTAAGATAATCAAGTTGTATCCAAACTTAGATACAGCTATTAGGAATATTTAAAGAGGGGGATACCATGGATAAGAACTATATGAAATTAGAATTTCTAAGTAAATCAGCCAATGAATCATTTGCCAGGGTTGTGGTGGCAGCTTTTGCTTCTCAACTAGATCCTACCCTAGAAGAGTTATCGGATATAAAAACTGCTGTTTCAGAAGCTGTTACAAACGCTATAATTCATGGATACGAATATGGTGAAGGGGTTATAATAATAGAAGCATTTATAGTGGACAATCTTATTAATATAACCATAAGAGATTCAGGGAAAGGAATCAAAAATATAGAAGAGGCCATGGAGCCATTTTATACATCAAAACCTGATTTGGAGAGATCAGGCATGGGTTTTACAGTAATGGAGACCTTCATGGACTCTCTAGTAGTTGAAAGTTCAGAGGGCAAGGGCACAGTAGTAAGGATGACTAAAGAAATTAAAAACCTCTCAGACGAGGAGAGATGATTATGGGTGTTGGTGAAGAGTCTAGAGGCTTGTTATCCCATGAAGAAACCATGGATCTAATTGAGTTAGCCCAAAAAGGAGATAGTGAGGCTAAGGAAAGATTAGTTGAGTACAATATAGGTCTGGTAAGATCAGTTTTACGAGGCTTTGTCAATAGAGGTTATGAAGTAGATGATTTGTTTCAGATTGGGAGCATAGGATTACTAAAAGCCATAGATAAATTTGATACTTCTTTCAATGTTAAGTTTTCCACCTATGCAGTGCCTATGATTATGGGAGAGATAAAAAGATTTCTTCGAGATGATGGCTTGATTAAGGTAAGTAGATCCCTAAAACAAATTGCTGGACAGGCAAAAAAGGTACAGGAAACCCTTAGTAATGAGTTAGGGAGAGAACCAACTATCCAGGAAATCAGCGATGAGTTAGAAGTAGACCGTGAGGAAGTTATTATGGCCTTAGAAGCATCCTATCAACCAGAATATCTGTACAATGTTATCCATCATGACGATGGGGCCCCTTTATATTTAATAGATAAGATTAGTTTGGATACTGATGACCAAGAGGATGTTTTGGACAATATTTTTCTAAAGGATATATTAAGTAGACTCAAGCCCAGGGACAGACAGGTAATAATACTCAGATATTTTAAGGATAAAACACAAACAGAAGTAGCTGAGGAGCTGGGAATTTCACAAGTACAAGTATCAAGAATCGAAAAAAGAATAATCGATGAAATGAGGATGATGATGGAAAAGGCATAAGGATGCCTTTTCTTTTTGTATTAAATAACCATTATTGTAGATACTAGTATTAGATGGGGTGATGTATTTGGAGATCTTGAAAGACAAGAGGAAGCTTATAATATTAACTATTTTAATACTAGTTATTCTATATATTATCCTTAACATTGATGAAGAATCAACAAATAAGGAAGTACCCAAAAGGGCTACCTTTGTAAACAATCATGTAGAGGCTTATATTTATCATGCCTGATACAAAAGTATATCTCTTATTAAAGGGTAAGGTAGCCTGGGATATAAATTCATATATCACTGTTAAGGACATAGCTGATATTTACTGCCAGGATGAGTCATTAAAGCATAGATTAGAAGTTACAAAAATTTTAAAGACCAAGGATGTAGAAGATTGGATAAGGATAAGCAGCATAGACATAATAAATATAATAGGGACTAAACATCCTGACCTGGACTTAGTTCTTATGGGAGAAGACGAAGTATTAGTAGAGATAAAATCTAGGCATGAAACCAATCAATTGTTTGATATCCTAAAGGTAGCTTTAATCTTTATCTTACTCTTCTTCGGTTCTGGAATTGCCATAATTAACTTCCATACAGATGTTGATATGGATGAAACAATGGAGGTCATCTATAGAACCTTGAGTGGAAAAGATAATTCAAATCCTTTAATCCTATCAATTCCATATTCAATTGGACTAGGTATAGGAGTTATCACCTTTTTTAATAGGATAATAAGCAAGAGTCCAAGAAGGAAGAAGGAGCCTGGACCTATGGAGATTGAGCTTTATAAGTATGATCAGGACATGGAAGAGTATATTATAAATGATTTAAAAAAAGAGTGATGACATGGTTGAACTTTTCATGATTCTCTTAGGTCTTTCTGGTGGTTTGATAGTAGGTGGGGCTTTGGCTGCCTTTGTTACCTTGCTTGAGATAATTCAAAGACTAGTTCAAATTAGCGAAACCCCTAATCATCTTAAACTTTATCAGAATGCCTACACTTTAGGTGCAATTACCTTTACCTTGTCCTACTTTTATGATTTTCACATTGATTTTGATAGTTTCCTAATAGGAATTATTGGCTTATTAATGGGGACATTTACAGGAATTTTTTCATCTGCACTTGCTGAGGTTTTAAATGTAATTCCTGTAATGTCAAAAAAACTTAAGCTAAAAAATGATTCTAAACTAATGATATATGCTCTTTTGTTTGGGAAAGTAGCTGGCTCCTTATATTATTGGTTAATTATTAAGTAAGAGTCTAGTGGTAATATGTCAAGACAATAATAGTTAATAATTTAAAGAAATATCCATATTTTCTTTAAAAAAATGCGCACTTTAATAAGCCTTCAGGAAACTGCAATTTTTGAAGGCGTTAAAGGACCTACTATCTACT
>JAAYTL010000041.1 GCA_012518035.1 Tissierellia bacterium | reverse complement strand
ATATCATTAACTCTAGACATTTTTTTAGGCTTATTACAGAAATTAATGGCTTTTGGATTTTTATATCCAAATTCAGCCTTACCTTGCAAAAATGGTATACCTATGCCTTCTTGGTTTATATCATCAGAATTGGGCGATTGACCCATAATTATATTTGATACATATTTAAGCTTACTGAGCTCCCAATCCTTGGGTATCATTCCCAGCCATTCAACTCCACTATCCTTCATTTCTTCAGGTTTTCGGTCTACTAGTTGTCCATCAACTATCTTTACCTTGCCTGTAATTACTTCTGAAATAAGACTTTTCTTAGCTTCCTCTAATTTTTTAATAAGCTTCTCTTTTTTAGAAATAATGGTGTCAAATTCAGCTGTTTTAATGTCTAGAAAGTTGGCTATTTTTTGTTGGTCCAAAATATTAGTTGGTAGATTCAATAATAAAGACTTTAATATTTCTGAATTAACATGTGGTAAACCCATGCCTGTAGTGTTAGCTTTTAAATAAGATTCAAATGCTCTTAAACAATACTTAAGATAGTTTTTATAATTATTGCTAATTAGATTAAATTTTGCAAATGTAGATCCTAGAACTCCCTCTTTCCCATCAAAGAACTCTCCAGCGTTTGCACCATCCCATAATAATAATATATCATCATCAAAAACCTTAACTAATCCTTTATATGAATCTACAAAATAATCAGTAGATCCTTTTCTTAAATACTCAGTAGTAATATATGGAATTCCTCCACTACCAGAATCAACAAAGGTATCAGGGTTTTTACCTTTAAAGTATGAAAAAACAAATTTTAACTTCTTTACTTCCCACTCTTTAGGAATCTTCCCCAACCATTCTATCCCACTATCCTTCATCTCATTATCGCTTCTATACTTAATCTCATATGCCATTTTCTCACCTCTTTGCTTTTGATAGGCATAAGATCCTGGCTAACGCTCAGGATAACAAAATTATTTTTGTTATTTTGATGCCAAATCTTTGTAAGAGATATAGAATGCTATTAGTCGTTAATTCGCTCTATCTCTTCCCTTATCTCTTTTTCTAGTTCTATAACTTCTGCCATTATCTCCTTAAATGGTCTTAGCTTTTCATATTTGTAAAAGTATCTGGTAAAGGGTATCTCATAGCCTATCCTTGTCTTACTATGGTCTATCCAAAACTCCTTGACATGGGGAGCTACTTCCCTTTCCACATAGTCTAGGATGTTTTCTTTTTCCTTCTTTATATGCTCAGAAGTATCTGCCCTATAACCGTCCACATCTAGGGATAGGGGGATGGTCTCTGTATCCCTAAGGCTGGTATCAGGTTCCTTCTTCTTGCCCTTGATACAGTAATCTGCTGTCTCATCCCTTTCAGATAATCCTGTCAGGACAGCCTTAAATAGTGCATTTGGTAGTTTTATATCCTTAAACAAGTCCTTTAATACTCCTTCAAACTCATCCCTATTCTTATAGAGCTTGTCTGATATATTCTCCCTTAAGACACTTAGGATATTGTCCTGTAGCTCCTTCCCTTCATACAACTTTTCTAAAGTCTTAAAATCCTTCTTCTTTATGGTCATTTTTTCCTTCTCCAATTCCAGCTCTTGGACCTTGTCCTCATCATAAAGCTTAGAGAAGGCTGATTCTGAGTAGAGGTTTTCTATTCTTTCTTCTGAGATTTGGAAGTTTAGTCTAAGGGGTCTCTCTATGGTTACCTTCAGGTAGCCAAAGTCTTTATTATCAAATATCTTGCAGTATTCCCCTTCCTTAAAGTCTCCGTAGATCCTAGTGATTTCCTCTATATGCTTCTTAGAAATCTCATTACGTTTTGAGCCTAGTGATTTTCTCATCTTTTTAAAGAAGGAAGTAGCATCTACTAGCTGGATCTTACCCTTCCTAATTGGACCTTTTAAAATATCATCGTTCTTCCTATTAGTCAGTATCCAAATATATGTAGCTATTCCTGTATTATAGAAAAGGTCATTGGGTAGGGCTACTATTCCCTCAAGGAAGTCATTCTCTATTATCCACCTTCTGATTTCAGACTCTCCACTTCCCGCATCCCCTGTAAATAGGGGGGAGCCGTTGAAGATAATGGCCATCCTAGAACCCTTTTCATCCTCCATTCTCTTTGAAAGCATATGCTGGAGGAAGAGGAGTGATCCATCAGATGTTCTTGGAAGTCCTGCTCCAAATCTACCATCAAATCCTAATTGTTTATGTTCATTTTCAATAAATGTCCTGCTTCTCTTCCAATCAACCCCAAAGGGCGGATTCATAAGGGCGAATCTTACCTTAAGGTCCTTATGGCCATCCTGGGTAAATGAGTCACCAAATATAATATTCTTCTCTTCCTGTCCTTTAATTAGTATATCTGACTTGCAGATTGCATAGGATTGGTTATTTATCTCTTGGCCAAACACTTCCACCTGGGCATCTGGATTTAAATCTTTTATATAGTTGGAGGCTACAGACATCATGCCCCCTGTTCCACAGGCAAAGTCCCCTATGGTAAATATCTTTCCTGGAATAGTTAACTCGTCTTCTAGACCATTGAAGATTAGGTTTACCATAAGCTCGATTACTTCCCTAGGGGTATAGTGGTCTCCTGCCTCAGCATTTTCCGAAAATCTTCTGATTAACTCTTCAAATATGTATCCCATTTCCTGGTTAGACACAAGATCTGGATGCAGATCTATGTTTGCGAATTCCTTAATTACTAAGAATAAGAGGTTATTATCATCAAGCTTCTTTATCTCATTTATAAATTCAAAGTTCTCAACTATTTCCCTAATATTTGATGAGAATCCCAGTATGTAGGACTCAAAGTTTACCCTGATATTATCTGGATCATCTAAGAGTTTTTGAAAGTCAAATTTAGATTTATTATAGAATCTATGACCTGAGATACTTTCCAATATGGCTGGTGGAACATCATTAGCTGCCATTTCCAGAACTTCATCCTTGGTATCAGCTAATAGGCAGTCGAACCTCCTTAGTACTGCCATGGGTAGGATTACATCTCCATATTTCTCGGGTTTATAGGGTCCACGAAGTAATTCTGCTATCTTCCAAATGAAATTTACCTTATCATTAAAATTAACCAATTATGTCCCTCCTAGAAACTCATTGTTAAATACATTATAGCATTATATTGATAATTTGCTAAGTAGAGTCTATGGGTTGAGTATTCTAATGAATTATATAATCAAGTATTGAAAAAGTAGCTTAAATTGATGTTAAGACATACAAAAAAAGAGGCCTACTTGGCCTCATCTAATTGATATAAATTTTAATCTTTCTATATTTCTTTATTCTTAATCCTATTTATCAAGTCTTCTACTTTTTCTTTAATTAAATCCCTTGTTTGCCTGTATCCTTCTATTGGTCCACCTGAAGGGTCATCTAGTCCCCAATCTTCACTATGGCTGTTGGGAAGGGATGGACATACCACATTGCAGCCCATTGTTATGAGTATATCTACTTCTCTAGGTATATCACTTAGTAATTTAGGATAATGACCACTCATGTCAACTCCTGCTTCCTTCATAACTTTAACTGCTAATGGCTTTACTTCATGGTATTCTTCTGTACCGGCAGAGTAAGCTTCCAAAAGATCACTACCTAATTTTTTTGCCCAGCCTTCTGCCATTTGTGACCGGCATGAGTTGTGAACACAGACAAAGGCTACTGTTTTTTTCATTATAATCCTCCATCCTGTATGGATCAATATCTACTCCTTATCTTCTGGCTGCTCTTCCTTACCCTTGTAGTGGATGATGGATATCCACTTATCTCCTACTAGGATTCGTCTTACTCTTTTTTCAAACTCCATCCTGGTTAGCCAGATTTGCCTGTGACAACCCTGGCATCTGAGTTTGATATCTACTCCAGTTCTCATTATTTCCCATTTGTTCTCCCCGCAGGGGTGTCCTTTTTTTAATGTAACTATATCTCCAACTTCGTAGTGTAAGATCATTCTTTACCTCCTCCAATGATTTGTCTTTTCTGATAGGGTCTTTTGATGTCGGCTTTCTGAAGGGCTTCTATGGCCACCTTTCTGATTTCCCTTTCTACTGCCCATTGCTCCATGGGTTTGGTCTTGGCCCATATATTGATATCTATATTATATTCACCTATATTGGATACCCCTAAGACCTTAGGACCATCCACTATGGACTCATTGTCCTTGAATACTTCCAAGGCCTCTGTTAAGACCGCGGTGGCTCTTTCTATGTTTTCCTCATTGGATATGGATACCACTACTAGGGCCCTCATATCCCCCCTACTACTATTGGTGACAAGGTCTATGCTTCCGTTGGGGATAATATATAGATCTCCTGAAAAAGCCCTTATTTTGGTTACCCTAAGGCCTAATTCTTCCACTATCCCATACATATCCCTGATCTGGACATAGTCACCTACAGAGTACTGGTCCTCTATTAGGATGAAGAAACCTGTGATGACATCTTTGACTAGGGACTGGGCCCCAAAACCTATGGCCAGACCTCCTATACCTGCTGTGGCAAGGATGGATGCTGTGTTAATGCCTAATAGTTCCAAGGTCATTATAAGTCCAATAAAGACTAGGATATACTTAATGACCTTCTTTAGGGTGGATACTATCGTAGTAGCCCTATTGTTGTTGATGTTGGTATTTAGATCTAGTTTTAGGGTCCTATCTATAATTCGGTTGATAAGGCTGCTTATGAGTTTAATACTGATAAAAATTAGCAGGATGATAAGCAGTTTTCCTAAAAGATTGATATCGCCCTTGTGGTTTTTCAAATATAAATCGATTAATTTATTAATGCCTTCCATATATCCCCCTTAATTACAGTATCTTTTCTGCCCTGTTGCCCTCTGATGATTTTATATACCTATATAACCCATCTATGTTAATGAGGCCTTCTTCTATTAGCTCCTTGATTCTATCTATATCCTCTTCTAGAAATAGCAGGGATAGGCCACAGCTGGTACTGACATCCCTGGGCGTGGGTATGGTTTTAAATACAAAATTCCTATCCTTTAGGACTTGTTCTCCCTGTAGGGCATGGCTGGTTGACTTAAAGGTGATTAGTCCGTATGTCTCTTTTCTCATAATCTCTCCTATCCAATTATTAGGTTATTCTTAGGCTCCCTTAGTTTCTCATAGATGGTATACATATTGGAGATGGAGCCTACCTTAAGCTTATCCTTGAGTTCTAAGAAGTCCAGGCAGGTACCGCAGGAAATGATTTCAACGCCCTTATCTTCTAGTCTTATCAAGTCATCTAATACTGGTGAGCCCTGGCAGGTTAGCCTGACCCCCCCATTGTAGAAGACCATGGTCTTGGGATAAGGGGGTGTTTCTGACACGGTATAGACAAAGCTCTTTATGAGGATTTTACCCAGCTCCTCATTACCCTTACCCATGGTGTCTGCTGTGATAGCTATTACCATGTCCTTAAGGTCCTTATCCTTATCTACCTCACCATCTAGCTCTACTTGACCCTTATAAATATCGATATAATAATAGCTTTCATCTTCTGATTGTTTTACCTGGAAATCATATCCCAAACTTTGGGCTAGTTTTGAAACATTCTCCTTGGCTACTTCATTGTCTACTATGGTGCTTACTACACCTTCTTCTATAGAATCTAATTCTTTTTTGGTTAAGATAACGGGTTTTGGACATGCTAGTCCTCTACCATCCACTTCCTTCTTCATAGTATCCCCCTTTTCTTGGTTTATCTTTCCCTTGCTAAGTGTATAAGTCTTACTCCAATTATAATTAATATGAGTGGAAATAAATAGTCTAATCTTATGTCCCTAAACCTAAATACATCCCTGTTTAAAAATATCAGTATACCTCCTATAACTAGCATGACATAGGATATATACTTGGGCCAGACTATGCCGTTTACCCGGTATACCAGTATATAGCATAGGTAAAGGGCTAGAGCTATTAGGAAAAACCTACCCCAGGGTAAAAAGCTTAGCCATAGTTGGCCTATTAAACTATCTACTCCTAGGGCTATCAGTATACTTCCTAGAAGCAGCCAGTTGCGTTCCCGTGTTCTGTAGAAGAGATAGACTAGGCCACATCCAGCTACCAAGAGATAGATAAAGGGTTTTAGGTTGATTCCAAAACGGATGTAGCTATCAATCAAAGATACAGATGAGAATGCAAAAAGGCATAGACCTATGATTAGATATAAGATACCCCTTTTAAGGATATATCTTACTATCAAAAATATGGCTGATAGAAAGAGAAGCCAGGCTAGGTTGAAGAACTTTAAGTTATATAGTAGGAAGAGGATTCCTAATATAATCAATATTATTCCAGTGTACATGTTTTTCTTAATCAAATCATCACATCCATGTTATCAGTGCATCTTATAACCTAGTCTAGTCCTTACCCTATCTAGCTAGTATACCCATATACTTATTGTATTATATTTCCATGAGATTTTCCATAGCTTGCCCATCTGAAAATTTGCTTATCCGTAAGAAAAGGCCTCAAATATAGACCAAATGAGGATTTATCCGAATATTCCATTTGTATAATTGGATTTATCTGATATAATAAATGTATGGATACATTTAAGGAGGAAAGCGAATGTGGAATATATCCCTTGATAAAAATTTGGATACACCCTTGTATGTGCAGGTTGCCAAACACATTAAGGAGCTTATCGATGAGAATAAGCTTGAGGACGATAAGCTGCCATCCATCAGACAGTTGGCCAAGAAGCTTGATGTCAACAATGTGACCATAGTCAACGCCTATAAGCAACTGGAGCAAGATGGGTATGTTTATTCGATAAAGGGTAGTGGAACCTACATAAGAAGGCTACCAATACCTGAGGATCTCTCCTATCTAGAGGAGGGGGATATGGAATTGATGGTATCAGGCATCATGCCCATATCTCATGATAGTATCAATTTTGCCTCTGTTTCACCAACTCCCGATGTCTTTCCTATTGAAGATTTTAAAAAGTCCCTGTCAAGAGTTCTGGATAGGGATGGGGCCCATGCATTCTTATATCCCGAAATTACAGGCTTCGAGCCTTTGAGGGAATCCATATCTAAGTTTCTATTAGAAAACTCCCAAATCCATGTAAATAAGGACCAAATCCTAATCACCTCTGGTGGCCAGCAGGCCTTGGACATAATCACCAAGACCCTGATAGACCAGGGGGATAGTATCTTGGTGGAGAATCCCACCTACTCTGGTGCCCTGTCTGCCTTTGAGTCCAGGGGAGCCAGGATTATTGGAGTACCTATGCTGGAGGACGGGATAGACATAGATGCCTTGAAGGCTAATATCAGAAGGTACAGGCCCAAGTTCTTATATATGATGACTAACTTCCAGAACCCTACCACCTACTCCTATAGTGAGGAGAAGAAGAGTGAGTTATTGGCCCTGGCCTACGAATATGAGTTTTACATTATAGAGGATGATTTCTTGACAGATTTATCCTTTAAGGAAAGGGTAGATCTACCATTAAAATCAAGGGATAAGTATGATAATGTCATCTATATTAAATCCTTTTCTAAAATCTTCATGCCAGGGGTCAGGATTGGATTTATTACCCTGCCTAATAAGCTCTTTAAGAATATTATAAAGGCTAAACATACTACTGATATAACTTCATCTGGTTTTCTCCAAAGGGCCTTTGATGAATATTTGAGGATGGGCTACTGGAAGGAGCATATCAATAGGGTTAGGGAGGTTTATAAGGAAAAGTATGACTTTTTTATAAAAGAGCTGGACAGGTTAAGGGAATATGGTATAGACTTTATACCTCCTAATGGAGGGATGAGCTTTTGGGTTAGACTACCTGAGGATATAGATGGGGTGGAGCTATATAAGGAATGTATAGATTACAAGCTATCCATAGTTCCGGGCAAGGTCTTCTTTACTGACAGTAGCCTCTATAGCAACTATATCAGGCTGAGTTTTGGTACTGTTGACAAGGAGGAGATTCGTGATGGGGTGAGGATCCTGGAAAATATCCTTTCCAAACCTAGTTTAAGTAAGGATAGCAAGTACCTGCCCTTTGTTTAGATATAGATATTAAAAAGACTCCTTAATAGGAGTCTTTTCTTGCTTAATAAGTCTCTTTGAATACTTCGAAGTATTTTTGCTCATGGGCACAGGCTGGGCATAGTTCAGGAGCTGATTTTCCAGTGTGAACATAGCCACAGTTGTTGCATTTCCATTCTACTACTTCGTCTTTTTCAAATACCTTGTTATTCTCTATGTTTTCAAGTAGCTTTAGGAATCTTCTCTCATGACGTTCTTCAGCTTCAGCTATCTCCCTAAAGACCTTGGCTATTTCAGGGAAGCCTTCTTCATCTGCTATATCAGCAAATTCTGGATACATTTGACTGTGCTCTTCATTTTCCCCTGCAGCTGCAGCTCTTAGATTAAGGGCTGTGTCACCCATGGCTACTGGGAAATCAGCCTCTATCTTTATTGCTTCTTCTGAATATTCCTCTGATAAGAAGTTAAAGAACCTCTTAGCATGGGCCATTTCATTGTTGGCTGTCTCTACAAAGATGTTTTCTATTTGTACGTAGCCTTCCTTCCTTGCTATGTTGGCATAGTATGTATACCTCATTCTAGCCTGTGATTCACCAGCAAAGGACTTCATTAAGTTTTCTGCTGTCTTAGTTCCCTTTAATGATTTCATCTTATCCCTCCGTTGTATGATATTTACTTATATATCCTATAATGGATATGACAAAGAATTAACATAATAATTATACCATAGTTTGGGTAAAATTTCCCAGATTTCTAAACTGTGGTATAGGCCTATTCACAGTAATAGTTGTTTAATTTTCTATATAGGGTAACGACACTTATACCTAGTTTCTTAGCTATCTTTTGCTTAGCTTTTGTGTCATCTCCATATATATCCATGAGTTTCTTGATTATCTTCTTCTCATATTCGTTGGTCATCTCTTCTAGGCTCTTGATTTCTATGACATCTATGGAGTCTAGTTCGTCTAAGAGTTCTTTTTGTTTTTCTTCTTCTAGTTTTTGAACAAAGTATTCTGGAAGATCGTCCATCCCTATTTCTTCATCATGTGAAAAGTTGATTGCGTATTCCAAGACGTTTTCCAGCTCCCTAAAGTTTCCAGCCCACTTATAGGATAAAAAGCTCTTCTCCACTTCCTTGGATAGGCGTTGGACTGGTTTATCCATTCTCTTACATAGCTTGTTTATGATATATTGGGAGCTCATTACTATATCATCTGGCCTATCTTTAAGAGACGGTAGCACTATAGGAATAACATTTAATCTATAGAATAAGTCTTCCCTAAAGAGGTTGCTCTTTATCATCTGCTCCAGGTCCTTATGGGTTGCGGATATAATCCTTACATTGACATCTATAGGGGTTGTCCCACCTATTCTGTCAATCTTTTTTTCCTGAAGTACCCTCAATAGCTTAGCCTGAAGGTGTAGAGGGATATCTGCTACTTCATCTAAGAAGAGGGTCCCATTGTTGGCTTGTTCAAATTTACCTATTTTACCCTTTGGATTGGCCCCGGTGAAGGAACCTTTTTCATAGCCAAAGAGCTCAGATTCTATCAGGTTTTCAGGAAGTGTGGCACAGTTAATGGCTACAAAGGGACCGTCTCTTCTATTGGATTCATTGTGGATGGCCCTGGCAAACATCTCCTTACCAGTTCCACTATCTCCATGTAGGAAGATGGTTGAGTCGGACTTGGCTGCAATCCTACTCTTGTCCTTGGCAGCCTGTAATGAAGGGCTGCAGCCTATGATATTGTCAAATGTAATTAGGTTATCGCTATTGTAGGAGGCTGCAGTATTGATAATTGACGTTAGGGTATCAAAATCTATCAGTATGGAAATATTTTTTCTGTCTAGTACTAGGTAACTAATCTTATAAATTACCCTTATGTTCCTTTTTCCAATCTTCCAGGTCCCGGTTACTTCCTTATCTCCGGTTTCCTTAATGTCTATGTTTTTAATTACTTCATTGATATTTCTATTTATGACCTGATAATCATAGAAGTTTATGTCTAAGAGCTTGATAGCCTTGGTGTTAATATGGGAAATGTTATGCTCCTTGTCCAGGATGATAATTCCCTTGTTAATATAGTTTATGATTCCATTTATCTCTGCATTTCCCTTATTGAGCTGGTTTCTCATCTTTATGCTAAGGATTTCCTTTTCTATACTCTGGGCAAAGTGCTCCAGCATATATAGGTATTCATCTACCTTGCTGATGATTATCTCATCCTGCTCAAGATTAAAGGAGGCAAAGCTAACTACCCCAATAACTTCATTGTCAATTTTTATTGGGTAGATTAGGCTTTTCCTCTCCTTACAGGTACTGGCATGACTACAGTTTAGGCATATATCCCTTTCTGAGTCATAGATATTTAAAATGGGTTCTCCATTCTCTAATACCTTGGCAAAGAGGGAATCCTCTGGACTATTTTCATTTATTCTATAGTAAAAGTCACCTGTTCCTGCTACTCTTAAAAGATTATTATCCACTACTGTGGTTTCTACGTTTAAAATGGCTGAAAATGATTCTGCTAGCTCCTGTATCTTATCATCGATAAGCTTAAGATAGGACATTCTGTACACCCTTTCTAATAGATAGGAAGAATTAACTTGTAATTCTTCCCTTCTATTATATAAGAAGATGTACTTTTAATCAAAGCATTTAATTTCTTTCCTTACCCATAACTTACATTGCCATTATCACTTTCGGGTAGTATGTCTATCCTTAGCTTGGATACTCTTAAGCCATCAACTTCTATGGTTCTAACTAATAAATTTTCATATTTAAATGTATCATTGACCTTAGGTATGCCGTTGAAGTTTTCAACTGCCCAACCACCAACGGTAATGTATTCACTTTCGAAGTGGTCGTCATCTAAGTCTAGGTGCTCTGCTAGATCCCTAAGACTTAACTCTCCGCTGACTTCGAAGCTATTCTCGCCTATTTCTATGAATTGCTCCTGTATTTCATCATACTCATCCCAGATCTCCCCAACTAGCTCTTCCAGGACGTCCTCCATGGTTAAGCAGCCTAGGGTACCGCCAAACTCATCTGTGACTATGGCCATTTGTAGCCTACCCTTGTTCAGAATGTCAAATACCTCTGGCAATTTCATGGTTTGGTGGACGAAGAAGGCATCTATAAGTATGGAATTAAACTCATCCTTGTCTATATCTTCCTTGTCTGCTAGTTTTTCTAAAAGATGGTCTACATAGAGGACCCCGACTATATTATCTATAGTCTCCTCATAGACTGGGATACGGGAGTATGGGGAATCCAATACAATATCTATTATTTCATCCATCTCATCTTCTATATCAATAGCTACCATATCTATCCTTGGTGTAATAACCTCTGAAACATGGATGTTTGAAAATTTCAGGGCTGATTGTAGAAGGTCTGAGGCCTCTTCATCTATGATTCCATCATCTTCTACACTCTCAATTATGGTAACTAGTTCTTCTTCTGTGATTGCGGGCTCTTCTTCATCTTTCTCCCAAAGTTTGGATACTTGATTTACTATTTTAACAACTAAATGTACAGCTGGTTTTAAGATCTTCATTATTATGGCTAGTGGATAAGCCACAGCTAAAACATACCTATCAGCTATCTTCTTGGCTATTATCTTAGGGGTTATTTCCCCGAAGATTAGGATAATAACAGTCATCACAACCGTAGATAAGATGGTTCCTTTATCACCCATCAATTGAATTACAATTACGGCTGAAATTGATGACGCTGCTATATTTACCAGATTGTT
>JAAYTL010000040.1 GCA_012518035.1 Tissierellia bacterium | reverse complement strand
TTCTTCATCAGATGGCCCTCCTTTCTATGATCTCTTCTGAAATTTGATATTTTATCTCGGTTCTATTCTTAAATAATAACTCCTTCTTGAGGAGGAGTTGACTCATCTTATCTCTCTCAATCCTATAGATTTCGTTATATCTAAACAACCCATCTTCCTCCTTGGCATACATTAGATTTTCACTAACTAAGGCATAACTTACATCTGTAGCCTTATCAGAGTAGATAGAGCCATGTATAAACTCATCATCAAATTCGAAGATAATCTGATAGCTGTTCTGCGTCTCATTCTTGACCTTAAGGTCCTTCCAACCTTCTGATATGGTTGCATCTACACCTGGTGGAATCTCCCCCTGTCTAGGTATGGTCTCCGATGAATGGGGATGCCGCTCTATTATACTAAGGGGAGTATGGAGAAACAACCAAAAGAGCAGGTTGCTTATCTGGCATAGGCCTCCTCCCTTAAGGGGGATTGTCTTATCATTTACCAGGGTCAGGCCCTCCTTGTATTCTCCATACTTCTCCGCCTCCCTTGCCAACATCCAAAATGAGAAGACCTCATTAGGTCTAATAATTATCCCATCCATGGTCTTGGCCACCAGCTTTAGATTGTGGACCTTATTGATTTGATACTCAAGGTCAAAGCCGCTGTTTGGGTTAATCATCCTGGAGCTGGCTGTAAATATCTTGTATGCTAAGGGTTCATCTGATTTTTCCCTAGCATAATCATTGGAATCTAATTTCATCTTTAAATAGAAGAAGATTTTTCTTTGCAGTTTTCTTAAGGGCAACAGGAAGGGAAACCTCTCTGTCAATCTTTTTCTCCTCATCTTATCCATCCTCCTAAATCATTAACTACTATATATCTTAAAGGATGATTTCAATGATATATGGAGGAGAAAATCCAAGAAATGTCAAAGATTTAATTTGCCCGAGTAAATTTGACCATAAAAAAGCTGAGGTTAATCAACCTCAGCTAACGAGTATCTTATATTTAATTTATCCTTACTTCTTTACTTCTAAAATGGCTCCCCTATTGCCAGAGGTAACCATGACTTCGTACCTAGCTAAATAGCCTGATTTTATCTTTGATTCCCTAGGCTTCCATTTAGACCTTCTTCTTTCTAGTTCTTCATCTGATACCCTAAAATTAATTGTATTTGCAGGTATATCTATATCTATAATGTCACCTTCTTCAACTAGGGCAATATTTCCACCTACAGCTGCCTCTGGAGAGACGTGTCCTATTGAGGCCCCTCTGGATGCCCCACTAAAGCGTCCATCTGTAACAAGTGCAACCTCACTAGCCAGGCCCATCCCTGCAATAGCAGACGTTGGATTAAGCATCTCCCTCATACCGGGTCCTCCCTTAGGACCTTCATAACGGATTACCACAACATCTCCACTTACTATCTTTCCACCCTTAATGGCTGCTACAGCGTCCTCCTCACAATCAAATACCCTGGCAGGACCTGAATGTTTCAGCATTTCAGGTGCAACAGCAGACCTTTTGACTACACATGTGTCTGGGGCTAGGTTACCCCTTAATACTGCTATACCTCCCGTCTCATCATAAGGGTTTTCTATAGGCCTTATTATGTTAGGGTCCCTATTGATACATCCCTCAATGTTCTCCCCTACAGTTTTTCCAGTACAGGTTAGTACATCTGTTTTTAATAGTCCCTTTTTATTTAACTCATTCATGACAGCATATACCCCGCCTGCTTCATCCAGTTCTTCTATGTAGGAATTACCTGCTGGAGCTAGGTGGCATAGGTTTGGTGTTACGGCACTGATATCATTGACAATATCCATATTCAATTCTAACCCTGCCTCATGGGCTATGGCTGGTAGGTGTAACATACTATTGGTGCTACAACCCAAGGCCATGTCAACTGTTAGGGCATTATGGAAGGCATCTTTGGTCATAATATCCCTTGGTTTAATATCTGCTTCTAAAAGTTTCATTATTTGCATTCCAGCTCTTTTTGCTAGTTGAATCCTGGCTGAATAAACCGCTGGTATGGTTCCATTGCCCTTTAATCCCATGCCTAAGACCTCTGTTAAACAGTTCATACTGTTTGCAGTATACATGCCTGAACATGAGCCACAGGTTGGACAGGCCTTATTTTCATATTCTTCTAATTCATCTAAGGTCATGGTATTTGCTGCGACAGAGCCTACTGCTTCAAAAACTGAGGATAGGCTTGTCTTCTTACCAGCTATCTTACCAGCCAACATGGGTCCTCCACTCACAAAGATTGTGGGTATGTTAATTCTTGCTGCAGCCATCAATAGGCCAGGAACATTTTTATCACAGTTGGGAATCATAACCAGGGCATCAAAAGCATGGGCCATGGCCATGGCTTCGGTGGAATCTGCAATTAATTCCCTGGTAACAAGAGAATATTTCATACCCTGGTGGCCCATGGCTATACCATCACATACAGCAATAGCTGGGAATACTATAGGTGTTCCACCAGCCATTAAGACACCAGTCCTAACAGCATCTACTATCTTATCTAGATGTATATGTCCAGGTACAATATCATTTTGAGAGCTAACTATACCTATTAATGGTCTATCTAGTTCTTCCTTTATATAGCCTGAAGCATGAAATAAGGATCTGTGCGGAGCTTGCTGCACACCCTTAGTTACTGAATCACTTCTCATAAACTGCACCCCTTTATATTTTCTACTTATGTCTGTCTTCCCTTATGTTATCCTTTTATTATAAACCATTTGTATTACTAATAGCAAATAATAATCCCTTTTATAAGCTATATCCTATCTTCTATTAATCAAACCCTTGTCATAGGCATCTTCTAACATATGCTCAACAAATTCCCATAAGCTAGTCGAAGACTTTTTTACTGGGGATATTCTCTCATAAATGTCTGCCTGGGGAACATCGTACTTCTTCCAGGTCCCACCCTGATTATGGTAATTATTGAGCATGGGCTGGAGCCTATCCATTGAGGCTGCAAATAAGGCCTCGGGTGTTTCCATCTCCTCAAACTCATCCCATAGGGCCCTCATCTCCCTGGCCTTATCCTGGGACAGCATGCCAAAAATCTTGTCAGCTGCGGCAAGCTCTCTTTCCTCCTTATCCTTATTAGCATCCTTATCATAACAGAAGGTATCTCCAGCATAGAGCTCTACTAAATCATGGATTAAGAGCATCTTAATTACCTTACAGGTATCAATCTTCTCATCTGCATATTTATCCAGAATCATTGCCATTACAGCTATGTGCCAGGAATGCTGGGCATCATCCTCATGTCTATCTTGACTAATTAAGCTGGTCTGCCTTAGAATGGTCTTCATCTTATCTAACTCTACAATAAATTCCATATCCCTTAACAATCTTTCATTTACCAAAAAATCATCCCCTAGCCTCTATTTCTAATGATTTATCCTAATCTTACTTAAAAACATGTGGTCTAAGGCTTAGACATATTCCTTTGCCTCTTCCTCCCCTCTCAAGACCCTAAGAACCCCTTGGACCAGGGCAGACAATTCATCTTCTCCCGGATAGATGTGTATGCTGGCGATAAAGTCAACCCTCTCCTTTACCCAAGAAGTAAACCTATGGTCATATGCTAGGCCACCGGTTAATATGATTCCATCTACCTCACCCTTGAGGACTGTTGAAACTGCCCCTATTTCTTTAGCCACCTAGTAGGCCATTGCATGATAGATCTTCTCAGCATACTCATCCCCATTATCTATCATTTCAGATACTAGCCTTGCATCATTGGTATTTAAATAGGAAACCAGGCCACCCCTACCCCTGATTAGTTTAAAAATCTCATCTATGGTATATTTACCAGAGTAGCAAAGCCTGGCCAGGTCTCCCACTGGGAGGCTACCTGATCTTTCAGGGGAGAAAGGACCTTCACCATCTAGGGCATTTGCCACATCGATAACCTTCCCCTTTTCATGGGCTCCTACAGATATCCCTCCTCCTAGATGTACCACTATCAGGTTTAAGTCCTCATACCTTCTATTTATAGAGCTAGCATATCTCCTAGCTACCGCCTTTTGATTTAGGGCATGGAAGATACTAACTCTTTGAATCTCCTTTATACCAGAAATCCTTGCTACATCCTGGAGCTCATCAACCACCACCGGATCAACTATGTAGGCCTGGATTTGATTTTCCGATGCTATATCATGGGCTATTAGCCCTCCTAGGTTTGAGGCATGCTCCCCCATTCTACCTAGTCTTAAATCCTTCAGCATGGCCTCATTTACCAGGTAGGTTCCAATTTCTATAGGTTTAGTTAGGCCTCCTCTACCTACAATGGCAGTAAATGTTTTCGTATCTATACCATTTTCCCTTAAGGTTTCTATAATCAAATTCTTCCGGAATTCCTTTTGTTGGTTTATTCTTTCGTAATCCGCTAATTCTTCTGAAGAGTGCCTAATGGTCTCCTCAAATATTAATTCATCATCATTATAAACACCTATTTTGGTGGATGTGGAACCTGGGTTAATGACTAATAGTTTATACATGATTTCCTCCCGCTTTTTGTATTTTCCCAAGCAAGTTCTTCTCAATTATAGCATTAGTTTAATAAATATTTATTATCAATTTAGATTAATTTGAAAACTAAGAAATATTGTTTTAATTATATTAGAATCTCCTTCTTTCTGCAAGCAAACCCATTAAAAAATGATTTTATTATATATGATTAAGGCCACCGTAATTTTACCAGGTGCTTATTGTATAAAATATTGGATTCGTAAAATACTAAAATAGATAATTAATTACTATAACCTATAGGAGAAATAATATGTTTAGTAAAACAATTATATTTGCTAATTTATTAACCCTATTGTTTCCATGGCCAATTTTTAATCAGCATGTCTACCAGGTTTTTAGAGATAATTTTAATGATAACTCCAGAATAGAAATAAAGCTCAATCAAGTTAATGACAACTATGATATACCTGAAAGCTCTTCCCAGGTCTTTAATCTTCCTTGGATAAATGATGAGGACTTCCTTAGGGCCAAAAATGAGAGTAATACTCCAATACTTATGGCCGCCTTCTGTGCTGTTCTGATAAATCCACTTCCAGGGGAAGAATATAATGTAGCTTTAGCTGCCAAAAAAATCTGTGGCCAGGTTGTTAAACCCAGTGAGATATTTTCACAAAATGCTAGACTTGGACCCTATAATGAAAAAAATGGTTATAGGGAAGGTGCAACCTACGTATCTGGAGAAATCCTTATGGACACAGGAGGAGGGGTTTGTAAGATTGCCACCAGCTTATATAATTTGGTGGTACTTACCAACCAAGAGGTCATTGAAAGGCACAACCATTCCATGCCTATTAACTATGTGCCCTATGGCCAAGATGCTACCGTAGCCTATGGGGTGAAGGATTTTAAATTTAAAAATAATACCCAAGGAAATATTTTAATATGGTCTAAACTAATAGATAATAGATTGTATATGGGGTTTTATGGTACAGAAAAGCCACCTGAGATCACTTGGAAGCATTATATGAGCAATGCTATCAAGCCCCCTATTAAATATGTTAAAAATGAAGACCTAAACCAGGGAGAGATGAGAACGGTAGTTCAAGGCCTTGATGGGGCTACTGTCAAATCAGAAATAATAATTAAATATAGGGACAACACTACCGAAATAAGGGATATGGGGATAAGTAGGTATATGCCATTGCCAGAACTAATTGAAATCAATTAGGGTTAAGGATTAAAATCTCCTTTAATGGGTATATTGTAGATACAAGTAAAATACTTTAAGTAGGAGGTAGAGTAATGAATAAGGAAAAAGACAAAAAACTTGTTAATGACGATAAATTAAACCTAACATGTATCCCCCCTGATAACAACAGAGCACCGAATAAGCCAAAAGATGGAGTTGTAATAGATAGCTCCTACAAAACCTTTAAAGAGCCCAAGATAGAGAATACTGCCACAGACGTATACTATAATACTGAGTGCAAATTACCTGACTCTGAAGTTGCTATTCCAACCTATGATGCAGTATTAGAGGCCAAAGAATGGGTAGATGAAGAGAATAAGAAATAGTTAAAATTAAATAGCCGCTAGGCTATTTTTTTTGCCTTTCTTTAATTGATTTTATATATTCAGATTGCGTTAAATTTCCATTGACATAGAACAATCGTTCTGGTAGTATATTAGTGAACATACATTCTTATTTATGGAGTTGATTTATATGGAATCGCGAATAATATTTCATATAGACGTAAACTCTGCCTACCTATCTTGGGAAGCTGCTTATAGATTACAACATGGTAGCCCTATAGATTTGAGGGAGATACCCTCTATAGTGGGCGGAGATCAGACAAAACGTCATGGGATTGTATTGGCTAAATCCATACCTGCAAAAAAATTTAACATCATCACAGGGGAATCCATCCACTCTGCCCTGCAAAAGTGTCCAAATTTGACAATAGTCCCCCCCTCTTATAGCCGCTATATGGAGGCAAGTGAGGCCATGGTGGATATGTTAAGGGACTACTCCCCCTACATCCAAAGATATTCCATTGATGAAGTTTTCCTAGATTACTCTAATATGAGAAAATGCTATATGGAGGTCGCCCATGAAATAAGGGAAAGGATTCACAAAGAATTAGGCTTTACAGTCAATATAGGTATTAGCCATAACAAGCTCTTGGCTAAAATTGCATCAGATTTTAAAAAGCCCAACATGGTGCATACCCTCTTTCCCCATGAGATTCGGGAAAAAATGTGGCCCTTACCTGTGGAAGATTTATTTATGGTGGGTTCTAGGACCAAAAAAAAATTAAATAGCCGTGGAATCTATACCATTGGTGATCTAGCAAATACAGATAGGGACTATATATACTCTTGGTTAAAAAAACCTGGCCTCCTTATATGGAGCTATGCCAATGGTATAGAAAGTTCTCCAGTTAGTAACCTGCCTCCGCCCGTTAAATCAGTGGGTAATTCTAGTACCATGCCCTTTGATGTGGATAACAAAAAAGAAGCCCATCTGGTTTTATTGGGAATATCAGAAATGGTGGGTATGAGGATTAGGGATTTAGGGCAAAGAGCCAGGGTGGTTTCCGTGTCTATCAAAACCCATGATTTTTTCTCTTACTCCCATCAACGCAAGTTAGATACACCCACTTCTTCCACCAATACCATTTATGGTATAGCTAGAAAATTATTTGATGAAATGTGGCAAGGGGAAGCCCTAAGGCAGTTTTCCATAAGTTTAAGTGAACTCTCTTCAGATGATTTTTTTCAATTATCCTTAACAGACCTAATAAATGAAAAGGATGAAATATTAGATAAAACTATAGATAAGTTGAGGTATAAATTTGGATATAATTCAGTTATTCGCTCTAGCTTTTTACATTCTGGCATCTCACCTATTATAGGTGGAGTCATAATGGAAGAGGAATATCCTATGATGTCTAGTAAATTTTAGGGGTGATTTGTTATGAAGGTTTTGATGAAGCCTATAGAGATGATTGCTTGGTTCAATGAAGGTGAATATCCCATTCCCTTAAGATATAGGATTAAGTCTGAAGATATGTCCAATGTTGTGGTTAAGGTTGATAGGATTATCTTCAAGGAAGAGGAAAAACTAGCAGGAAACAGGATGTTTCTTTATAGGTGTGAAGGGATTATCAATAAGAGTCAAAAAATATTTGAATTAAAATATGAACTTTCTACCTGTAAGTGGTACTTATACAAAATTTAAAACCTTATCTTATTTAATGTTGCAAATTCTTATAGGACATGTAGATCCATAAATGATAATAATAAGACTGTCATTAGGATGATAATGATATCCCAATGACAGTTTTCTTAACTACTTCTAATTCTTTTAATTGCAATTTCCTTTAATCCATGTGCTCCAAATAATCTAGATAACTCAAAGCCTGAGTAGGCCAGTTTAACAGTATGGACATCTGTTTTTTCTGCTGCAATACTCAATACTCCTTCCCAAGACACATGGGCGACTTCACCTATCTCCCTAATATAATCATGATATGAAATGGTCAAGAGGTGGGTAAGTATGCTGGTGGTCAATATATCTAAGGCTCTTGAAAAGTCATCAAAATAATCCCTTAAAACTACAACTGCATGAAGGGCTGTAATGCAATGTAGGACGACTATATTTCCCGAGAAATAATAGGCTGGTACCAATAGGTTTAATAGGGCCTTAATTTTATCCTCCTGGCTACCTTCAATAATAAACCCCTTGTCCAGGAAATCCTTTTCCCCATACAGAGCCCTAATCTTTTTCCCTAAGGAACTCTGACTTTCCAGTATATTTCTTATCTCTTCATCATTTACCAAGTTTGTCATTTCTTCCTTGATGTCAGAACCCTGAATAGACCTGGTAAATAGCTTAGATTCCCTGTAGGCTGTTACATAATAGGCCAACCCTCGCTCTACTTCATTAATTAAGTCCGAATCCAATCTGACACCTTCAATAGCATAGGCCAATCGGATAGTTGTATGAAATAGTCCAGATGATAGCCCTAATATGTACTTGTTCAAAATATGATTCATATATTCGTCTAGGTTTTCCTGATTAATTTCTTTACTAAGGAATTCCAAGCATGATTCATATAATTCCCTTTTGCCTAGGGTTTCCTCTAGGCCATCTATTCTAGGATAAGTATCTGTGACTTGATCAATGTGATTTCTCTCTAAAAAAGCTTCTGTGAAATAGTTCACCTTATCTAAATCATTGGACATCTTATAGATAGCTAGCTGTCCCATGGGCAAATGATTAACCAATCCACCCATATAGGGCCTATGCTTTTCGCCATAATAATTAATGATTTCGCTAATAGCCATAGCCTTTCCTCGCTTTCTTCAGAAAACATTATCAAGTTAATATATACCCCAATAAACAGATATTATCTAAAAATATTTTATTATTTCTTTCTCAATATCAACTATTTTATATTCTAGGGACAATACCGGGTTAATTCTATACTTATCCAATAGCTCGAATAAAGCAGAGATTTCTTCTGGGCTGGGCATTACATGCTGATCATATAGGCCATTATTAGAGTGTATATGAACATAGGCTATATAATCCCTCAAGGTTTTAATCCAGGTCTCTAAACTAGCCTTGCCTAATTTGGCATGACCAATATCTAGATTGATTCTGATATTGGGACGGCTGACCATGTCAATATAATCCCTTAACATCTCGGGACCTTCTTCAAATACATTCTCTATGAGTATAATACCTTTAAAGTCCGTCTCATCTAAGATCTTGTCCCAAAATTCCTTAGCTTGGAGATTGTTTAGCTTGCTAAGGCCAGGTTCATTTAAATAAGGGTTAATTTGACTATGATAGATCAGATAATCCATATCCAATTCCCTTGCTATATTAATTGTGTCCAAGTACCTTTTATAGCTAATTTCCCTAATCAATAGGTCTGGACTTGATGGTTTTAAATCTAAGAAGGGGCCATGCATGGACTTGATTCCCTTAAACCCCTTAAAGACCTCTATATAATTATCAATTATATCTTTTTTATCTTCTTCACTTAAATTTGGCTCTGTAAAATCCTGAATCTCCACCCCTAGGCCTAACCCATTGAATAGGTCTACATTCAGTTCAGCTATTTGCCTGATACACTTTACAATTTTTCTCATCTTATCCACCTTATTCTTATAATCCTGGCCTATAATTTAACATCCTTATGAACTTATAGCCATCATCAATGGAAATAATATTGATACTCCCATTATCCACCTTGAATTTAAAAAAATAATCTACATCATCAAAAACCCAGCATAGGGCCAAACGAATGACTCCAGCATGGGTGACCAGAAGAAGGTTTTCATCCTTAGTTAAGGCTTCCTCTAGAAAACCCTTTACCCTGTCATAGGCAAGGCTTAAACTCTCCCCACCTGGGATTCTATAACCAGTAGGATCCTCTATCCACTCCTTATATTCCCTTGGAAACTCACCTTCTAGATCATAATGGGTTTTGCCAGAAAAAATCCCAAAATTATATTCAGCAATCCTTTCATCAGCTCTTCCATCTAGGCCAAGAATCTTTAGGGTCTCCACAGTTCTTGTAAAAGGACTATAATAAACCTTGTCGAAGGAAAACCCCTTTAAATTCTCCCTTGTATCCTCAATCTGTTTTCTCCCTTGTTTAGTCAATGGGGCTTCTTCTGTCCCAAAAACTCCAGATACATTGGCCTCTGATTCGCCATGCCTAACCATGATTATATCCAAATAAACACCCCCCAATAGCTTAGCAAGGACACTAGCTCCGATAGCTCTATGATGGCTCCATATACATCCCCTGTAAGGCCACCAATTTTCTTATAGGAGTAGGCAGAGATCATCTCCCCTCCTATCAAAGAAATGATTAAGGGTATCAAGAATTTGATATCCATATATATTACTACTAACAAGTAAAGCCCTATACTGGATAGTATATATTTTTGAGGCTTGGACTTGTGGACCATATCACCTAGTCCACCTGGTCTTGCAATCCTCTTAGAAGCTATCTGTATCAATACTATTAGTCTACTATTACCCATTGAGAGGGCTAGGGCAACAGGGAGCTTATATCCTAGATTAGAAATCAAGATATACTTGAAAAAGATTAGAAGGATTAGGCTTATAACTCCAAAAGCCCCTATTCTGCTATCCTTCATTATCTCAAGGGTGGTCTCCCTATCCTTGTTGGAAAAAAAGCCATCTGCTGTATCCGATAGGCCGTCTAAATGAAGGCCTCCTGTTAAAACTATAGTAATTAAGAGGGTTAAAAAGGATGCTATTTGATTGTTGAAAGGGTTTAACAGATAATAGACAAGGGAGGCTATTAAACCAAGTAAAAGGCCTACAAAGGGGAAATAGAAGGTGCTTTTTCTAATATTGGCCTTGTTAAAATCCACTGCAATATTTACTGGCAACCTGCTAAGGAATTGCAGGGCTATTATCAACCCCCTAATCATTTTATCTTCACCGGTATCCCGCAGCAAACCAGATAAACCTCATGACTTAGGGCTGCAATTCTTTGATTTATTCTCCCCTGTATATCCCTGAAAACCCTGGATATATGGTTTTCTGGGACTATGGAAAGGCCTACTTCATTGGTTACCAAAATGAGTTCATATCCTCTAGAATTTATTGAATTAATGAGACTCCCTAGTTCTTCCATTACCTTGTCCTCCACTTGCCTTTGCAGATCTTGATCTATATACTCCTCATCCTTTGTAATGTCAAACATTATATTAGAAGTTAAAACAGTTACACAGTCCAATAGATAATGCTTTTCTGCTCCCAGGGCTTGGCTAAGATTATAATTGCCTTCATAGGTCCTCCAGTGAGAAGGTCTCATCTCCCTATGATGGTCTACTCTAGCCTGCATCTCCTTATCCAATACTCTAGAGGTGGCTATATAAACCACATCTTCCTTATCCGAGTACTTGCTTTCAGCAAATCTACTCTTACCGCTACGGGCACCACCTGTTATTAATGTAATCATACTATCCCTCCATAGTATCCATGCCAAAAGTCCCTTACTCTTCCCTTATATCTACCAAGATAGAGCTATCTATAGTTGCCTGCTGGAAGGTCCCCATATTTTCCTGAGTATAAAGGGCTGCATCTATTATTTGGAATGCCAGAGGACAGCCTGAGCCTTCACCCAGCCTCATATTCATATCTAACATAGGCGCAAGTCCAAGTTCATCCAGTAAATATCTAGAACCTGGTTCATCAGATAGATGTGAAGGTATTAGGTAATCCTTAACATGAGGATTTAGTTTAACTGCACACAGGGCAGCTGCTGAAGATATAAATCCATCAACGACCACTGGAATCCTATTTTTTGCTCCTGATAGGAAGAGACCACACATACCTCCTATATCAAATCCGCCTACCTTAGATAATACATCTATCGGATCTTCCTTATTGGGCTTATTTAGCTCTATTCCCTTTAGGATTGTATTCTTCTTTTTATCATATTGCTCCTCAGTAATGCCAGCCCCCTTTCCACATGTAAGGCTTACATCAAGTCCAGAAAAAACACTTAGAACGGCAGCGCTAGTGGTAGTATTACCCATTCCCAGCTCTCCAGTACCTATGATTTCATAGCCTTGGGCAAATAATTGGTCCCCAATCTCTATACCAACTTCTATAGATTTTATTGCCTCCTCATATGACATAGCAGGCCCCTTGGTGAAGTTCTTAGTCCCATATGCTATCTTCCTCATAAGTACCTCTGGGTGGTTGAAATCTGAATTCAAGCCTATATCTACCGTCACTAGATCAGAATTTACAAATCTAGCCAATGTAGCTACTCCCGTGATTCCTTTAACCATTCCTTCAGTTAACAGTGAAGTTATTATTTGGGGAGTACTGGTTACACCCTCCTCAACTATACCATTATCACTGGCCATTACCACTATTACTCTTTTTTCAATTACATTTTCTACCTTGCCTGTAATTCCAGCTATCTTGATTGCGACATCTTCCAATCTACCTAGACTTCCCATGGGTTTTACTAGTCCATCCCATTTCTCCTTGGTAAGTTCCTTAGTCTTTAGATCTGCTGGTTGGATTGCATTTAAAGTGTTTTTTAATAGTTCCATCTCTTCCTCCATTTTGTAGTTTTTATAAATAAGTAAAGAAAAAGGGTAACCACTAGGTTGTAAACAGTGTACCCTTTTTAATAAAACTGTGTAAATAATGTTTAATGAACCAGCAAATATTATCATTTATGGGATAATACTATGGATTGTGACATAGTAATGAGGTATTTTCTTTGAAGATAGATAAATATCCTGGCTGATTGATATGATTTACATTATCTACACTAAGAGGCTTCAAAAAACAAATAATCCCTAATCATGGAGATAGGGATATATTACAAAGGAATATAAGTTACCCCTTCCCTCCGAAGGTTACTTCTAGCAAATAGGCTGGTATCCTGACTTATGAATCATCCTAGTCTCGGCACCTTCCCAGATTCCTCCAGTGGTACATGCCGATTTCGTCATCAATTACAGTAGCGGGGGCTGTATGGGACTCTCACCCATTTCCCATTTAATTAAAAACCTAAAGCTAATATTAACTTGCTAAATTCATAATAACACAATCAAATATATAATACAATCTAAATTAAAAATAATATTGCAATTCCAATAACTGATATTAGAGCCCCAAGTACTTCCTTAATAGTCAATTTTTCCTTAAAGATCAGTACTGAAAAGGGAAGAATGGTCACCGGCATAATGGATGTTATAGTAGAGGAAATACCTGCAGTTGTGTATTGCAAGGACATCAACTGGAAGGATACACCTAAAAAGGGACCAAATATAGACCCTAAAGCAATAAATGTTATGGCCTTCTTGTCAAGGACTGCCTTCTTTAAATCTTCCCATCTATTTGTACAAGCAAATAGGATTAGAAAACCTATAAAGCCTGTAATAATCCTAATTTGTGTGGCTGCAAAAGGACTGTAATCCCCAATCCCTATCTTGGTAAATATCATTCCAACAGAATTGCCTATGGCTCCCAATAGGGAAAAGATTATTCCCTTAAGAGGATGGTTAACCTTGAACTTTTTATCATCTGAATCCTTACTTAATATAACTATTGCAATACCACCTACTGTTATCAGCATTCCTACTATACCTGCTAAGGACAGCCTTTCTCCCAAAACCAGGTATCCTAAGATGGCAGTTATAGGTGGGCCAGAAGCTAGTATTAGCATGGTTATCCTTGTACCTATCTCCACATAGGCCTGAAAGAGGAATAAATCTGCAAAAAAGAAACCAACAAGGCCTGAAATACCTAACCAGGTCCAATTATGTAGTGTTGCATCAGTGGGTAAAAGATAGCCACGTCTAAAATACACAAATATACTTAACATTATAAATCCTGTTACCAGCCTGATAAAATTCACTGCCAAGGAGCCTACCCTCTTGCCTGCTGTCTCAAAAAAAACTGCCATGATTGTCCAAAAAATGGCAGTCATCAATGCTGTTATTTCTCCTATGTGCTGCAATCCTCATTCCCCTTTTCTCTAAGATATTATGAATGACTATTCCTTTGAAAAAGCCTCTGCCACTCTCTTATTGTTTTCATCCATGATTTTTTGGTTAATATAGTCATATCCCTTTGGACCATGGGGTATTAGGCAGTTGGTACAATCCTTAACACCATACTTATCCTCATAGTTTCCTCCACATTCCTCTAAGAAATATAAAGGACAATAGCAAAACAAGCAGTTAAATTCATCAACATTCTTTGTTTTATGGCAAGGTAAATAAACACAATCCTTATTAGTATAAAATCTATATGAGTTTTCCATTCAAATCCCCCTTTAATCAACTTTTACATGAAAATGTACATTATAATTCAAAGCAACCTTAGCTATTATAAGTGAAGTTATCCATTCTTGGACTTCCACTCCGTAAATCTTTCAATTTCATGGTGGATTTTCTTTAATATATAGGCAAATACTGCAGCATCATCTATGAAACCACCTAATAAAAAGTCAGGTACTATGTCCAATGGATTGACAAGATATAATAATCCTATTATTATCATGATGATGCTAGCTTTTGATAGGCCAGTGTACTCTCCCTTGAGATATTGCTTTATTATATCTATGGAGACCTTGACATCATCAATTAGTTCAGAAAAAGCCTTGTTACCCTCTAAGGTCTTCTTGCTATCCTGAATCAACTTGAATAATCTTTCATTATTGGAGTAGACAGAATTAGCCTTGGATCTTAGGCTTGAGATTATACCTTCAAAATCTAGACTCATCTTTTCACCTTCTATTATTTGTAGGGATTATCTTAGCTTTACCAATAGTAAAATAAATAATCATAGATTAAAATTAACCAATATTCTATATAACCTTCAAACCTATCTGTTCAGTAACGGGTTTCATACCTTCTATAGTTTCCTCAATTACCTTGTCCAATTCCATACCCATTAGCTCTGCTCCCTGGGCTATTACTTCCCTGTTTATAGCAGCTGCAAAGGAGCTCTGCTTCCATTTTTTCTTGACGGATTTTACCTTTAAATCATAGAGACTCTTACTTGGGCGCATAAGGGCAGTTGCATATATCAAGCCTGTTAATTCATCTATGGTGTATATTACCTTTTCCATAGGATGGATGGGTTCTACTCCAGTGGCCAACCCCCATCCATGGCTTAGTACACCGCGAATATAGTCTTCTGGCCAATTATTTTCTCTTAAGATTTTTTCAGTCATCTCACAATGCTGGTCTGGGTATTTTTCAAAGTCTAAGTCATGAATTAGGCCAATAACTCCCCATTTTTCAACGTCTTCACCATAAAGTTCAGCAAAATGTCTCATGACCGATTCTACCATGAGGGAATGGTTGATTAGGGATGGATCCTGAACATATTCTGTTAACAACTTGTAGGCATCTTCTCTGGTTGGAATATACTTATCCACTATATGACCACCTTTCATTTTATCTCATAAATCTATTTTACTCTAGAGCATGTAAAATAACAAGTCAGGAAGGTCTATAAATGATAAAATGAAAGGGCTATTGGCTAACATCCAACAACCCTTTAAAATCATTCTGTTATTGCAATATATTCGATTGAAGTAACTTCCCCATCCTCTATTAAAAAGCAAAGTTGTGAATCTCCTCGCTCATATATATAGAGATCTAATTTTTGCTCATAATCATCCCCATATGCTTCTAAGACATCATCTAAACTTGAATATAGATATATCCCTTCTTTGGTCTTTACGCTATCATCTAAAAATAATATTGATGAAACACTATCAACCCCATTTTTTTCGTAAGTATATAACTCAAATCCATTATAAGTATAGGTTTTTTCAAGCCCTGGTAGAGCACAGTGTTCTGCTTCGAAATATTCTTTTGAATCTCCCAGCTTTTCTATAATGGGAGCCACTTCCTGATTCATAGCTATTTCTACTCCATTGGTTTCGAATACAAACCCATCACTTACCAGATTATCGTCTGAACCGTTTTCATTTAAATTATCAACAGGCTCATTTGGTGTACTAGGGGTATTATTCCCACCGCTACAAGCTGTTAGCATGATTAGTATAATTAAGATAATGCTTATCTTCTTCATTGACATCCTCCTCTCAATTCTATTGTCCTGGATTTGGGGCAAGGCTCTTTATATATCCATATTCTTCAATTTCTTTAAGCTGTTTTTCCTTCATTTCATTATAAAACTCTATTTTTGAATCCCATATCTTTTTCAATTTTTCATCATTTCTTTTATCTTCCAAGTCAAATTTTTTAACTAAAATTCTGCCAAAATAATCAGCTAATTTTTCAGCTCCATATACGTTAAGATGTAAACCCGCATCATAGGTATCCTCTTCAAAGTTAAGCCCAATTTCGTCAATATGATTTAAAAAGTTAATGTATAATAAATCGTGTTTTTTAGCATACTCAACCATCTGTTCATCCCATTCATCGTACCAGTATGGATAGAGACTAGGTGCTTTAATTAATACCAGCTCTATACCCTTGCTCTTACATAATTCTACCATACGATCAAGGTAATCGTAAGCATTCTCTCCGAATCTATAATCAGGAAGCTTTTTACCCTTAGGGATAGATGTTACAGGCTTAACATCAGCTCTCATGTAGTAGCCGTTATGGAACAAATTCTCTTTTTTAAACAAGTACTTAAAGTCGTCATTCTCAAGTTCACTCCATCTTGAATGATATCTGAATAGGGGAATAAAGTAATCTATTATACTCTCATCCTCCATCATGGATGCCTTGATGGAATTTATCTTTGATGAGGACATCTTCATACCATCCAGAGTCATTCTATTATATGCTTCCTTCTGCGGCTCATCATACATCATGGCCAATACATTAAATACTGCTACCTTTGGAGTTTCATATTTCAGGGTTTCTTCAAGCAAGTAGTAGGATTGCCAAATTAGTTGCTGGGCACTACCACGTATATAACTAGTTATCCCATAATTCTCCCAAAGTGTAATTGGTGAAAAGTTTTCATATACTTCACAATCACCAATAAAAATTATGTCATGGTTCTTCTCCTCTTCTGTGTAGTATTCTTCTATTAAAGAGCCTTCTACGATACCATGGACATATTTAGGCATAAACAGTTTCTGTAAAAGGAACAAACTAGCCAATAAAACACATATAAATGAAACAAAAGTAATAATTCTTTTTTTAGTCATGGAAACCTCCTAAAACTGATTATAAATAAACTGACTAGAATCATAACCGACCCCATAAGCACCAAATACAATTATAGAAACTATTAAAACATAATATACAGAATATCTTAGGATGGCAGGTTTCTTATATAACCTATCCCTTACGCTACCCTTTCTTTGGATTAAACTCACGGTTGTCAGTATTACTAGACCTATCAATAGTACAATATAATCAGCAAAGCTAAGTCCAAGATTTAGTAGTGAGCCATTAAATAAATCACTAACATTAAAGTTTGTAAACATGCTTCCAAACATTCTAAAAGTCATGGGTACATCCCTATAACAATCAAATAACCTAATAGCACTCATCAATAATATAGTACGTACAACCTGGAAAGATCTAAATAGGAACTTATCCTTTACATTGAATTTACTATGGAACCAATTGTAGAAGGGGGTTAACTCCTGGGAAACCAGTATAACAAAGCAATTAGTAAGTCCCCACATTATAAAGTTCCAACTGGCTCCATGCCAAATACCTGTTGTAAACCATACAATAATTGATGAAATATAAACTGGCAATCTTTTACCAATGCTATCCCCAAAGGTTCTTCTAGCGTATTTAGAGAAATTAAGCATTGGTTTATAAACGGATATAGGATAAAATAGATAATCTTTAAACCAAGTTCCCATTGTGATATGCCATCTTCTCCAATACTCAGCAATATTCTTAGAAAAATATGGTCTATCAAAGTTCTCCTTAATCTTAATACCAAGCACTTGGGAAATTCCTATGGTAATATCTATACCACCAGTAAAATCTGCATATAGCTGATAGGCATAGAATAGCATACCTATGAATACAAAGGCTCCTTGATATGTGTCTGGATTTCTAATTATTGTATTTACGCCTACCAGGATTCTATCTGCAATGACTAACTTTTTGAAAAATCCCCACAGAATTCTAATCATCCCGTCATTGAAATTCTTAATATCAAAATTATGTTCCTTAAACAAGGTCTCAGATAAATCATCAAATCGGCTTATAGGACCTTGGATTATTTGTGGGAAGAAAGACACAAAGAGGGCAAACTTAAAAATATTTCTTTCTGGCTCATATTTCCCTCTATATACATCAATAATATATCCCATTGATTTGAAGGTATAAAAGGAAATCCCCATGGGTAGAGCAATATCTAGGAAGCCTAGTTGTCTACCACTGCCAAGTTTAGCTAAAATGAAATTAATGTTACTTATAGTAAAATTTGTATACTTTGTAACTCCTAAAATACCAAAGTTCAATAACATACAGAATAAAAGCCATTTCCATCGTATTGACTTACTTGTAGTCCTATATTCTTTAAGCTCTACCCTAGATAAAATTCCTTTGTTTTCTTTTAAGTACTTTGATTCCTCTTTATAAAGATTTCCTATTTTTAAACCTACTATATAGGTTGAGATAGTAGTCAGTACTATATAGGTAAAATACTTTATCCCTGCAAATCCATAAAAAATATAGGATGCGATTAAGAGTAAAGGCCACTGTAGTCTCTTTGGTATTAAATAATACAATAAAAATATTATTGATAGAAATATTATAAAACTATAAGATGTAAAAAACATAGCTCCCCCTACTAGTAGTCAGATAATCGCTCAATTAATTTGTACAAGGCCTTTGCAGAGTTAAAGTTCTCGGGAATGATTTCTTCAGCTGGAATTGTTACATCAAACACGCTATCAATCTCAGCAATTAGAGTCACTATGTCAAAAGAATCCAATACCTGTTGATCTATCAATGCTTCATGAGTTTCAAAATCAATATCTGGGTGTAAGTCTTCTAATATTTCTAATAAATCTTCCATAAATTATCTCTCCTTATTTTTTGATTTTATTAGTCCCTTTAAATAAACCCTATCTAGCTTCCCATTTGGGGTTAGGGGCATTACTTCTAATTGCTGAATCTTATTAGGGACCATATAACGTGGTAAACTCTGTCTAAGCTTTTTGCTTAGGTCCTTGATGTTAATATCACCTACATAAAATAATACGATTTTGTTGCCTTCTTCATCATATATACAACAGGAGCTTTTAATTTCATCTAATTTGTTTACATTAGCCTCAATTTCTCCTAGTTCAATACGATGTCCCATGTGTTTGATTTGATAATCTTTTCTCGAAACAAACTCCAATTCTCCATATTGATTATATCTTCCAAGATCTCCTGTCCTATATATCAATTCTGGGTAGGCAGTGTTTAATGGATTCTGTACAAATACCTTATTGGTAATATCAAAGGCATTATAATATCCAAAGGTTAGAGATGTTCCTCGTATACAAATTTCTCCTAATTCTCCTTGTTCAGGAATCTTATCGTTTTCATCTAATAAGATAATATCTGTATTCTTAAAGGGTCTACCTATGGGAATTACATCATCCTCATCAAATTCTCTGTCCACCTCATAATAACAGGACATCCCTGTTGCCTCAGTTGGCCCATATAAGTTTATAAATCTAGCATCAGGTAAAGCTTCTCTCCATAAATTAAATTGCTTTATTGGGAATACTTCACTACCAAAGGCTATGGTATGAAGGTACTCAGGTTTAATTTTATCTAATACCTTAAAACTAGATATTATGGTTAAGGCTGAAACTACCCAGCATACTGTATTAATCTTATATTCATTCAGGAATTCTACAAGCTTTAATGGAAACATAAAATGGCTTTTAGGGATTATATAAGTTGTTGCTCCACATTTTATAGTAGAGTATACCTCTTTCAAACAAGCATCAAAGTACAAGGGGACCTGATTCCCAAATACTGTGTCTTCATCACAATCCAAAATCTGTGTTAGATTTTCGATATAATCTATGACAGATCGATGGCAGGCTACTACTCCTTTAGGAATTCCTGTAGAACCTGATGTGAATACAACGTATAGGGGATCTGTGTCTATTGCTTTATTTCTTATATCTTCTAGAGCTTGCTTGTCAATACTTGTCCCTACAATACTGTCATATAAAAATAGATTATCACCATAACCCATCTCTTTTAGTAGCATTTCAGATGATTCATCGCAGATTATGGCCTTGGGTTTTATATTCTCGAGTATAAGTTCAATTCTAAATTTTGGCATTTCCTCATCTAGAGGAACATAAAAATTGCCTCCATAGACCACCCCAAAGAAAGCAACGATTTCCATTGGGCTTTTGTTCATAAATACGGCTACTGGTTCCTTGTAAATACCCCTTCTTGCTAAAAATGTTCCAATTGCCCTAGCCTGATTATAGGTTTCTTGGAAGGTTATCTCAATTTTATCATCTGCGTAAGCGACTTTTTCAGGTAATCGATTTACAGTATGTTCTAAGTATTCCAATACATTATATTGCATATCTATCACCTCACTTATATTCTATGGTTCTAATGGTTCTACTGGGGTCCTTGGATACTTGGATTTATCAAATTCATAAAAACCTTCTTGGTACTTCTTAGAATATTCCTCTACTTGTGCATCAGTTTTTAGGAAACGTTCTTTTGGACTACCATATCTATGCCTACCTGAATCAAAATGATACCAGTTACCATCATATTTAACCAAACTCCAATAATGTGTTCCATCAACTCTAGTAACTTCTATACTCTCAAAACCTGCCCTAGTCAAGAGAACTCGAGATGTTGAATAAGTAGTGAAACAATCTCCACTGCCTTGTTTAATACCTCGCGCAGCTTCTAGTCTCCAATCTGATTTATCTGATGTCCCAGTATACGCTACGTGGTCATGGGTCCATATAAGGATAGCCCACAATTTCTCTTTATCTGTCATGTCATCTCTAAGTATTTTGTCAAGTACATCGTCTGCCAACTTATATAACTCTTCTTCACTCAGATAATCTTTAGGTTTTTCCTTTACAGTAAATTTAGCCGTAACCGTAGTTGTGTTTCCAGAGCTGTCAGTGGCGCTATATATTACATCGTATTCTCCAGGCCTTTTAAGATTAACATTAGAACTATCGACCTCGAAATCAATCTTACCATCCCTATTGTCAGTTGCCTCAACACCCCTTCTATATCCTACTTTCTCACCAATATAGACAATTTGGTCTTCAACGCCTTTAATTTCAGGAGCTTGGGTATCTTCATTGATGATAAGTGTCGACGTTAATTCAGTCTTATTGCCTGATGTATCCTCTAGTACTAAAACAACTTCGTGTTTTCCGGGCATATTGAAGTCTGGACTTTTTAAAAATGAGACTGATACATCTGTAACATCCCTAATATCTCTAATAAATTCTTCAGGTTCTAGTGTCTCACCAGCCCATACTTCGTGACTCACAACATCTGCTGTTGGTGCTACAGTATCTACCACCTCAAGTTGTGATTCGAAAGTTCTTTTCCCAATTTTTATCTCTATATCATATAAACCTGGTATAGATGTATCTATAGATGATAAGTCAGTAACAAATTCTCCTATATCCCCTTCATCTATTATAAAATCAGTTATATTTATGGTAGAAGTTCCAGCTTCCACAGTAACCTTATCCACTACTTTATTGGGTAATAAGATGTCTTTAGCAAAAACACCAACCAAGACAACAAGTATAAGTGTGATAATCTTATTCCTAATAGCAAGATTTAAATACATATTTTCACCTCTTAAATTTATGCTCTAATATAGATACCTTTAACCAACAATAAAAGTTTTCGTTGGAAATAAATAACTGTTAATACCTACTCTATATTAGCAATTTTAAGCATGTTTTTCAATATGGTTAGTATCCTTAATAATCCTTACGCAATAGGTGTTTCATCTCATTTTTAATGAGTCCATCCTTCAAGGCTTCCTTTTCTAGGAAAAACATGGAAATACCTCCCAAGCCTACATGTGTGCCGACAGCAACCCCCATTTGCATAATATAAATATCTCCCTTAAAGTCCGTTTCTTCTTTTATTAATTTTTTTAACCTGTTTGCTATAGCTATGTTAGAGGAATATCCAATGATTATAAAGTCTGATAGATCCTCTTGATACCTGCTTTTGAATTCATGAACATAGTATTTTAAAGCCCTGCTTGTCCCCCTTGCCTTAGCAACAATGGCTCCCTTGCCCTTTTTCATGGACATAATAGGCTTCACCTTTAGTAGTTTACCTATAAAAGCACTGGCATTGGTAAGTCTACCACTCTTTATTAGATTATTAAGGTCATCAACACAAAGAAAATGCTTCACCCTGGTCCTGTGATTCTCATTAAATTCTATTAGCTCTTCAAAAGTATATCCTTCCTCTAATAATCTAGCACTTTTCAATATCAACCATCCACTTCCATGACTCATGGATAATGAATCTACTACATGTATTTTTATATCTGAACCTGGATTGCTTTCATAAAAATAATCCTTTGCTAAGACCGCAGACTGATAAGAGCCACTTGTACCACTGGACATACAAATACATAAGAATTCTGTATATCCTTCCTCAATAGACTTATATATTATATCTAAATAGTCTTCAGGACTTGGCATAGAAGTGGTTGGAAGTTCCTTTAAGTCTGGTAATATCTTAAAAAAATCATCTGCACTAATGTCTATCTTGTCCTTATAGGTCTTTTCTCCGATATTAATTCTTAATGGTGCTATACCAATATCGTACTTTTCCACTATATCTTTAGACAAATCACAGGTCGAGTCGGCCATTAATTTTATCATTTCATACCCCCATTTATATTATTGACGAAATATATCAGCTTAATTTTGCTGCCTTTAATTATATCACAAGGAATCTTAGGAGTGTGAAATAATAAGAAAGCAATCTTATAAATTTATTCCATTTTCTTCAGTCTAAAATAGAACTTACTACCTACCCCTAGCTGGCTTTCTACCCCATATTGGGCATTATGGGCTATCAATATGGATTTAACAATGGAAAGGCCTATTCCAGTGCCTGCACCTGCCCTCGGCTGTGTCCTATCCAGCTTATAATACCTGTCCCATATATTATCTATCTCATCTTCGGGTATTCCAAGGCCCTTATCTATAACTTCAAAGTGTATAAGTTCTTCCTCATCTAATATATTTATCACAATTTCCCTAAAATCAAGGGAGTAATTAACAGCGTTGCTTATTAAATTGTAAATAACTTGTTCAATCTTCTCTTCTTCTCCCATGACATAGGCTTGAGCAGGTGAATTTAGAATAAAGCAATATCCTTCATTGTCTCTAAAATAACTGAATCTTTCCAAGACCCTTTCAGTAGTTGTTTTAATGTCGAATTCTTTATAGCTAAGAGGGTCTATACCTGACTGGGCCTTTGATAAATCTAGCATATCATCTACAAGCCTTGTTAACCTATCTGATTCATCAATTATGGTCTGTAAATGATAATTTCTCTTTTCTTCATTTTTTCCTGAGATATCTCGAATCATTTCACCGTATGACTTTATCAAGGTTAGGGGTGTTTTTAAGTCATGAGATACATTAGCTATTAAATCCTTCCTTAACTCTTCTGTCTTTGACAACTCCTTTGTAGCATAATTTAGAGTATCAGCCAGGTTGTCAATCTCCGTATATTCACCCTTTTCAAATTCTATGTCATAATTTCCCTGTGCCAATATTTCTGCTGACTTGGTAATCCTCTCTATGGGCTTGGTAAGTCTTTTTGCAATCAGATATGATAACCCTAGGGCTAAGGCCAAGGATATGCCAGTCACTATTATGAGTTGGTTTTTTAATACCTTTACAGTTGAATCAATTGGCTGTAAGGTGGAATTAATATAGAGAAAATAGTTTGAGCTCTGGGGATTCTCTAAAATGGCACCATAGATTAAGGTAGGGGTTTCTAACCTTAAATCATCCCTAGTATATATTACATAATTGGTTTCCGATTTAGCTAGGTTTATCAAGAGCTCAGCAAATAGATCATAATCAATTCTAGGCTGTCTGATTATATCTATCAACCTTAAAGGGTATAGTAGGTTCCCCCTCTCGTCGAAGATCTGTATTACAATACCCTCCCTAAGGGATGTGGTATATAGAAGGTCCTCAAACCCTTCATCTCCATATTTGGAGACCAAGGAGTTTCCAATCTTTTTAATCTCATTAGCCTTCATGGACTCATAATAGCTATTGATAAAAACTATCTGTAGTAACCAAAGCACAATCATTATTATTGCAGCGAATAATATGAAATAGGTCCACATTTTAAATTTTAAACTTCTCTTATCTAGATACTTTAACATAGGTCCACCTTATTCTTCATATTCAAACTTATAGCCTATACCCCTTAAGGTAACTATATAGTCCCTATAGCATCCTAGACTATTTCTCAACATCTTAATATGCGTATCTACGGTCCTTTCATCACCAAAGAAATCATAACCCCAAATTTCATTTAATAATTTTTCCCTAGACAGGGCTATATTTTTATTTAATACCATATAGGTTAATAAGTCATATTCTTTAGGTGTTAAATCCATCTTTTTATCATCTACATATACACTTCTACCATCTAAGTCTATTTCTATGCCCTTGAGTTTAATCTTCCTCTTAACCGTCTCCTTGGATTTATGCCTTTTTATAATTACCCTTATTCTAGCCATGACTTCCTTTGGAGAGAAAGGCTTAACTACATAATCATCTACGCCTATTTCAAACCCGAATAGTTTGTCATATTCTTCACCTCTGGCAGACAACATAAGAACAGGAATATCCTTAATCTTCTTTATTTCTTTAACAGCTGAAAAGCCATCTAGCCTAGGCATCATTGCATCCATAATTATAATATCATAATCCTCATCCCTGCACATATTGACAGCATCCATACCATCCTTAGCTTCACTTACGTGATAACCTTCAAACTCACCATATTCCCGAATTACCTCTCTTATCTTCTCTTCATCATCAACAACAAGGATCTTATACATTTTATCACCCCATTATTCTCATACCTATATTATATAACAATTTATAATCGTGTAAAACATATCTAAGTTTGATAAATACGCAGAAAGAGACACCCTGCATTATTTCCTTAGCAGAGTGCCCCTTGGGGTAGAAGTTAATAATGACTTCATATTGCTCAGTTGGTTAACACTATCCTTCCATTCATAAGTTCCTGCCCCTTATTTTTCCAAGAATTAATAGAAAACTTGCCGCTGAACTCATCTAACCATGCTATAGTTTCATCCCTATCACTTAGATAAACAGGTGATAAGACCTCATTCGCAAAATCAAACTGAAAAATCCCTGAGTTCTCTCTAGAGACTTCGCCTTCCTCTTCCATATATATTCTTGAGAAATCAATCAAGATATCCATATCATTAATTGCTACGCTTCTTATGATATTATTAGAACAATTAATACTTTTAAGGGTCTTAGTACTTATATCATAAACACAAAGTGTGGAGTTAGCTCCTTCCTCTATCCAAACAATATAATTTTTATTACCTATGGCATAAGATATCTGGTCGCTATTAGTATTAAGACTATACAATTCGTTGCTAGTTAAGTCTCTCAGATTTATTACAATTTCTCCCTTTTCCCTGGTTAAATAGGTCATAAATCCTGGAGTACACTTAACTGTATCAAAATAGGAATAAAGATAGTGGCTTTTCTCTTTTATTTCCTCAATTTTATCATCCTGTATGGAATACTCGAAGAATTTTATCTTGTTATTAGTATTAATTATGTACCAAAACAAGTAACCATCAGAGGCCTCAATATTAGGTATCACCTTGGTTTTATAAGTGTTAGAAGATTCTAGTATCCTATATTCCCCTAGCTTTAAATCATACCTTACAAGGTCCCAATTGTCCCCATCTTCTACAATCCAAAACAAATTATCTTCTGTATATTTCATCACAGGTATTTGCCTATTATCTTCTTCATTATAGCTGTATACTTTCGTTATATCCCCTGTGTTAATGTCTTTCTTTAGTACTTCACAAGCTCCACAAACTGTGGACATAGGTTTATAGCCACTACTTATGTAATATATATATCCATTGGTCTGACAACTAGATGAAATATAATAATCCAAATCCGGATTCTCATAGGGGTTTGATAAATAATATCTATCTATATGCCAATCTTCTGATAGCCCACTATCAAAAACATCTTCAATATTAAACCTTAGTCTTGTATCAATTATATAAGCTTCTTTTTCAATCCTGTTGCAAGATGGTAAGACTAAGATTACTACTAGAAAAAGAAAAATATATATTTTTCTAAAAAGTCTCATGCTATTCCCCTTTCATATCATCTACTGATATTTATTTCCCCCTTCACTATATATGACGAAATATCAAAGGGTTTTGTTACATATATTACAAAAACATTTGTTAAGGTTTCTTAATATTTAGGGGTTCTATAAAGACAAGAACTTTTATATTACCTTGATATATAGCCAATCTCATGGAAAGAGTCTATGGTCTCTATCCATAGACTCTTTCTATGGGGATTCCCAGTCCCCTATATATTTATGTGGATTCTCATATTATATATATGAATCCAATACCCCGCTATATTAATTCCCATACCCCTTTATTTAAGTAGATAGCTTGTTAAAATAGTATAATCTTAATATTTTCTTTGTATTATAGGCTAAATCTAATATTTCTGGTAACTGGTTGTCAAAGTAGTAGTCTCAGACTGTGAACCACTATAGGCAGTTACTGTGGATTGGACCCTATAATAATAACCCTTGGGAACATTATAGGTGCCGGCAAAATTTAAAAATCGTGTATTACTAGTTTCGGTCCAAGACCTAATAGTTACCCAGCCTTCATCCCTAAGTTGTTGTAGTCTAACAATTGCCCTTGTACTTGTAACACTTTTATTTCCAAATACATCTGTAATCGCTGTTGCCTTCCCACTCGAGTTAATATAGATTTGTGCTTCTGCTCTAAAAATATAGGTAAACATGGGAGATATTATAATTTCATCATCTAAGTCATTTCCAATTGCTGAGACAGCCATAGTCGATGAAATTACTAGTAACATTGCTAACAAAACGGGAATTAACTTTCTCTTCACAATCAAAGCACTCCTAAATATTATTTATCCCTATCCCCTATATATATAACGAAATCTAGGGGCTTTTGTGGACACATATTTTAAAATATATTTACTTTTTTATTTTAAAATTCCTTCTAAAATCTTTACAAACTCTGCGAAATGTACTTCAGCTGTAATAGAATAAATA
>JAAYTL010000039.1 GCA_012518035.1 Tissierellia bacterium | reverse complement strand
GGACCATGTTAAGGAGGTAAAGAGCCTATCCAATGGTGACACTTCCATACCTAAACTACCAGTATTCTTCAATAAGATTGCAGATCCTGCCATTGGTCAAGGTGACTATATTATCTATCCTAGGGGTCTCACTGAGGAGTTGGACTATGAGGTGGAGCTGGCCCTTGTCTTAGGTAAGGATGGTAAGGATATTCCTGCTGAGGAGGCCTATGATTATATCTTTGGCTATACTATAGTTAACGATGTTTCAGCTAGGGATGTTCAGGTTATGCATAGCCAATGGCTAAAGGGTAAGAGTATGGATACCTTCCTACCCATGGGACCCTACCTGGCCCATAAGTCTGCCATAGAAAATCCTGAAAACCTCAAGATAGAGTGTAGGGTAAATGGTGAGTTAAGGCAGTCCTCCAATACCCAGCACCTAATTTTTGATATCCCTTATATCATCTCTTCCCTGTCCCAGGGGATGACCTTAAAGGCTGGGGATGTTATCCTAACAGGTACACCTGCAGGCGTAGGAGCTGGCTATGAGCCACCTAAGTTCCTAAAACCTGGGGATGTAATCGAGTGTAGCATAGAAGGACTAGGTGTCCTTAGGAATACCGTAAAATAGATATAAGAAACCCCTAAATCTCTTGGATTTAGGGGTGTTTTCTATCCCTTTGATGGTACATAAGGTATAATTTTTGCTGCTAAGTTTGAAATTGGCATAGATTGTAGCATGACTTTTCCAGGTCCCACCAATCTTACTAGGAACATTCCTTCCCCGCCAAATAGGATATTCTTCATTCCCTTTATGGTTTCTATTTCATATGAAACCTGCTCTTCAAATAGGAAGACATGGCCCTGGTCTACTAGGAGGGTTTCTCCTGGTCCTAGGTCATACTCTACCAAGGAACCGTCTGCCTCTAGGAACAAGTCCCCATAGCCTGAAAATTGTTGAAGGATAAAGCCTTCTCCTCCTATAAGGCCTGAGGAGAATCTCTTTGTAAATACGGTCTTAAACTCTACTCCTAGATCACAGGCAAGAAAGGCGGATTTCTGACCTATCAGGGTCTGCCCCTGCATCTTGATATGTTTTATTTGCCCAGGTAGGGATGATGCAAATACGATCTCCTGATTATCCCTATTGGCTGTATAATAGTTGAGAAATAGGCTTTCACCTGCAAACATCCTGGCTATGCCCTTGCCTAGGCCTCCTGATTTGACCTCCAAATCAAAGCCGTCACTCATCCATGACATGGCACCAGCGCTTGTCTTGATGGTTTCTCCTCGGTTTAACTTGCATCTTAACATTGGATAATTACCTTCAATTACAAAATCCATATGCCACAACCCCTCTTATTTATTTATTACTAATATAATATAATCTTATTGATATATGCCATGATTTGCAAGTTGAAAAGGCTATGAATTTCTCCTATGAGAAAATCTCCATTGCCCTATCTAAAATCCCTGCCCCATAGGCTAGGACCATGCCATAATTAGTGATGGGTACTCCATTTTCTCTACACAATCTTATCCTATTAAGCATGGTCTTTTTATTCAACATACAGGATCCACAATGGATTACTAGATCATAGCCTTCTAAGTCTTGGGGAAAGTCCTTGCCCATGGCAAAGTCGTATACTACTTCTTTGGCTATGAGTTTATCTATTAGTCCAGGTATCTTGACCCTGCCAATATCTTCATGGGAGAGGTTGTGGCTACAGCTCTCCATAATGAGTACCCTGGGTCTATCTATCTGATCTAGGCTCTTCAGCCTAGTTATTCCCTTTGCAAATTCTTTTAAATCTCCCTTTTGATTGGCCATGATGATGGAAAAGCTGGTAAGTTTCATGTCCCTAGAAATGACCTTATCTACATACTTGAAGACCTTGGAATCCGTAACCACCAGGTCCACATCCTTCAAATCTGAAATGGCTGACTCCAACTCTGTGTCCCTAACCACATAGGACTTAATCCCATGGTCCAAACAATCCCGTATAAGCTGGACCTGGGGTAGGATAAGCCTTCCCTTAGGGGCTGCCTTATCCAGGGGGACCACTAGGACTACCTTACCCCCATAGGGGATTAAATCTCCAATTAGGGATTCCTCCTCTTCAAGGCCTTCCAGTTTCTCCACTATAGCCTCCCTAAGCTTAGCTATACTTCCTTCATCCTCTATGGAGGTGAAGATAATTTCCTTATATAAATCTTTAAACCTAGCCTTTATTTCTACTAATCTTTCCTCAGCTATTAGGTCCGTCTTATTGATAACCAAAATATATGGAAGTTTCCTTAACTGGAAGTCCTCCTTTAATTCAAATTCTAAATCTTGGGCATCTTCCACCTCTTCAATATCTAAAACATAGATGGCCAGGTCAGCACTATCTAGGGTCTTCCTGGTCTTTTCCACCCTGAGCTCCCCAAGGCTTCCCTCATCATCAATCCCTCCTGTATCCACAAAGACCACTGGGCCAAAGGGGAGGAGCTCCATGGCCTTGGATACTGTATCCGTAGTAGTCCCCTTGATATCAGATACCAGGGAGACCTCCTGGCCTATGAGCCTATTCATTAGGGAGGACTTCCCAACATTTCTTTTACCATAGAAAATTATGTGCTTTCTATTAGCATTTGGTGTCTTCATAAGCCTCTCCTTCTAAAAGTACAGGTCCCTGGAACCTTCCTTGATCTTCTCCAGATTGAATAAGAGTTGTAGTCTGATCTTGTCATTGCCTATCCTATCTACCTCCTGGTAGACCATGTCACCAACTGCCTCCTTAAACTCCTCATCACCATAGTCCAGGGCGTACTCCATCAGGGTCATGAGGGCATTGGGATGGCAGACATTTTGAATTTCTCCGCTCTTGGCTAGACTCATGAACCTGTCTCCTGTGCGTCCCATCCTGTAGCAGGCTGTGCAGTAGGAGGGGATGTGGCCATCTTTTAATAGGCCTTTGAGGACATCTAAGGGCCTCCTATTGTCAGCTACCTGAAACTGAGACTCATCCCTTCTCTCTTCCCCCTTCTTGTAGCCACCGACTCCAGTACAGGAGCCTGCACTGATCTGGGATACCCCATACTCGATTACCTCCTGCCTCATGGCCTGGCTTTCCCTGGTGGATAGGATGATTCCTGTAAAGGGTACCGCCAGCCTAATAATTGCTACTATCTTCTTGAATTCCTCATCCCTTAAAAGGTAGGGGAATTCATCTAGATTCATACCCTTGGCTGCCTTGATCCTGGGTACTGATATGGTGTGGAAGCCAACATTATAGTTTCTCTCCAGGTATTCGTTATGGAGCATAAGGGCCAGGACTTCAAACTTATAATCATATAGGCCAAAGAGGACTCCTGCTCCCACATCATCTATCCCTGCCTCCATAGCCCTATTAAAGGCTGTGATATGATAGTCGTAGCTCTTCTTAGGTCCACTTAGGTGCATGGCCTCATAGGTGGGCCTATGGTAGGTCTCTTGGAAGAGGATATAGGTACCTATGCCGGCATCCTTAAGCTTCCTATAGTCTTCTACTGTTGTGGCAGCTATATTGATATTGACCCTACGAATGTTGCCATTTTCATTGTAGGTATCATAGACTGCCTTGATGGCGTCCACTATATAGTCGATATCGCAATTCTTAGGATCCTCTCCAGCCTCTAGGGCCAGCCTCTTGTGCCCCATCTCCTCTAGGTTCATTACTTCTTCCTGGATTTCCTCCATGGAGAGTCTCCGTCTGGCTATTTCATTATCCTTCTTATAGCCACAGTAAACACAGTTATTCACACAGTAACTGCTTAAGTACAAGGGGGCAAATATGACAATCCTGTTTCCATAGATTCTCCTCTTGATTTGACCTGCTATCTTGAAGACCTGCTTCATGACATCTTCATCGTCTACCTGCAGGAGGGTGGCTATATCCCTATGGGATAGGTGCTCAAACCTACTAGCCTTGGCTAGAACCCTTTCCACCTCTTCCTTGGCAGGATTTTGGGTCTCTTCCAACAAACTATATATATATTCATGATCAATGATTAATTGCTCTTCCATCTTATATGGTCCCCCTTAGACATATCTACTTTATAACCAGCCTGGCAAATTCTCTTTTCTAATGACTTCCTATGCTCTCCAGCCTCATAGCCTGAACTAACCTTCCCATCATAGAGGGAATAGTCATCCCTTATATGGACCGGTGACAGGTTGGGCATGACTACATTGGCACCTGCCTTAAGACCTAGCTCCCTACCATTCTCATCTATACTTGCCAGGGCTGTTGTTGATGGTAGAAGGGCATAGGGTAAAAACAACCTGGTCAGGGCCAGCATGGTCAGGGTATCCTCCAAGCTACCTGGTTCCTCATCCCTATAGATGGTATCCCTATGAGGGATGAAGGGTCCTAGTCCTACCATTTCAGGGTCTAGCTCCTTAAGAAAGAGTAGGTCCTGAGCTAAGTCAGCCTTGGTCTGCTTGGGAATCCCTACCATAAAGCCTGCCCCTACCTGGTAGCCCAGTCTTTTTAAGTTCCTCAGGGCTTCCAGTCTAGCATCATAGCTTGAGTTAATATGCATGCTTTCATAGAGTTCCCTGCTGGCGGTCTCATGGCGAAGGAGGTACCTGTCAGCCCCAGCCCCTAGGAGTTTCCTATAGGACTGGAAGCTCCTTTCTCCTAGGGACAGGGTGACTGCTGCATCTGGGTAGCGCTCTTTTATCTCATATATTAAATCCGTTAGTAAATCATCTGTAAATTGGCTATCCTCCCCACCCTGGAGGACGAAGGTCCTGAAACCTAGCCCATATCCCTTGTCACAGCTGGCTAGGATTTCCTCCTTAGTCAGCCTATACCGATGGACCTTGGGGTTAAGGGCAGATATACCACAGTACCTGCACTGCCTCTTGCAATAATTGCTAATCTCGATAAGCCCCCTCATAAAGACCCTGTCACCATAGACCCTGCGCCTGGTCTCATCAGCCTTCTGGATTAGGTAATCATTGCCATAGAGCTTGACATTTTCCAAGAGGAAGACTATCTCATCCTCCCTCAAATAATTATCCCTATATAGTTTATCGATTAGGTATCTGAAGAGATACTTTTCATTAACCATGGTCCACCTCGGTGCTAGGGCTTACAGGCTGAAATTATCTAACCCTAGTTTTTATGAACATGGATAAGGTGTTTCTTATCCTTTAACATATCTTCAAAGAGATTGGATACAACTGGGTTCCTTTCAGAACTCTTGATAAAGGAGGTCTTATCAATCTTATATAGACCTTTGGCCCTTTCCCTCCTATGTTCAACATTGGTTGGTGAGGGTTGGCCTCCTCCTGATACACAACCACCAGGACAAGCCATTACCTCTATGAAGTCATAGTGTTTTTGGCCTGATTTTATCATCTTAATTAGGTTATCTGCATTCTTGAGGCCGTGGACTATGGCTATCCTTACCTCCCTATCATCTACCTGGAAGCTAGCCTCCTTGATATTATCCAGACCCCTAACATCCTTAAAGAGGACTGGCTTTTCGTCATTTCTGGGCTTATCCTTTAGAAGCCTGGTTACTACTGCTTCTGTAACTCCACCAGTAGCTACGAAGATGATTCCGGTCCCACTGGCTAGACCAAAGGGCATATCCAGAGCTTCGTCTTCTAATTCCTCAAATACTATGCCCAGTTCCTTAATCATCCTGGCCAGCTCATTGGTGGTGATGACTATGTCCACATCACGTACCCCATCCACTTCCATCTCCTCCCTGGCTGCCTCTGCCTTCTTGGCGGTACAGGGCATGATGGATACCATGATGGTCTCCTTGCCTCCCTCAGAGTCCTTCTCCTTGTAATATTCCTTTACTACAGCTCCAAACATCTGTTGAGGAGACTTACAGGAGGAAATATTATCCTTAAGCTCAGGATACTTGTATTCTGCAAACTTGACCCAACCAGGACAGCAGGAGGTAAATAAGGGTAGGTTTTCCCCGCTGCTTAGCCTTTCTATGAATTCCTGGCTTTCTTCGATTACCGTCATATCCGCTGCAAAGGCCGTATCATAGACCTCATCTACTCCTAACATCCTTAAGGCAGCTACTATCTTACCCATGGTAACCTCTCCAGCCTTCATGCCGAACCTTTCACCCAAGGCCACCCTGACTGCCGGAGCTATTTGGGCTACTACCCTCTTATTGGGATCCCAGATAGCCTCCCAGAAGGCCTCCCTGTCGTCCTTGACGGTTATGGCTCCTGTTGGACAGACTATCCTACACTGGCCACAGTCAACACAGTTTACCTCACTAATGGTCTTGTTAAAGGCAGGGGATATCTTTAGGTCTGACCCCCTATGGGTAAAGCTCAGGGCTCCTACTCCCTGGACCTCTTCACAAACCCTGACACAGTCTCCACAGTAGATGCACTTGTTGGGGTTTCTTACTAAACCGTGGCTAGAATCATCTATAGGTAACTTCTCGTCCAATTCGCCAAACCTGATATTCTCTATTCCAAACCTACGGGCCAGTCTTTGAAGGTCGCACCTTCCTGTTATATTACAGGAGGTACAGTCCCTATCATGATTGGATAGGAGGAGCTCCAGGATGTTCTTCCTATACTTCCTAACCTTGGGGGTTTGGGTATAGATCTTCATCCCATCCTTGGGTAGTTGGGAGCAGGAGGCAAAGATCTTGCCTCTGTCATCCTCTACGATACACATCCTACAGGCTCCGTATATACTAAGTTCTGAGTAGTAGCAGAAGGTAGGTAGGTCGATACCCATCTTCCTTATTACTTCCAGAACGTTCTTCTCATCAGTAAACTCTACCTTTTTATTGTCAATAGTCATCGTACCCATGATTAAACCTCCTCAATGGCTGCAAAGGCACAGGACTCTATGCAGGCGCCACATTTAATACATTTTTCTTCGTCAATTCTATATACTTCCCTGACCTTGCCAATTATGGCATCGGCAGGACAAATCCTAGCACACTTGCTACATCCCTTGCATAGGTCTGGGATGATCCTGATGGTCTTTAAGGCCTCACATACCTTGGCATGGCACTTTTTATCCACTATATGCTGGATATATTCATCCCTGAAATACTTGAGGGTGGAAAGGACTGGGTTGGCTGCTGTCTTACCTAAACCACAGAGGGAGGTCTCCGTTACCGTATAGGCCAACTCTTCCAATACCTCAAGGTCCTCCATGGTTGCCTTACCAGCTACGATCTTTTCCATTATCTCCAGCATCCTCTTGGTCCCTTCCCTACAGGGCACGCATTTACCACAAGACTCATTCTGGGTGAAGTTCATAAAGAACCTAGCAACTTCCACTATGCAGGTATCCTGGTCCATGACCACCATACCGCCAGAACCTATCATGGCCCCTACCTCCGTCAAGGAATCGAAGTCTAAGGGCATATCCAGGTGTTCCTCAGTCAGGCATCCACCGGAAGGTCCACCGATTTGGACTGCCTTGAACTTCTTGCCATCCATGATGCCTCCGCAAGTATCATAGATGATTTCCCTCAGGGTAGTTCCCATGGCCACCTCTATGATTCCAGTATTATTAACATTACCAGTAACTGAAAAGGCCTTGGTTCCTGGACTGTCTTCAGTACCATAGGACTTGAACCAGTTAGCACCCTTAAGGATGATATTTCTAACATTGGCAAAGGTCTCCACATTGTTGAGGACTGTAGGCTTCTTCCATAGGCCCTCTTCTACTGTTCTCTTGGCCTTGACCCTGGGCATACCCCTTTCTCCTTCTATGGAGGCGATTAGGGCACTACCTTCACCACATACAAAGGCTCCTGCCCCCTGGTTGATATGGATATCAAAGCTTAAGTCCGTACCTAGGATATTTGGGCCTAGGAGGCCGTACTGCCTAGCCTGCTGGATGGCCCTGGCTAATCTCTTAACTGCCATTGGGTACTCGGCCCTGACATAGATGTAACCCTCCTTAGCCTTGGTGGCATAGGCAGCTATGATCATGCCCTCTATGATGCTATGGGGAAGGCCTTCCATGATACACATGTCCATGAAGGCACCTGGGTCACCTTCGTCCCCATTACAGATTATGTATTTCATGTCCGACTCATAGGAGAGCACTTGGGACCATTTTACACCTGCTGGGAAACCTCCTCCTCCCCTTCCCCTGAGCTTGGCTTTTACTATCTCATCGCATACCTCCTGGGGGGTCATCTCTTCCAAGGCCTTGGCCAGAGCTAGGTATCCTCCTCTTGCTATGTAGTCCTGGATGGATTCAGGGTCTACTTCACCACAGTCCTCTAGGACCAGCCTGGATTGGTTAATGTAGAAGGGTATAGAATGTTGATAAGGATAAACTTCATCATCAATCCTTAAAAAGAGTCTGTCTACTGCCCTATCCTCTACAAAAGTCTCCTGGATGATATCCTTACAGTCCTCCACCTTGACCTTAGTATAGAGGATGTCACCAGGCTCCACCCTTACTAGGGGACCTGCCTCACATAGGCCTGGACAACCGCTCTTCTTAAGGGAGATCTCCTCTGTCTCCTTGATTAGTTCAACCTGGTCCTTTAAGCCGTCCTTCTCTAATAATCTTTGGAATTCTTCGTATATATCTAGGGCTCCTCCGGCTACACAACCAGTCCCTGCACAAACGATGATTTTCTTGCCTTCCCTTTCAAAATCCACCTTGAATTTCTCATAAGCTTCATATAAGTCCTTACTACTAGTCATCCTCACCGAAGGTTCCCTCCTTTATTTTTCTTACCAATTCCTGGGTCTTGTTGGGTGTCATCTTGGCATAGACTACCCCGTCCACATTGACTACTGGGGCCAGACTACAGGCGCCTAGGCATGATACCATTTCAACTGTTATCAATAAATCATCTGTAGTTATCCTACCCTCAGGTAGGTTCAATTCCTTCCTTAGGGCATCCAGAATTGGTTGGGATTTGCGGATATGGCAGGCTGTGCCATCGCAGATCTTTATGATGTGTTTCCCCTTGGGTTCCAGGGAAAAGTTCTCATAAAAGGTCGCTATCCCATAGATCTTGGATGCAGAAATATCCATTTTCTCAGCTAGGTAGTTTAGGGCCTCCTCTGGGAGATACCTGTATTCTTTTTGGATGCCCTGAAGGATACTAATAATTGATGATTGCTGGTTTCCATGTTCCTCCACTATTGCATCTACTCTTGCCATCATTTCACTTGCTTGCATTGATAACCTCCTAAGTTTGTTAATTTATTATCAAAACTGGCAAAAAATAAAAACCTGTATACAAATCTCGTTAATCTTATAACAATCTCATAATAGCACCTTGTTAATCATTTGTCAATACTTTTATTGTTAATTTTGGCACTTTTTTAACAAAAATTCGACAATTTCTGTAACTACTTTGTTACCCTAAATATCTCTGGCCTCTATATAATATAAAAATAGAAAGGAGCCATTTATGAAACTTAAACATATACTTATTTTACTGCTGGTAGTCTTAACTAGCGTGCTTATAGTGGCCTGTAGTGAAATGGAGTCCCTCCCCGATGCCATGTCCCTAGATAGCAGCATCAGGGCAATGATTAAGTCCAAGGGAGCGGACTATGATTTCATCAATGATGAAGAATATATGGCCAAGATGCACCAGCTGGCCAACCTGTTTATAGAAGAGGACTATATCAAGAAAGAGCACTATAGGATAGGGAATTTGGATGAGGATAATATCCCAGAGCTGGTGGTATTTAGGGAAAGAAATCCAGAAAATGTAGATGATCAAGGTTATTTAGAGGTTTATGGTTTTATTACGGATAAATACCAACTCCTGGATAGAGTCCCTATGAATTATGATAATACCAATTATAATATGGTGGTGGGTAAGCTTGGGCCAGACCAGAATGGAATCCTTATGCATAATCAGGTAGGCTCCCAATCTGGTATCACCTATGGCTTTGTCCTGAATGGGACCAAGCTGGTGAACATCCTTAATGAAAACAAGATTAACCTGGTTTCCATAAATACCTATAACCAGATCAGGGACATCGATAAGGATGGTGTCCTGGAGTTTTCAATCTATGCTATGGACCCTGAATCCCTGGACCAGTCCATAGAAAACTCTGATAAGATTGAGTATTGGTATAAATGGGATGGTAAGGACGGAGCTAGATTAGTAAAATACTCCAGGTTTAGGAATGATAACCACTTAGCCAGTACAGATGCAGAAATTGTAAAAGGGTCAGCAGGGGATGACACAGTTGATGACTCAGCTGAAGCAGCCCCAAATGATTTGGATGATGTTTTATCAGGAGAAGTAGACGGATCGTCTGAAGAGGAAAGTGAAATCTTTCAAAAAGCCAAAGACCTACTTATAGCTGATAGGCCTAACTTCAAGACCTACCTTGAGAAAAAGAAGGATAGCCTATCCAAAAAGGAAATCAGCCTCCTATTGGATGAGTACTTTGACCTAATGACCGCCGAGGCCAAGTCCAAAAACCTGGTCCTAAGAAACCTCCTATCCAAGTACAAGATAGAGGATAATAGCAGGTACCTCTTCGATAAGTATGAGCTTACCTTGGAAAGGTTAAATGACCCAGTTTATCTTAAGAGGGAGAAGGTCCTGACTAGCGAACCCGAATTGAAGAACCACTTAATAGGGAATCTTAAGCTAGGTTATATCCTGGTTGAGGATAAGGGCAGCTATGCTTATACCATAGATTACCAAAGCTTTTTAAATTCCTTTGGTGATAATATCTATCGGGAGTTAAGGGACTATTATAGGATCTTAGCCCAAAGTATCAAGGAGCCCTATATGAAGAATGGTAGCCTCCTGGTTTCCAGGGATAAGCTGGCCAACAGGTTGGTCCTTATAGATAATTTTAGGATGACCTACCCCTATTCTGAATTTATAGATGGATTGGATCCAATATATAATGACTACCTAACCGCCCTTCTCTATGGCAGTGAAAAGAACCCAGTCTTTGATGGGAAAACCAATCCAATTGATTCAGAAGTCCTACAGGAGTTTAAGGAGATAAGTGAAAAATATATAGACACAAACCTAGGCGACATAGTAGCAGAATATATTCAGGAAATCGAAAAGAATAATCTTCAAATCTCTGAAGCTATCAGGGAAAAGCTTGTAAGGCATTTTAGGTAACATTTACCTCCCTCCATAATATGATGTAGTATACCATATTTTGGAGGGAGGTATTGTTTTGCTTAGTAGAAGAGAATTTATTCAAGAATCTTTGAAAATAAATCTATTCTTCATGAGAATCATGAAGGAGCACCTCATCTTTATTGTCGCTGCCCTACCCCCTATCAATGAGGATTTGATTCATAGGGCAGAAATCCTAAAGAGAAGCATGGAGATGCTGCTGGATGAAACCGTCGATATCGCTAATGGGGCTATTAGCCAGGGGGCCTTAGATGCCAATATAATAGTAACCCCCTATACCCTGGATGCTGAAGAGGTTACATCTGGTTTAACCGGAATCCCAATAAACACCAGGATCACAGAGAAGGAGTACGATTTGACCCATGATAGAAACTTTGACTATAGCCAAAGACTGGAAAATCAGCTAGAAAATATCAACTCCAGGGCAAGAAACCTTACGGAAGAGATAATTGATTTTAAGATTATGCTCCTTAATTTAATCCTAGAATGTAAGGTCTTTGCTAATGTCTATCCTAGCCTGATTCACCATATTACGGAAGAGGCGGAGATGTATGTTGACCTTCTGGATGCCTTAGAAAAGAGGGAATTTCCTGAAGAACCCTTCTGTGATATCCTTGATTTTTGGAACCATACCATGGCTGACCATGCTGAATTTATTAATGGTCTCTTAGACCCCAGTGAGGAGGAATTGAAGGAAATCGCTGCTAGACTTACTAGGATCTTTGAGGACCTGGTAGCTGATTGCAGGAGAAGCTCCAGGAGAAATATACTGGATAGGAGTAGGCGAGCTACTAGGGAAATTGTAGAATATAAAAGGGCTGCCACCATAGGACTCCTAGAGTGTGAGATCCGATCTATGATACCACCCCTTCTAGCAGACCACGTTCTAAGGGAGGCCAACTATTATCTCATGATCCTGAATAATATTAGAATCTGATGGGCGACCATCAGATTTTTTTGTCCGATTGATATCCCGAATAATACCCAATTAATGAGTTAAAATAGGAATTATGGGTAATATAAAATAGATGTAAAATTACTCTTGCAAAATGAATAATCTTGTTATATAATTAACAAAAACAAAATCTAAGTATGGGGGAGATCTTATGAAACTAAAGGGTAAAGTAGCAATCGTAACCGGTTCTACATCAGGAATGGGCCGGGCTACTGCAGAATTATTTGCTAGAGAAGGCGCCAAAGTAGTTGTTACAGGTAGGAACGAGGCAAGGGCTAAGGAGGTCGTCGACAAGATAAAGGCTGAAGGAAATGAGGCTATCTATGTTACTGCTGACATGCTAAAGATGGATGATGTCAAGAAGATATTCGATGTAACCATGGAGACCTATGGTACTGTAGATATTCTATTTAACAATGCCGGGATGCTAAGTATTACACCTCTACAAGAGATTAGCCTAGAAGAATGGGAGAACACCTTTAGAGTTAACGTTACTGCTCCAATGTACTTAACTCAACTATGCGCCCCTGTTATGAAGGAAAAAGGCAAGGGTGTTATAATTAATACTGGCTCAGTTGCTGGTGCCCATGCCCACCATGGTCCAGCTGCCTACTGTTCTTCAAAGCATGCTATCGGTGGCCTAACCAAGTCCATGGCCTATGAGCTAGGACCAGAAATCAGGGCCAATGCAATCCTACCAGGTGCCATTATGACTGCTATGGTGGATAGTGTGGGTGGAGAAGCTGCTGTTGCTCATCTAAAGGAAGATTCACCACTGAAAAGGGTAGGTTACCCAGATGATATTGCAAATGTTGCCCTCTTCCTGGCGACTGATGAGTCATCCTTTATCAATGGACAGTTGATAAGGGTTGACGGTGGTATTGACATCTAGGAAAAGCCTCCTGTATGGATAATCCATACAGGAGTTTTTTTGTGGACTTTAGAGGAAGAATGCTATAACCTAGATATAGATAATATTAAAGGAGAGGATTTTATGATATATAGGAAGGCTGTATTATCTGACATCCCTGCTATCAGTGAGTTACAAAAGAAATACCATGTGTCCACCATCAGCCAGGAGGACAAGCCTGATGGCTTTGTCACTACCCTATTTACAGAGGAGCAGTTTAAGGAGCTAATAGAAAAGGAAGATGGCCTGGCCATTGCCTGCGATGGTGACAAGGTCATAGCCTACGCCATGGCTGCATCCTGGGACTACTGGTCTACCTGGCCCCTATTTGAATATATGATAAGGGATCTACCCAATACCAAGTACTTGGGCCAGGTTTTGTCCACGGTAAACTCCTACCAGTATGGACCCATCTGCATAGACAAGCCCTATAGGGGTAGTGAGGTCCTCCCCAATCTATTTGAGTTTTCCAGGAGGCAAATGGAAGATCGATACCCCATCATGATTACCTTTATCAACCAGATCAACCCTAGGTCCTTTAAGGCCCATACAGAAAAACTGGGTATGGAAGTAATCAAGACCTTTGAATTTAATAACAACCAATACTATGAGCTGGGCTATGATATGACTAAGAGGACTAAGGGTTCTACCATTTAGCTTGTCACTCCAACCTTCTCCAAGGCATATAATATTAAAAAGCCAAGGAAAGGATGATTATATGTATGATGATAGATATAGGGACTGCTGGGAAAGATGTATCCCTTTGATGGACCATGGTCCCGACCCCTATGTTGTAAATATTGAAAGGGCTACGGAAGAAAACTACAATTATAGGGTAGCCCTGTGGACTGGAGAATATCTCCAGCTTACTGTTATGAGTATCAATCCAGGGGATGATATAGGATTGGAAATCCATCATGACCACGACCAGTTCATCAGGATAGAAAAAGGCCAGGGCCTGGTTATGATGGGTGACTGTAGGAGCAATCTAGATTATCAGGAAAGGGTCTATGTTGGCTATGTAATCTTTATCCCGGCTGGAAAATGGCATAATCTTATAAACACCGGTTGTGTCCCCCTCAAGCTCTACTCCATCTACGCCCCACCAGAGCATCCCCATGGAACCTTCCAGCCTAAGAAGGAAGACATGTATCCTGGATACTATTAAAGAGAAGGAGCAGACATAAATGTCTGCTCCTTCTTAAAGCCTGCTTAAAGGGGTTACATGGCATGGCTATGTGATTATTCTTATCTTATCTATCCTATTCCTATCTACATGTTCTACTATGAACTTGATGTGATCATATTCTATCTCTTCTCCTGGTTCTGGTATCTTGTCAATAAGACCGATTACAAACCCCGCTATGGTGTCGAAGTCCTCTGATTCTATATGTGTACCTATAAGTTCATTCAATTCTTCTAATCTTATACTTCCATTAACCAGGTATTCATCCTCCCTTATAACTTCAATATCCTGGGTATCCTTATCATATTCATCCTCTATGTCCCCTACTATCTCCTCTACCAAGTCCTCCAGGGTTACTATCCCCTCCGTTCCACCATACTCATCCAGGACTATTGCCATATGGAACCTCTCCGATCTCATCTCCTTGAAGAGCTCCTTGGTGGATTTAAACTCATAGGTGTAGTGGGGTTCTCGGATGTAGTTTCGCAAATCAAATTCATCATCTTGGTCCTCTAAAAAGAGGAGGTCCTTGACATGGAGGATACCTATGATGTTGTCTATGGTGTCCTCATAGACGGGCATTCTTGAATACTGCTCCTGATGGAAGATCTGGATCAAGTCTTCATAGGGTGTATTTACATCTAGGGCTACCATCTCGGTCCTGGCAATCATAACATCGTTGACCTGGGAATCTCCAAAGTCAAACACATTATAGATCATGTCCTTCTCTTCGCCCTCTAGAACTCCTTCCTTGTGGCTTACCCCAACCATGGTCTTAAGCTCCTCCTGGGTGATGAAGGGTTTGTTTATATCTACATCCCCACCTAAAACTCTAACCAGGAAGTTGGTAAGCTTAGTCAGGATAAAACTTATGGGTGTCACAAGGGTGGTTACAAGTTGAATAAAACCAGATATTTTCAAGGATACCTTTTCTGAATGCAGGGCTGCCAATGACTTGGGAGTTATCTCTCCAAAGACTAGGATCAGCATGGTCATGACCCCGGTGGCTATCCCCACTCCCCTATTGCCGTAGATATCTATGGCTATGGAGGTCATCAAGGAGGATGCCCCAATGTTCACTAGGTTGTTTCCTATGAGTATGGCACTAAGAAGCCTAGAAGGGTCGCTAAGTAATTTGTTGATTCTACTTGCCCCCTTTTCCTTGTTTTCTACCATCTGTTTTAGACGAATCTTACTCAGGGACATCAGGGCTGTCTCAGAGGCTGAAAATAAGCCGGAAAAAATCAAACATAAAACTAGGATAACTAACTTCCAGATACTACCCCCATCCAAGGAAAATCACCACCTGACCTAGATAATTGCATGAAAAACACATAATCAAGAATATTATTACCATTATACCCATATTCAAGCCTAGATTATCACTTAACTTGAGACTATCTGTTTTCTTTAATTATATTTTTGGTTTTCTGGCTATTGGGTATAAAGTAAATAGTATGTAGAAAGACTAACTATTAAAAGTCAAGAGGTGAAATAAGAAATATTTAGGAATAATTTAAATTAAAATATGCATGAAAGTATGATCTGTAAGAACAGATCTAAAAAATAAATATTATTTTGTTTTGTTGCTAAAATTATAG
>JAAYTL010000038.1 GCA_012518035.1 Tissierellia bacterium | reverse complement strand
CTGCTAAGGTTATCTATTATTTGCTCCACAGCTAATTTTTCTGAGTTTGAGAATTCCGTTCCATATCTCTCGTTTAATCTCTTGATTATATTGCTTAAGTGGTCCTCCTCTGCTTCAGCAACACCAGAACCTCCAACATTTATTTCAACTCCTACATCATCTCCAGTATCCAATTCTAGGGACATATCCTCACCCTTCTGCAACTTATAATACTGAAGGAGCACCTTATCTGTTATATCTACAGCTGTAGGTGGTTCGATTTCCATCTTTTTGATGAAGAATCTTAGGTAGATATTTAGTTTATGAAGGTCCACATCCACCAAGGGGGCTATTTGTATGATTAGGTTATATAGGTTTAGGAACTTCTTGACTAGGGCTCTAAATTCTAGTAGCTCCTCCCTAGAGAAGTTCTCTGTCCTCTTGATGGAATTATCTACACAGTTATTCATGATACTGGTATCTACGGGACTATGTTTTTCCTTGTAATAGATATCACAGAACATATCTACGTCAGCTATGTCGATGACCTGCCTATCTAATATAGTCCTATAGAGTGAGTAAATTTCATTAGGTTCGATATCATTTTCAAGTATGGTTGTCTTATAAAAGGGTCTAAAAGCTTCTAATATGTCCTGTGGGTCATTGACAAAGTCTAGTACCAGGGTGTCATCTTTGCCAGGACAAATCCTATTGAGTCTTGATAGGGTCTGTACTGCCTTAACCCCGGATAACTTCTTATCCACGTACATGGTATGAAGCTTAGGTTGATCAAAACCAGTTTGATACTTATTGGCTACTATTAGGACCCGGTTCTCTTCCTTATCGAATTCTGAAGGCAGCTGGGATTCAGCTATACCCTTGTTCATTTGGGTTTCTCTAAACTCTGCTTCTCCATCTTTGACTGTGCCTGAAAAAGCAACTAGGGTTTTCAAGTCAAAATAACCCTTTTTCCTGATATACTCATCAAATGCCAACTTATATCTAACAGCATGAAGCCTTGAAGCTGTGACCAGCATAGCCTTAGCTTGCCCGCCTATTTTTTTCATGGTATAGTTTCTAAAATGCTCTATAATTACCTCAGTCTTTTGTGAAATATTGTGAGGATGTAGGGTCACAAACCTAACTATGGAGGCTGCAGCCTTCCTCTTGTCCATGGTGGGGTCTTCTTCAATCCTTTTGTTTACATTGTAATACATATCATAGGTTATATAGTTCTTTAAGACATCCAGGATAAAGCCTTCCTCTATGGCCTGCCTCATACTATAGATATGGAAGGGGTAATATTTACCGTCTTCCGCCTGCCTACCAAACATCCTTAAGGTAGTTGGTTTAGGGGTGGCTGTAAAACCAAAGAAGGAAATATTAGAAGTATCTACAAACCTTTCCAGCTCCTGGTTTATCTTATCCTCAGTATCTACTTCTTCCCTTTCCTCTTGACTGGCTATCTCTGCAGCTTCCTCTAGGCTAAGGGATTCCCTTAGGGCCATGATGTTTCTTCCGGATGTTGAGGAATGGGCCTCGTCTATGATTATTGCGTATTTCTTGCCCTTGGTCCCTGATAGCTTATCAAGTATAAAGGAGAACTTCTGTATAGTACTGATGATAATCTTGGTCCCCTTTTCTAACTCATTGGCTAGTTGGTTTGAATCTTCATCTATCTTAGCTACTAGGCCAATCTTATGCTCCAACTTATATATTAGGTCCTGGAGCTGCTGGTCCAGTACCCTTCTATCTGTTACTACAATAACACCATCAAAGATAACCTCATTATCCTTATCATGCAGTGAGGCCAACCTATGGGCTAGCCAGGCTATGGAATTGGACTTTCCAGATCCAGCTGAATGCTGTATAAGGTATTTATGACCAGGACCTTGTGCCTTAACATCTGCTAGCAGCTTTCTAACTACATCTAATTGATGGTATCTAGGAAAGATAAGCTTCTCCTTCCTGAGGGTATAGCCTTCATCATCAGTCTCTTCCTTTTCTTCTACATAGACAAACTTATGTAGGATATCCAAGATACTATCCTTGGTGAGGATTTTCTCCCAGATATAGTGGGTCTTAAGCTTGCCCTCTACACTGGGATTACCTGCACCCATGCCATCTCCCTTGTTAAAGGGTAAGAATAAGGTCTCCTCATTGTTTAACCTGGTGGTCATATATACTTCATCGGTATCCATGGCAAAGTTTACAATTGCTCTTTCCTTAAATCTAAAGAGCTGATCATTCTTATCCCTATGTTTTTTGTATTGATTGATAGCATTTTTGTAGGTTTGTCCAGTAAATGAATTCTTTAACTCCATGGTTATGATGGGAATACCATTTAAAAATATGACCAAATCTATCCTCTTATCATCCTTATAGTTTAATTCTTCCGTAACTGAGAGGATATTTTGCCTATAGAGCTCAAACTGCTCAGGATTTAAGTCTGTGGGTGGCTTGAAATAAGCCAGGTCTAGCCTTACCCCATAGTCCTTGATTCCATGCTTAATGACGTCGATAGAACCCCTGGCCTTAAGCTCATTATCTAGTCTTTCTAATACCTTATTGTGGTAGTTGGCCTTATAGATCTCCTTTAGCCTATTTGTAGCCTTTTCCTGGGTGGTTTCTAGGAATTCAAATAGGGCATGGGTGTCAATGGCTAGGGCCTTGTTATAGGTCCTATTGAAAGACTCCCTGTAACCATTTACCTGGACTAAATAGTCCTTGATTATGTTTTGAAAACTTCTCTCCTTAAGAGAATCTGGTGTTATTGGAGTAATCATCTTACCTACCTCCAGTTTCAATTATTTCCCAATCCCTAAGGTCAATCTTACCAGTCACAGCTTCGGATATAAGGGATTGTTTTGCTTCTTTTAGTTTGGTTATTTGCTCTTGGGTTTTGGTAATGATAGAATCGATTTTTTTCAAGTGCACATCTAAATATTTACATATGCAAGTTTGTTCAATTATTGATGGAATGCAAGTTATTCTTTTCTTTATAGTTTCACCCGTGATTAAAGGTTGGGCAGTAGAGTTGGAATATTGATTAAGATTAATACTTTTTAACACTAATTCTAAAAATCTAAT
>JAAYTL010000037.1 GCA_012518035.1 Tissierellia bacterium | reverse complement strand
TGAGTGTATGGAAGGATATTTTGAGATAGTTAGGCAAATAGTTTCTAACCATGGTATTCCTACTAGTATTTATTGCGATCGTCATCCAGTATTCGTACCACGTAATTATGATAAGTTATCTATTGAGGATCAGTTAGATGGAAAAACTGTTAATTTAACTCAATTTGGTAGGGCTATGGATGAATTAGGTATTAACCTTATCAAGGCATATTCTCCACAAGCTAATTCTTTTTTATCTGAGTTTATGATTAAGTACAATCAAAAATTTGGTGTTTCTCCTGAAGATGCTACTCCTGCATTTAGAGCATTGGGTGAAAGCATTAATCTTGATTACATTCTTTGTATTAAAAAGGAACGTATGATTATTGAAAATGCTGCTTTTTCTTATGATGGCAAATATTATCAGCTTATGATAAACGATAAGGTATCTAATGCATTACCAAAGGCTAAATTAACCGTTCTAACTAGCACTAAATTTGGTATTAAGGCTATGTATTCAGATGTGGTTTATGATACAAGAGAGTTAGATGAACGACCTAAGAAGGCAATTTCTCATCAGCCTAAGGAAAAGATTGGCCAAGCTAAACCACCTAGAAATCATCCTTGGAGGATAGCTTTAAACGAAAAAACCATGCCCTACGGCGGGAACAGTCTGTATGAACCAGATACAGAGATCGATGAGATCTTAAAAGGTCTGTTCAACTCCACAAGGGCATGGGCATAAAGAGATTCCACTCTTTAAAATATCATACTCATTTTAAGGCTCTTTATCAAGAGTTTGTTTTCTTGTACTCATTTTGAAGCACCAGTATTTAAGCATTTATGTCGCGAAAGCCTATTGATATGGGGTAGACCCCTCTGGTAAAATCTTGAGGCGGAAAGACGCCAATTATGGTATATTTCCGTCATAAGTGGGTGTCCAGAGGGATCAGGGGCCCCATGTCAATAGGACCGTGGAATATATGCGGTTGTTCTATTATGTTAGTGACATTTTCATTGAATAAGACTTTATACTTTTAGGTGACATTTTTACTGACTATTGACATACCTTTTTGTAAAATTTTTCAGAATTTTTTACTAATATTTTTATCATTGACATTTATCCTTTATTTGCATATGATATATATAGAAGAATTTCATATCTGGTTTTTAAAATGAGCAGGCGGTATGCTAAGCATATGCGGCCGGGTCTTTTATAAGACAGTGGGTTTTAAATCCATGGGACATTAATTTCTTGATGTTCTGTGGATTTTTTTAATTATTAGTGGAGGTGTTCAATGGAAGTAAACAATTATAAGAAGGTTCAAAAGGTTTTATTCGTAATACTACTAGCCAACTTACTTGTTGCAGTATTAAAACTCGTAGTAGGTGCAATTATCAAAAGTGCAAGTATGACTGCCGATGGATTTCACTCTATTTCTGATGGCTCATCCAACCTGGTTGGATTAATCGGTATTTATTTTGCTTCACAGCCTGAAGATGTGGACCACCCTTATGGCCATAATAAATATGAAACATTGGCTGGTATATTCATCTCATTTATGTTATTCTTAGCCGGTTTTAGGGTAATTTTAGGTGCTATCGGAAGATTTAGGGAACCTGTTATTCCTGAAGTATCCATAGCCAGCCTCGTAGCCCTTGTCCTTACCTTGGTCGTTAACATATTTGTTTGCACACTTGAGTATAGGAAGGGGAAAGAGCTAGATAGTCAGATCCTAATTTCAGACTCCATGCATACCAGAAGTGATATCTTCATATCCGTGGGGGTCCTACTTACCCTGATAGGCATTAGGTTAGGGTTTCCACCAATCATAGACCCTATCGTTTCATTAGTGGTAGCTGGTTTTATCATACATGCTGGATATGAAATTTTTAAGGAAAATAGCGGCGTCCTTGTTGATGAGGTTGCTGTTGACTCAGATGAAATTAAGAATGTCGTAATGACATTTGAAGAAGTTAAAGATGCCCATAAGATTAGGAGCAGGGGTAGTCTCAACGATTTAAATATTGACTTACACATTCAAGTTGATGCCAGTTTAGATGTTGAAAGATCCCATGAATTGGTTCATGATATAGAAGAGGCCATTAGGTCAAGATTTCATAGGAACTCTGAAGTGATAGTTCATGTTGAGCCATATAAAGAGGATTAAGATATGAATTCTATTAGACTCGGCAAGAAAGATTAGATATACCCACAAAGTATACTCAGTATCTTAAAATAGCGAAGAATCTTTAAAAGGATTCTTCGCTATTGTTTTTGAGGGATAAACCATCAGCCTATAGTTTTAACTCCCCTACGTCTCTGTACATGATATCTTCGCCCTCTTGGGTTTCTTCCTTGTCTTCAGAATCTAATAGGATCTCCTTAATCTTTCCATAGTTTTTATTTACCTTATCGTTTAGGACAGCTAGGAGCTTGGCAGGTGCCTCAATTAAACCGTAATTATCTATAGTCTGGATATATTTCTCTAGGTTTTTTGCATCCACTGCATCTTCAAATTTGAGTTTCCCCATGTTCTTTATACTTAGCCTTTCCTTTAAGTTCTCTGCAATACTCATCTTACCCTTATTGACCAAGTACTTACCGCTAATTATCTCTACTTGAACACCAGGGGCTAAGATATCCTTAACCTGAGGATAGTGGTCTTTATCTACGGTTAACCTGTCACAAACAAGATATTTTATATGCCTTGCAAGATTAAGATTCTTATCAAGGTCCATTTCCACATCACCATCTACATACAGGGCCATTTCATCATAATCTAGTATATCCTCAGCTGTAAGCTTAAGATCATCATTGACATACCTTATCCCTTTTGCCTTGCTGGGAATCAGCTCCGCTTCAACAGCATAATACTCATCTATAAGGGGATATATATCCTCCTCATACTCTTCTATTGCTATCAGCTTCTTAACAATTTCTATATTTGCTATCTTCTCATTTAAGAGTCCAGGGTCTAGCCTCTCCCCAAGAACTAGCTTTTCAAAGGAAAGCTTGGACTTGACCCTAAGACCCCTTAAAAACCTATTACTTAGCTCAGTTGTGCCTGGGAAGAATACATACTCACTTTTATGGCTTAAGGTGATTCCATTTAAGGTGGTCTTTGTAAGGAGGGTACCAGCTATACTCCTAGGAAATATTAGTTTGCCATTGATTAAGATTAAGTAAATCTTATCCTCCACCAATTGAGGAGTAACATCACCAGTAAATCTCAGCTCCCCATTGACCATAATAGCCAGCAGGCCTTGGACTCCCTCTAAATATTCCTTGTCGATTGTTACACTACCATTGTTTTTTAGGATCCCGATATTATCATCAATAGGTATTTTAATAGAGGACCCTATATTAACCTTCTTTACATGTTTTAATAAATTCTGAGACTTGTCGCTTTCTATAAGAAGGCCAATACTTTCAATAGATGTAATAGCCTGGGCAACCTCCTCCTTAATTTCCCTAACATCTAAGACTCCTATATTTAAGATCCTTGACATACATATCACTCCTATATATACTCTTTTAGTTTATTGATTGCTGTACTAAGCCTAGACCTGACGGTTGAAGGTGATATCCCTAAGGCTTCTCCGATTTCCTTACTATTTAAGTTTGAATGATATTTTAAGATTACAACCTGCCTATAAATCTCTGGTAATCTATCGATTAGCTCCCTCATGACTACTGCTTCTTCAAAAGTCTCACTGTCTTCTATCAGTCCTTCATCTTCTATGAATACAAGTCGACCCTGTTTCCTAATATTATCTATGTTTTTATTCTTGATGGTGGTAAAAAACCATCCCTTTATCTGGTATTCATTCATGTATTCAAATCTCTCTTCATGCTCTAGGCTTACGAGATAGGTGTCTTGTACCAAATCCATTGCCTTCTCCTTGTTCTTGGTAAGGGAGATGGCGAAATTCAAAAAATCCTTATTATATTTTTGGAAGATTGTATAAATATCGATGATATCACCTCATCTACAAATCCTTTATGAATTATAAAACTCATTTCAGTTTGAGAAATGAGTTTTGATTTGTAGCTATCCTACTAATTACTTATATCAATGCCGCCAAATATGGCTGTTGCACTAATCTTAAGTACAGGAGCATCTGGATCAGGATTGGGCCTAGCTGAGTTATCTATCCCTCCTAAAATTGGGGTCCCATTCAGGTCAACCCTCCAGGTGTCAGGAACCTTGATATCCACTCCGCCAAAGGCTGCTGTTACATCGAGAAATGCCTGATCTTCATTAAGTTGGGCCCCCCTTAAGTCCAAGTCTATGCCTCCAAACAAGGCAGTAAGTCTTCCACCTTTAAAGCTGGATGATTGATTAGCAGTTGAATTCCCCGAAAAAATAACAACTTGATTAACTGTATCCTCCATATCTATATTCTCACTGGACCATTTCTCTGGTTCCACTGGACTGGAGTGTTTTACAATCCCCTTACTAAATATTAGATTCAAACCTATTATGATTAATATAATAGGCCAGAATAACCTAAAAACATTAACCTCAAGGATATCCAGGTTGTTAACTTGAAACATTAGTCCAATTGCTATAAGTATTAAACTGCCCGTCTTGGACGACTTCCTGTCTAACAGGCCTGATATACCCAACAAGATCAAGATTGATGGCCAATAAGTGCTCATAAGGTCCCCAAAATCAAAATAACCAAATTGGTCCATTAGAAAGCCTATGCCTAATAAAATAAGAAATAATCCGATAAAGTACCTACCCCTCATGATTAACCTCCTTAATTTTTGATAAATACATATCATTCCATCTATTACTATTACCCCAAATCTTATGATTATATCTATACTATCCTTATAGAATACTTCTAAAAATATTCTATAAAGAGAAACAAGAATATAAATACACAAAACTTTACCATGCCTTTTGTCAATATCTTCCTTGAAAACAAGCATGGTAAAGGACTTTAATGAAATTATTTATTTGTTAGATCTTATTCAAACCTCCTAGGTTCTATACTAGACCATCTCTTGTCTAAGTAATTCAATTCTGCCCTAATCCTTGCCCTATCTAAACAGCTGTGATGACTTTCATCAAAATATTGATAGCTTTCATCGAAATATTTTGGCTTGATAAAGCCTTTTATCAAATTTAATAACATTTTTACCTCCTAAATAACACCCATGATTTACTTAAGTATTTTCCCTTTCATATATATAACGTTCCAGGTGGTCAAAGTGTCCACTAAAATTATTTTTTTATAAAAATTATCTATCACTGGTATACCTCCTTATGTTTGATAAAAAGATAACATTCTAGGTTGTACTAAACCCTTCTTATATGTAAATCTACCTCCCAAAACCATACAAGGGGAACAGGTCCCCTTGTGTGATTATATATCATTGTATTTCTTGAAAAACTCCTCTAAGACCTTGGGTAAGTTCTCTGAATTTAAGTTTGAACTTGGGAAGTTATATACACCTGTACTATCTCCCATCAGGCTGCCTTCCTCAACCTTCTCCTGCAAGATGATGCTATACTGGGCTATGTCGATGCCCTCCTTCTCCATAAACTCATTAATCTCCAGGATTACCTCTGACAGTCTCTCCCAGGTCCTATTTTCCTCATAAATATAGATGGTTAGGTGGCCTTCAAAGGGAAAACTATGAATGTCAAAGGGCATATCTATTTCTAAAATATCCAGCCCCTCATCTTTTTCATCAGCAAAGGAGCTAGGTAGTATCATACTATAGTCATAGTCTAAATTATCCCTTATAAGCTTTTCTAGATACATTCTATATTCTTGATCCAACCTAAACCTAGTATTCCACTTGCTTATAACATCCCTCTCATATCCATCATAGTACAACCTACCCAGATAATCAGTGGATATGGTAAAGTGGAGATCCTTACTCTTCTTATTGGCATACTTAACATTATAGCTCCCATCCTTGAAATTATAGTAGGTCTCCTCCCTGTTAAGGTCCAGGTCTGCATATTTTTCCCTAACATATTTATTAGCAGTCCTAGTAGCTAAGGCCTTGGAGATGGGATTTCCTGTTAAGGCCATGGTTACAAATAAAAGAAATATAATCAGTATGATTGCCCCTATGGCGGCAGCTATCCTAATGGGTTTACTCATTTTCTATTCTCCTTTCCGCCGTAAATGGCTATATTCAACAATTTTAGTATGACAATCCCGACAAAAAAGAACATTACAAAGACTATTGAAATCGGTGTTGCTTCCTGTAAAATTTCAGTACTATTGGTCAAAAATCCTTCCAAGTACCCGTAGGTAGCTTGACGGATAAAGGTTATGATAAAGATAAAGATAGACATGATAAAGGCCTTTTTAGCAAAGACTAGATAGGCTACCCCACCTAGCAGGGGCATGATGAGTATATTGTAGAACATATTCTCACTATCATTTAAGCTGACTCCCACCAGGCTTCCAATTATCAAGATAAAGCCAGCTAAGGCGTAAAGTTTTCTCTTGATTTTATTTAAGGCCCCGTCATAGTCTATCTCCAAGTCTTCCAACTCTATTTGTTTGCTTTCCAGGTAAACTTCCTTACATTCTGGACAAGTCTCTATATGGTCCTCTACTAATTTTCTACTATCCTGACTACTTACTCCATCCTTTACTAGTGGTATCAAGTCTAAACAAGTATCGCATGAAATCTTACTCATCCCGTAATCCCTCCTCTTTTAAAAGATTCCCTATCCTGGTTTTAATCCTATGGTTAATTACCCTTGCAGAACTTTCGGATATCCCATGCTTCCTTCCTATCTCAAAATAGGAATATCCATTTATCCTCATAAGAACTATATCTCGATTTCTCTCATCCTCTTTATTCAGTAATTCCATAATCCTATCTGCTACTTCCCTATTAATAGCCGTCTTCTCGATATCCTCACTAATGTATAGGCTTATCAAATCATGTAAGGGGACTTCCTTTTTATCCCTCCTTACCTGGTCATACCAGGTATACCTAGCTATGGATAAGAGCCAGGTTTTTATGCTGGATTCCCCCCTAAACCTGGCTATTGATTTTATAGCCCTAATAAAGGTTTCAGAAAGTAAATCCTCTGAAAGATTAGGATCCCGGGTTATGCTTATTAAATATTTATATACATCGTCCTTATATAATCTATAGATTTCTTCAATAGCTTTCATCCCAATCCTCCATTCATACTATTAGTGTAAATTTATCACGATTCGTTACATATTTCTATAAAATTTTATAAAAATAAAAAGAAGATGGCTTAATAACCACCTTCTCAGCTAATATCTTTATTATAATCTTATAAATTAACCCTCTAATTCTTCCAAGTCAACTACCTTAAACTCCTTGAGCATATGATAGAATCTTGCCCCATGACCTTCTGCTGCCTCTAGGGTGTATTGGGTCTTAATTACAAAGGTGCCACCCTTGGTATTGTCCACTAGATAGTATTTAACTATGATATCATCATACTGAATACCAGTCTTCCCCTTTAGGAGGATTGCCTTGATAGGGTCGTCCACCAATCCTTGGTTTTCAAACTCTGCAAATTCTCCCTTTTGTTCTCCTTCAATCTTAGCAGCTACTTCCTCTGGACTTAAGTCTTCCTCCTGGGTTATCTCCATATACATCTCAGGTAGGTAGTCTGCCTTATAAAGGGGTACTATCCTGTCCCTACCTTCTTCTGCCACCTTCTCATACATAGACCTATCTATATAGATTATATAACCCATTTTACTATCCTCTAGGGTGTATTCCTTTTCTTCTTCTGTACCCTCTATGTGCTCAGTGATGGGCTTTTCAGGTTGGAAGAATGTCCTTATCTTATCAATTGTTGCCTGGCCATATTCAGTAGTTGTAAATAGTATTATGATGAATATGCTAGCAACAGCTACTAGTTTTAAAATTGATGGTCTTCCATTTCTAGTCATTCTGTCTTCTCCCCTTTCTTCCTGGATAGAGGCTTGAATGTTTTCAAATACCTTATCCTTTAATTCTGGCGCTTCCTTTGTAGCCTCTAGCAGAGTTTCTTTGATTTTATCATCCAATGATCTAACCACTATTTACCCTCCCTCCATCAAAGTCTCCTAATGCTTTTTTTAATTTTTGTCTTCCCTTATATAGTCGGGATTTTACAGTGTTTATATTTAGGCCTAATATTTCAGCAATCTCCTTTTCACTAAAATCCTGCAGGTATTTGAGGATAATGGGAATCCGGTTTGTTTCATCCAACTCCTGGATGGCCTTATATAAGTCCTCATATTCTTGGAACCTATACTTATCTTCCTGGGAAAGCTGGGTATCATTTTCCAGTATCTCATCCATAGGCAGGATATCTGGTGAAGGAGTCATGATTCTCCTACATTCATTGATCAATATCTTATAAAACCATGGTTTGAAAGGTTTATCTATGTCAAACTTATCTATATTCCTATATACACGGATAAAGGTCTCCTGAACTGCATCGGCACTGTTGGCCCTACTTCTAGTAACAGCCATACCTACCCTTAGGGCATAGTCTGCATATTGGTTATAAAGGAGTGAGAAGGCGTCCCAATCTCCAGCCTTTATCCTCTTGATAATTTTCTTCTCCACTTTGTCACCTCCAAGACCTACCTTGCAAAGTATTCTTAAGGTTAATTTACCCTTCTACTATATATACCTATACTCCTGGCGAAAAGTTTTCCCTCCCTAAAGTTTTCCCTCCCTATAAAGATTATAGATTCTCTGCAAATATAAAAACATGGCTAAGGGTCTTCTCCCTCTGTGCCATGTTTTATCTATGTTTTATTTACTTAATATGGTGTAACCTGAAAATAAAGTTCTT
>JAAYTL010000036.1 GCA_012518035.1 Tissierellia bacterium | reverse complement strand
CAATTCTTAAAGGATAGCAATGAGAGGATGGATCAATTAAAAACCAGGGACACAAGAAGAAATAGCATGAGATCTAGAAGAACTAGCTTTATGGACTAATAAACCGGATTTTCCGGTTTTTTTTATGCCCTAATACATTATTAATCTCCCCTATTACAAAATACTACATTTAATGGATTATATTAACTTCAACCTACAGAAGCCTGTATATTCAAGGTCTTGAGGATTAAAGTTCCCTTAACCTAGCTTTAAACCTAAGACATTTTTTTATTTAAGAAAGTTATAATAAATGTCTGAAATCTCTTAGATTAGGTTACTAGGAGTGACAAAATAAAATCCACCTATTTGGTATCATGGCTTTACTAACCACATCAAATACTAAGTAGGGGTGATGAGATTGATAAAGATGGAGTCCGTAGCAAGTAGAGATAAGAGGGTTTTGAATATTGACAAGGAAGAAGCCCTAGTAGCCTTGCTTGGGTTTTTAATTAGCCGGGTAAGTATATCGGGGAAAATGATGCCCTTTGGGGTTGGGTTTTTGGCTGCCTACCTCCTGGTTAAGGGGAAAAGCCTGCTCCTTCTTTTGGCCATTAGTTTGGGCTCTTTAAGCCTGACGGGCTTGAAGGGTGTGGACTATATATTAACAGCTGGAATTATATACATGGTTTTTCTTAGGGTTAATGAAGCTAAAGAATCCACCCTCTTAAAGGCATCTATAATGTCTAGCCTTATCTTTTTATTTGTCCGGGCCTTTAAAAGCTTCTTATGGGGTCAGCTTTATATGTACGATTTATTTACCCTATCCTTCGAGGCTCTTTTAGTATTCACCATGGCCTACATATTTTCATTTAGCCTACCACTTGAAGAAATCAAGAGCAAGGGCCTTAGTAATGAAAAGTTGATCTGCTCCTTCATAACCCTGGCCTTGGTCTTATCTGGCCTAAACAACATTTGGTTTTTCGGACTGAACCTAAAAAACATCCTCAGTCTTGTAGTTATAGTATATATGGGTTATAAGGAAGGAGTTTTGTTTGGAGCTGTATCAGGTACGGTATTAGGCTTGATTACCTATATAGGGAGCCCAGAGATGCCCTTTATAGTAGCCATATTAACCGTTGGAGGCCTATTATCTGGGTTATTTAGGGAGTTGGGAAGGGCAGGATCCCTTCTAGGATTCATCCTGGGAAATGGAATTATTAGCTTTTATATCAATAATTTTGTAACTAGCTTTTTGGATTATAGGGATTTACTTGTGGGAAGCCTTGCCTTTTTAATCCTAACCCAGTTTGTTAAATACGACTTAACCCACATGCTTTCTCATGCTGACCCAGTTGAAAGGGAGCATGATAGGAGGAAGGAAGAATTCATCCTTAAGAAGCTGGACAAGGTATCGGACATCTTTGTATCCTTGAGTAAGATTCTTGACAAGGCCATAGAAGAGGACGAATCCTACTCTGCCATGGATGTTTATAACCTAGTAGATGAAGTTTCCAACACTACTTGCAGGACCTGTTCCAACTATAAGAGCTGTTGGGAGGATAACTATTATACTAGCTATTATCGACTCTTGAACCTGATAGGTCTTATGGAGGAGGGAAAGGCAGATAAAGAGGCCCTACTCCCTAGCCTTAAGGGTATCTGTATTAAGGGAGAGGACTTAATCAATAATGTAAATAGCATCCTACAACCCCTTAAAACAAACCAGCTATGGAATAAAAGATTAAATGAACAGAGAAGGCTTTTGGCAGATCAACTCTATGACTTTGGCTTTCTCATAAAGGATATAGGGGACGATATTTATGCAAGACCTGAATTTAATCAGGAATTAGAGGTCCTTCTACTTAAGGAGATCAAAAATAGGCGAATGGATATCAAGGATTTGTCAGTATTGGTCCTTCCAGGAGACGAATTAGAAATCCTAGTGGAGATGTACAAACCTCTTGAGGAGGTAAAAGAGCTAGAGAGGCTTAGATTAATTCTGTCAAAGGCCCTGGGATATGGTATCTCTGCAGATTATGGTCTAGGCAATAGTTTGGCTAGTAAGATTATTAGTTTTAGGAAGGCCAATAGATTTGCCAGTTTGACGGATGTAAGTTCCCTGGCCAATTCTGAAAACAAGGTCTCCGGGGATAGTTATTCCTTTGGTGAAAGGGGTAATGTTAATTTTGCAGCCATATGTGATGGTATGGGGATTGGCAAGAAGGCTAACAGGGAGAGTGGTATTGCCATCGAGCTGTTAGAAAAACTCATGGAAATCAATATGGATAGGCCCATGATTATAAGAACCATCAATTCCTTCCTGAGGGCCAAGTCCAACGATGAAATCTTTACCACTCTAGATTTAAGCTTTATAGACCTCTATACCGGGAAACTCCAAGTGATAAAGAATGGCTCACCCCCTACTTTTATCAAGAGGAAGGATAGGGTGGATATCATAAGTTCAAAATCTTTACCCATAGGCATACTGGAAAATGTGGACTCCAACATATATGAAGATAGCCTGGAGGATGGGGACATCTTGATTATGATGTCGGATGGGGTCTTGGATTCCAATAGTACTGAACTAAATCCGGAGGAATGGATGATGGAGATAATTAGGGACATCGACAGTCAGAACCCAAAGAAGATAACAGAGGAAATACTTAATAGGGCCAACCTAGCCGGTCAGAACCAGCCCAAGGATGATATGACCATCATGGCGACCAAGATATGGAGGACTATTTAGGGGGAAGAATCTTCTCCCTATTTTTTATTTTCCTTAACTTTTAATCTGACATAGGGTATATTATTATATAGGATGAAAATGGTGATTTGATGGAAGAAAAGGTACTGAGAACTATTAAAGATAATAGACTAATCCAGGATAAGGATAATGTAGTGGTGGGGGTATCTGGGGGACCAGACTCCATGGCATTGCTTTATCTCCTTTTGCATGCCCAAAAACATATAGATTTCAACATCCTAGTAGCCCATGTTAACCATGGTGTAAGGGGTGAGGAAGCAGACGCAGATGAGTTATTTGTTAAGAGAAAGGCCCAAGAGTTAGGGCTCCCCTTTTTATCTACCAGGGTGGATATGGAGGCATATGGAGACAGGCATAAGATATCCCACGAAGAGGCGGGTAGGAAGCTGAGATATGGATTCTTTAGAAATATACTTAAATCCTATCAGGGGGGTAAGATTGCTGTTGCCCATAATATGAATGACCAGGCTGAAACTTTGCTGATGAGAATCATGAGAGGAACAGGGATAGATGGCCTTTCAGGGATGAAGTTCAAATCAGGTGATATAATTAGACCTATTTTAAACATAACCAGGCAAGAAATAGAAGCCTATATTGAAGACAATAAGATAGAGACAGTTCTGGATAGGACCAATCTAATGCCAATCTATACCCGGAACAAGGTTAGGTTAGAGCTGATACCCTATATAGAGGATAATTTTAATCCCAATATAATTGAAACCCTTTGGAGGCTATCTCAAACCTCCCAGACTGATAGTGAGTTTTTAAGGAAGTATACTGAGGAAAGATATTCTGAAATAGTCAAATCAGAGGGGACTAGGCAGTTAGTATTGGATGCAGCTGGTTTTAAAGATCTGGCCTTGGGTATACAGCAAAGGATAATAATCTTTGCCCTAACCAGGCTACTGGGTCAGTATAAGGGGTTCGGTGAGCAACATATATCTGCTGTGGCAGAACTTTTTAGGACTGCTAGCACAGGGAAGGTCCTTCACCTACCTAATAATATAAGGGCTAGGGTAACCTATGATAGCTTGATTGTGGAAGTATTTGAGGAAGAGGCTAAAAAACCCTTTATTTATGATTTAACTATGGGGTATAATTATCCTTGTGGGCTTAATTATTCTTTTTACACAAGGATAGTAGATATTGATGAAATTAGCCTTAATGATAAATTACCTAACATCAAGTACTTTGATTATGATAGAATAAAAGGGAAACTAAGTGTAAGGAACCGGAGGGCAGGAGATAGGTTTGCCCCTTATGGCATGGAGGGCAGCAAGAAACTCAAGGATTTCTTCATTGACTTAAAGGTGCCCAGGGAAGAAAGAGACCGGATACCCCTAATAGTAGATGAAGAGAATATAATCTGGGTAGTAGGCTACAGAATAAGTGATTTACATAAAGTGACTAAGAAAACAAAAAAAGTTCTGATGATAGAGTATAGAAGACTTGATGGGGAGGACAATCATGAGAGATGATATTAAAAAAATATTGCTAACTGAAGAAGAAATTAAAACGAGAATTAAGGAACTAGGTGAGGAGATTACCAGGGATTACAAGGATAAGAACCTCCTAGTAGTTGGTATCTTAAAAGGTGCAATCATATTTATGGCTGAGTTATGCAAGAATATCGACTTGCCCATAATGATAGATTTTATGGCAGTGTCCAGCTATGGAACCTCTTCACAATCAACTGGTGAAGTTAGGATAATCAAGGACTTGGATTTTTCTGTAGAAGGTAAGGATGTCCTAATAGTTGAAGATATAATCGATACTGGCTTAACCTTGTCATATTTATCGGACAACTTGAAGAAGAGAGGGGCCAATAGTGTAAAAATAGCCACACTTTTAGATAAGCCTGATAGAAGAAATGTAGAGGTAGAGATTGACTATTTAGGCTTTTCTATACCAGATGAATTTGTGGTGGGATATGGCTTAGACTATGCAGAAAACTATAGGAATTTACCCTTTGTTGCAGCATTGAAAGAAGAGGTATATAGTTAATAAGTCATTGAATGGGCATATCTTATATGATATAATTTGTGATATTATCTACCCATAATTGGAGGGAGGACTTGTTTTGAGAAGGATGTTTAAAGGATTTAGTGCCTACTTATTAATCTTGATATTAATAATGTTTGCCGCTAGACTTATCGGTCCTGAAACTGAATCCATCAGTGAAATGGACGTTACTGAATTAATAGAACAATTAGAAGAAAATAATGTAGAAAGAATAAATATGAATGTGAGGGTGGTTGAAGGAACCCTGAGGGATGGTAGTAAATTTACTACTGTACTACCCCATGAGATAAGAAATGACTTCTACAACGAATATTTAAAGGATAAGGTGGAAAGCAAGGAGCTTCATTTTAGTGGCTCTCCTGACGTTGTAAGGCCATGGTATGTAGATCTATTCCCAACCTTGCTAGTCCTATTTGCATTTGGGATATTCTGGTTTGTCTTTATGCAACAATCCCAAGGTGGAGGCGGGGGCAAGGTCATGTCCTTTGGCAAGAGTAGGGCTAAGATGCATCGAGAAGATGATAGTAAGCTGGTGACCTTTGCCGATGTTGCAGGCTTAAAGGAAGAGAAGGAAGAACTCAAGGAGATAGTAGACTTCCTGAAGTCCCCAAGGAAATTCATAGAAATCGGTGCTAGGATTCCAACGGGGGTGCTCTTGGTTGGACCACCTGGAACTGGTAAGACCTACTTGAGTAAGGCAGTGGCAGGAGAAGCAGGTGTACCCTTCTTCACCATCTCAGGTTCAGATTTCGTTGAGATGTTTGTAGGGGTTGGTGCTAGTAGGGTAAGGGATTTATTTGAGCAGGCTAAGAAAAGTGCACCATGTATTGTATTTAT
>JAAYTL010000035.1 GCA_012518035.1 Tissierellia bacterium | reverse complement strand
GATATAACGAAATCTATAGGATTGAGAGAGATAAGATGAGTCAACTCCTCCTCAAGAAGGAGTTATTATTTAAGAATAGAACCGAGATAAAATATCAAATTTCAGAAGAGATCATAGAAAGGAGGGCCATCTGATGAAGAAAGTAGTTGCAGTATTATTTGGTGGAAAATCATCTGAATATGAGATATCCCTTATGTCTGCCAGCTCCATAATAAAGAACCTGGATAGGGGAAAATACGATGTCATAAATATAGGAATAGGCAAGGAGGGGGGCTGGTTTAGATATCATGGAGATCTAGAAAATATACTGGATGACACCTGGTACCAGGATAAGTGCTCGAGACTCTTAATCAATCCCTCTGGTGAAGGGGCGGCAATTATGGAAATCAGGGACAAGGACCTAGTACCCCTAAAAATTGATATAGTATTCCCAGCCCTTCATGGTAGGTATGGGGAAGACGGAGCCATTCAAGGACTCCTAGAGCTCTTAGATATCCCCTATGTAGGTTGTAATCAGGTATCCAGCGCAATCTGCATGGATAAGGATTATGCCCATAGGTTGGTTGAGCATGCAGGTATTAGGGTTCCCCAGAGTTTACTAATCCAAGGAAATTTCTCAAGAGAAGATGTGGATGAGTTTCTAGATAAAGTAGGGCTTCCAATCTATGTTAAGCCAGTTAATGAAGGCTCATCTATAGGTATAACCAAGGCCAAGACCCATAAGGAGGTATTTGAGGGAATTGAAGAGGCCTTTAAATATGATAATAAGGTCATATTGGAAGAAAACATAGATGGTTTTGAGGTTGCTTGTGCTATAATTGGAAATAAGGAATTGCTGGTAGGTAGCCTTGGAGAACTGGAGCTAGCTGATGAGGGCTTCTTGGATTATGATGAGAAGTACAATACTAAGAAGCTTAGAATCCATATACCAGCCAGGCTAGATGATAGTTTAAATAAGAGGGTAATAGAAACTGCTAAGGATATCTACAGGATTTTAGGCTGTAGCGGTCTGGCAAGGATAGATATGTTTATTGATAAGGATAAAAATATTATCTTTAATGAGGCCAATACAATGCCAGGCTTTACTGCAAATAGCCTTTTTCCAAGTATGTTTCTTCATTCCAATATCCAGTATATGGACATTCTGGATAGATTGATAGAACTTGAAATAGGTGAAGGAAGATGAAAACCGTACTATTTAGGAAAGAAGACATATACCGAGGCAATCTTATATTGATAAACAGGGACAATCCTATTAGGGTAGAAGAAGAGATTAAAAGAAATCTGGTTCCAGTAGCTAATAGCCACCACCTATTAAATAGGGAGGCTAGTGATAAAATTCATCAAATCTTGATTAAGGTGGACCTTAACAATGAGATAAGGCCAGTAAGCTGCTTTAGGAGCAAGGAAGAGCAGGAAAATTTATATAATCAGTCAATAAGGGATAATGGCATGGATTTTACCAGAAAGTATGTTGCTAGACCTGATACAAGTGAGCATCAAAGTGGGCTGGCCATCGACTTAGGAGAGAACAAGCCCGATATAGATTTTATTTGTCCCAGCTTTCCCTACCATGGAGTATTTAATAAGTTTAGACGTTTGGCTAAGTTAAATGGATTTATTGAGAGGTATAAGGAAGATAAGGAGCAAATAACGGGTATATCTAAAGAACCCTGGCATTTTCGCTATGTTGGATACCCCCATAGCCTTATTATCGAAGAAGCTGGCCTTGCCCTTGAAGAATACCACGACTTTGTAAGGGGATTTGATTCTGAAGAGAATAGTTTTCTGTATAGAGATACTGAATATACTTGGAGTATCTTTTATGTAGGGCTGCTTGATGATATTATGTATTTAGATATCAAAGCCGATTATTATAGCATATCTGGCAATAATAGAGATGGCTTTATAATTACCTGTAGAAAATAAATCATTCATATGGAGTGATATTAATGACTTATAATATTTTAGTCTGTGATGATGAAAAGGATATTGTCAACGCAATAGAAATCTATCTCAGGAGTGAAGGATACAATGTAATCTCTGCCTATGATGGAGTAGAGGCTTTGGATAAGTTGGAGAGTCACGATATCCATCTTATTATCATGGATGTTATGATGCCGGGTTTGGATGGGATAGCCGTAACCGCTAAGATCAGGGAGCAGGACAATCTCCCCATTATAATCCTCAGTGCCAAGGGGGAGTATACAGACAAGGTATTGGGTTTAAATGTAGGAGCTGACGATTATATCACCAAACCCTTTAATGCTATTGAGTTCTTAGCCCGGGTTAGGTCTAATTTAAGGCGTTATGTGGATTTAGGTAGCATGGTAAAGAATGATAATAGTTTGGTGACAGGCAGGATTAGTCTTAATGACAAGGCCAAGGAGGTTAAGTTGGATGGTAAGATAGTAGACCTCACCCCAAATGAGTATGGTATTTTAAAACTACTCATGGAAAACAAGGGAAGAGTTTTCTCCTCCAATGAAATATATGAGTACGTTTGGGACCAGCCGGCTTATGATGTAAAGAAGATAATATCCGTCCATATAAGTAATCTTAGGGATAAGTTAGAAATTGACCCTAAGGCACCTGACCATATAAAGACTGTCTATGGTATGGGTTATAAACTAGTAGGTGATTAGATGAGAGGGAAGCTAAGGGATAGGTTGAGGTTTATCATTGAAAACTCCTATCTGGAACTAATAATCCTTTATACAATTTTAATATCCATTTTTACAGCTGTGGTGGTTGTTCCAATCCTAGTGGGACTTATTTATTCCTTTGCCTATTTTGTTAGAGAGGTTACAGGAGATCTCTTAGACCCACTTGTGCCCTATATAAGACCCTTGGTATCCTACGGTATTCTTATAGTTGCAGGATTTGTTTTTCTAATATTATTAATAATCTTTATCATCATCATAAGGGCCAGAAAAGGGAGATTTATAGAGGGGCTCTTACTATATGATGTATTTGTAAATTATGATAGGGATTTTAAGACCTTGTCAGGTGTGGTTCTACCTATAATTTTTATGTTTATTTACCTAATTCATTTCATCCTCCAATTGGATAGGTTTCAGTTTGACCTCTTAAATATTTTTGTGTTAGCAGTTGTTTTAACCTTGGGGACGACGGTGATAGCTTATGTGGGTCAAATAAACAAGATTATGTACAATATCAAAAACATAGGAGACCTGGACTTGGAAAGCCCTTCAAATAGCCAATATTTATTTACAGAAAAGGCTCTTGGAATGCTTAGAGATACTGACCAAAATATTAAGGAGACCATAGAGGAGCAATTAAAATCAGAAAGACTTAAGACTGAGCTTATAACCAACATATCCCACGATTTAAAAACGCCACTTACTTCCATCATAAATTATACGGACTTGATAAAGAAACATGGGAGTTTTGACAATGAAGTTGACCAATATATAGATGTTTTAGATAGGAATTCTCAAAGATTAAAGGTTCTCATAACCGACCTGATATATGCTTCCAAGGCTGAAACTGGAAATGTAGATATAGAGCTTGATGTCTTGGAAATAAATGAATTGGTTTCCCAGGTATATGGGGAGTTTGACTTTTTATTTAAAGAAAAGGACATCAGCTTTGTCTTTGATCCAGAGGAGGATATCTATGTTTACTCAGACTCTAACCATCTAGCTAGGGTTCTTATCAACCTGATGGATAATGCCATAAAATATTCCCAGGAGGGGACCAGGATTTATGCCTCTACCAGCATTGGAGAAAAGTATATCACCTTTAGCCTAAAGAACATCTCCAAGGCCCAGCTAAATATTAGTCCAGATGAGCTCATGGAACAGTTTGTTAGGGGTGAGAGGGCCAGACACACGGAAGGAAGTGGTCTGGGTCTCTATATATCCAGAAGTCTCATGGAGTTAATGGGAGGCAAATTAATACTAGGGATAGATGGTGATTTGTTTGAGGTAAAGCTCTTGATACCAGGTATAGAAGAAAATAAATATGATTTATAAATATGGATGGCTGAAAAAAACAAGGGGCAGGTTTGATACCTGCCCCTTGTTTTAATGTAGTATATGCTCATCTAATTTTTTCCTATAGATATCCATAAGCTCTTCCTCAGTCAAATCCTTGCTTGCCTTGTCTAAGATTATTTGACCCTGATCCAGCATGATGACCCTATCAGAATAGTCTATAGCATCCTTCATATTGTGAGAAATCATTATAGTGGTCATCTTGTACTTCTCAATTAGTTCCTTGGTTTTTTTCATAACCACATGGGATGTTTTAGGATCTAGTGCAGCTGTGTGCTCGTCTAATAATAATAAGTCCGGGAACTTCATAGAAGCCATAACCAGGGATAAGGATTGTCTTTGGCCACCTGATAGGTATTTGACCTGGGTATCCAATTTATCTTCAAGCCCTAAATCCAAATCCTTAAGAAGCTCAATGTACTTAGGAATCCTATCTTTTTTTACTAATCTTCTCAAGGAGAAACCCTCACCCTTCTTATCTGCAAGGGACATATTTTCTAAAATGGTTAGGCTAGGGGACACACCCAGTGATGGGTCCTGATGAACTCGACCAATGTGGATTGCCCTGTTTTCTTCTGATAGCTTGGTAATATCTTTCCCATTGAGTATAAACTCTCCGCTATCAGCTAAGATACTTCCACTGATAAGGTTAAGGAGGGTGCTTTTACCACATCCATTGGGGCCAATAATTGCTGTACACTTATTTGCTTCAATCTCTATATTGAAATTCTTGAAGATATCTACCCTATTTTCATTGTCCTTATTAAAGCTCTTAGATAGATTGGTTATTTTAAGCATCCTTGGCTCCTCCTTTCCCCTTGAATTTAAACATATCAGTCGCAAGATTATTGTAGGCTATAAAGACTATGACTATAATAGCATTTACTGCCTTTAAATCGTTTGGATCCAGTCCTAAGTCTATGGCAATACCACCTATAATCTTATATATAATTGCTCCAATGATGACCCTGGTAGTATTCTTTAAGATACTGGAGTTTTTCTTAATTGTCTCACCGATTATGATAGAGGCTAGGGCTACCACTATAATAGAAGCCCCCATAGTTATGTCTACAAAACCTTGATGCTGGGCCATTAGGGCGCCACTTAAGGCAACCAAGCCGTTGGCTAACATAAAGCCTATTAGTTTATAT
>JAAYTL010000034.1 GCA_012518035.1 Tissierellia bacterium | reverse complement strand
TTATGGGGTGGGCTGGACCTTCTTAATGAGTGCCCTTGCCTATGGTGGTTCAGGCCAATATGTAGCTATTACCTTTCTTACATCCATCTTTAATCCAGTTCAGGCCTTCCTGATGACCTTGATGGTAAATGCTAGACACATCTTTTATGGTATATCCATGCTCGAAAAATATAAGGATGCAGGCAAATTAAAGCCCTTCCTTATTTTTTCCATGTGTGATGAGACCTTCTCCCTGGTCTATTCAACTGAGGCGCCTGAGGGAGTAGATAAATATTGGTTTATGTTTTTTATCAGCCTGCTAAACTATCTATATTGGATTATGGGCTCAGTACTAGGTGGTATTCTAGGCTCCATGGTGGAATTCAATACTAAGGGGCTGGACTTTGTCCTGACTGCCCTCTTTGTTGTAATATTTCTTAGCCATTGGAGTGCAGAAAAAAATCGAAAGCCAGCCCTGATAGGGGTATTATCCTCAGTTGTGTGCCTGCTTATCTTTGGGCCAGAGGGCTTTATTATCCCTGCCATGATTACCATCTTGGTAGTCTTGACAGTGTCACTTAGAAAACTTGTGGAAGGTGAATAATATGACATTGACAACTTTTGAAGCCTTTATGATAGTATGTGTAGTAGCCTTGGGGACCATGATAACCAGGTTCTTGCCCTTTATGCTATTGAAGGGGAAAAGGGCTGATAATCCCTATATAACCTATCTAGGTCAAGTCTTACCCTATGCAGCCATTGGTCTCTTGGTTGTGTATTGCTTAAGAAACATTAACTTTCAAAGCCATATAAACTTTTTACCAGAAGTCATAGCTGTTGGTTTTATAGCTATCCTCCACTATTGGAAGGAGAATACACTCTTAAGCATTGGCCTAGGAACCCTAGCCTATATGCTTCTGGTGCAGGTAGTTTTTGTATAGTAGCTAACTGGGTATTTAATTAAGTATATAGAATATACGGATTTGATAAGGTGATAAAATGACAAGGACAAATAGTTTAACAGAAGGTAATATATTAAAGGCCCTATTTAGGCTTGCCCTGCCCATAATGGGGACATCCTTTGTGCAAATGGCCTACAATATGACGGATTTGATCTGGGTGGGTAGATTGGGCTCCAGCGCTGTGGCTTCAGTGGGGACTGCCGGTTTCTATACCTGGTTGGCAATGGCCTTTATCCTTATACCTAAAATTGGGGCAGAGGTGGGTGTTGCCCAGTCAGTGGGAAAAGGAGACATGGATGAGGCCAGGCTCTATATCAGGCATAGTCTTCAGGTGATAATAACTATAGCCCTTTTTTATGGGACTAGCCTAACTATCTTTAGGAAACCCCTGATAGGTTTTTTTAATCTTGATGATATAGATATTGTAAATGATGCCACTAGCTATCTATTTATAATATCCTTTGGAATATTGTTTTACTTCATAAATCCTGTTTTTACTGCAATCTTTAATGGGTATGGGGAGAGTAGGACTCCCTTCCTTATTAATGCCTGTGGCCTGGTTGCCAATATGATCTTAGACCCAGTCTTGATCTTTGGTCTAGGACCCTTCCCAAGATTGGAGGTTGCAGGGGCGGCTTTAGCAACAATCATAGCCCAGCTTTTTTCAACCACCATATTTATTCTGGTTGCCAGGAAAAGACGGGATCTATTTTCAGGATTAAACCTCCTAGAGGCCCCGGACTTGGAGCATTTAAGTATAATAAGTAAGTTGGGCTTTCCTGTAGCCTTGCAGAGTGGTTTCTTTACGGGAATTGCCATGATAATAGCCAGGATAATTGCCCAATGGGGTCCTATACCAATAGCTGTGCAGAAGGTTGGTTCCCAGATAGAAGCTATATCCTGGATGACTGCGGGAGGATTTCAGACAGCCATGAGTGCCTTTGTAGGTCAGAACTATGGGGCTGGAAAGTGGCCTAGGGTATATAAGGGATATTTTACAGGTTTAAGGATTATGTCCATAATCGGAATTATAACTTCCCTCACCCTAATCCTAGCAGCTAGGCAATTGTTCTCTGTTTTTGTCCCTGGGGAGGAGGAGACTATCCTTCATGGGATTACCTACCTAAGAATCCTTGGTTTATCCCAGCTTTTTATGTGTATAGAAGCAACTACAGCAGGAGCCTTTAATGGATTAGGAAAAACCATCCCACCATCGGTGGTTGGGATAGTCTTTAATGGGCTTAGGATACCAGCAGCCCTCCTTCTATCTTCCACTAGTCTAGGATTAAATGGGGTATGGTGGGCAATTAGTGTATCAAGTATATTTAAAGGTACGGTATTATTCAGCTGGTATATGTTTATGCTAAAGAAGAACCCCAATACTGAGGATTTCTCCTTGAGGGATTTGAAGATGATGGAGTAGCTATGATATGATTAGGTATGTAACAGAAATAAGTTTGAATTAAATTTTATATTTCTGGAAGGGAGCTATGAGATGAGTAAACCTAAGATTTATTCCATGAGTTTTGCCAAAGTCTATCCCCATTATATTGCTAAGGCAGAAAAGAAGGGTCGTACCAAGGAAGAAGTAGATGAAATAATAAGATGGTTGACAGGCTATAGCCAGGAGGAGCTGGAGGCTCAACTTGAAAAAGATACTGACTTTGAAAGCTTTTTTGTCGATGCTCCTAGGCTAAACCCAGATAGAACCTTAATCAAGGGAGTAATCTGCGGTATCAGGGTTGAAGAAATGGAAGAATCAATAATGAAGGAAATTCGTTACTTGGATAAGATGATAGACGAGTTAGCCAAGGGAAAGGCTATGGATAAGATATTAAGAAAACCCTTAGATTAGCAGATGCTAATCTGAGGGTTTTTAATGTATATCTGGGATATTTCATCACTTTCTACTCCTTTGTGGACTAGGTCAAGCTGGCTTTCTTCAATATATACTTGATACCAGATTATAAATATCAGTATGGTCCATAGCTTTCTGCCATAGTCGCCTTGACCCTTCCTGTGTAAATCAAGAAGCTCTATTGCATAATCGGTGTTTATTAGTCCCGTACTTTTACTTTCAAGGAAGAGTTCTCTAGCCCAACTATAGAGTTCATCTTTTAGCCAGTGTCTAACTGGAACAGGGAATCCTAACTTCTTACGATTGAGAACACCCTGGGGAATTATATCCTTAAAGGCTTCCCTAAGGGCATACTTGGTTGTACCATTTCCAGTTTTATCATGAACATCCAATTGAAAGGCTATGTTGGCCACATCTGCATCAAGGAAGGGGAGCCTAATGTCTACTGAATGGGCCATTCCCATCCTATCTGTATTTAATAGGATGTCACCACTGAGCCAGGTATGGATATCTATATACTGCATTTTGGAAACGGGATCATAAGCACTTATCTTATCATAAAGGGGCTTGGTCACCAGTTGTGGAGTGAATTTCCCATTATAATCCTTGATTAGTGCTTGTTTTTCAACTTCTTTAAAAATATTTGCATTGCCAATGTACCTATCTTCTAAGGGAGTACATCCTCTTTCAATAAAACTCTTTCCTTTTACACCTTCCGGGAGCTGCCTTGCAAGTGTCATCAAAATCATTTTTAGGGGTTTAGGCAGATATGAAAACATCCTCAAGGAATGGGGCTCCCTATAAATATTGTATCCTCCAAAGAACTCATCGGCACCATCGCCACATAACAATACTTTAACATGATTGGCTGCCTCCTTACTGGCAAAGTAAAGGGGGATAGCCACAGGATCAGCCAAGGGTTGGTCCATATGCCATACAATCTTAGGAAGCTCCTTGATAAAATCTTCAGGGCCAATAATCTTATTGATATTTTCAACACCCAGTTTATCTGCTGTATCTAGGGCCCGGTCTATCTCATTATATCCATTATTATCAAATCCCACAGTAAAGCTTTTAATCTTAGGATTGATCTCTTTAGCAAGGGCTAGGATTATGGTTGAATCTATTCCTCCTGAGAGTAGGCAGGCCAGCTCTTGAGTATCTCTCATATTTTCTTCCACTGACTTTTCCACTGCTGACCTAATTTCTGAAAGCTTTTTATCAAGACCTCCCCTTGATACATTAAAGTTAACCATGTAGTACTCTGAAATAGTAGGCTTGGTTCCTCTTTTATTTTCAAGAAGATGGCCTTGTTTTAGAACCTTTATACCATTAACCATACTATGGGGTTCAGGTACATACTGGAAGCTCATATAGTGTTGCAGAGCCTCCTTATTGATAGTATTTAAATCCTTCCTCTCTAGTAATAAACCCTTCATTTCAGATGTCAACAATAATTTGTCATCTTCACAACTATAATATAGGGGTTTTATGCCAAAGGGATCCCTAGCAGCCAGTAGGATTTCCTTGTGATTATCCCAAAGGACAAGGGAAAAAGCCCCCCTAAGTTCACTAACCATAGCTGAACCCATATAGTCATAGAGGGCGCATATTAACTCTTCATGGGACTGGGTATTTAACTCATAGCCCTTAACCGCCAGCATCTCTTTAAGTCCAGTAGAGTTAGTAATATTCCCATCAAAGACAATATAATATCTATCCTGATAGGTGAAGGGCTGCTCTACAGCCTCATTTATAGAAGTGTCCAATCCTCTAAATCCCATCATAACCTTATTATCAATAAGGTATCCCTGGCTATCAGGACCACGATGTTTATAGATAAGATTCATTTCCTTAACTAATGATATATCTTTTTCGGTGATTCCTTTATCTCTAAATAATACTGAATATCCACTCACATAATCACTCCTGTACTATATATACCTCTACTTAAGGATAAAAGTTTTCATTTTCAGGAACTTGCCTGTATTTGGCTTCTTTGATGCAAGTTTTGAACAGTAGATTTATAATAAACCTTAATAATCTCAATGGTTACCATCTTTGTAACACAAAAGTAAATAATTGTATCTAATTGTAAATTATTTTCTTTTAAATCAGATTAATGCTAAAATTAACTTATCAAGAGGCTGGAGGTATGTTTATGCTTAATAAAAAAATCCTAATTATAGAGGATGAAAAATCTATAGCAGACTTATTATCTTATTCCCTGGATAAGGAGGGGTATTCGACTCAGATTGCCCATAATGGGCAGGATGGAATGAGGCTGGTAGGAGAATTTAAGCCTGATATGGTGGTTTTAGACCTAATGCTTCCTGATATGAGTGGGTTTGATGTGTGCAAGGAAATTGTCAGAATCCAAGCCATACCCATTATAATGTTAACTGCTAAATCTGATATAGTAGATAAGATTCTAGGAATTGAGTTGGGGGCTGACGACTATATAACCAAACCCTTTGATGTGAGGGAGGTTATCACTAGGATAAAGTCCATATTCAGAAGGATAGAACTAACCCAGAACTCTATTGATATGGATGATGAAGAAGAGATTAAGCTAGGGAATAATATAAGCATCTTCCCTAACAGAAGAGAGGTCTATCGGGATGGTACTCTAATAGATTTAACTAACAAGGAATACGAGCTCCTATACTTTTTAGCATCAAACAGGGGTATAGCCTTTTCCAGGGCCCAACTATTGGACAGGGTTTGGGATTTTGAATATATTGGGGATACACGAACTGTAGATATACATGTGCAAAGGTTAAGAAAAAAACTCGACCAGGATAGCTCCACTTCAGTGATAGATACTATATATGGGTTGGGATATAAGATTCGTTAAGGTTAAGGGTGAAATCTATGAAACAGTCGATTCAGTATAAGATATTGCTACCGTTTTTGCTGGTTCTCTTTATTGGGATGGCCTCCCTTATTTTTGTCTTATATAATATCAATGAGCAAAACGCATACCTAACTATTAAAAACGATATGATTAGTGCTAGGAGAAACCAAGAATTATTCCTAAGGCAGTATTTTCTTATAAACAATCTAGAAATAAGTCACTTATCACTAATTAATGAATCTGATAGCATTTCCAAAAGTTTAAGCGCTAGACTAGGTAGTGATGTCAGGGTTTATCCCAATATTTCAAGTGATACCATAGACCTACCTAAGGATGAGGGTTTTTCCTTAGCCTTGGAGGGGGATACTGCCTATACTGTCTTCTTTGATAGGGGGAGGGTTACTGCCACCATATCATTTCCTATTCAAATAGAAGGAAAGATAATTGGAATAATGACATACAGCAAGGATTATACTGACCTTTTCAATAAAAATAGCAGGTTCCTCCTTATTACTGGTCTATTTGCTGCTGCTATTTTTCTTGCCATGCTCATCACCTCTTACCTTATATCAGGCCACCTGGTTAAGCCAATAAAGAGTCTCATAAGAAATACGGATCAGATTAGTAAGGGTAAATACGATTTGGATATAGATATCGATTCCAGGGATGAAATAGGTGAACTAGCCAATAAGTTCGAGGATATGGCCAAGACTGTTAAAAGGCAGATAGAGATTATAGAGAAGGATAGGGATGAGATTAGGGAGACCCAAGAGCAAACCAAGTCATTTTTTGATAATGTTACCCATGAGCTAAAAACACCCTTAACCACAATCCTTGGATATGCCCAGGTCATAAAGGAAAATGGCTTTACAGACAAGGAGTTTTTTGATAGGGGAACCTCCTATATTATCAATGAGGGTCAACGCTTAAATGACCTTGTTATGGACATCCTTAATGCATCCAGGACCAGCTCAAATCTAGGTGAGTACGACTTTCAAGAGCTAGATTTGACAGAACTATTGCGGCAAACCTGTGATGAAATGAGAATCGACGCTGGTCAATATGATATCCAAATTGATGATGAAATCCAGGATAATCTTCTAATTAGAGGGGATAGGGACAGATTAAAAGAGGTAATTACAAACCTTTTGGACAACTCTATAAAATATGGCTACACCAATTCTACTATCAGGGTTGTTGCCTTTAGTAAGGGGCCTCTAACCTTTATCACCATCAAGGATAGGGGAATTGGTATTCCAGAGAAGGACCTAGATAGAATATTTGAGCCCTTCTACAGGGTATCTGGTAATGCCCCTAAAAGGGGTGGCAGTACGGGCCTTGGCCTTTCCATAGTGAAAAATATAATTGAGATCCACGGTGGTGCTATTGATATAAAGAGCCAGGTTAACCAAGGAACTGAGGTTAATATAAGCCTGGGAGGTGATTAAGCTGGTAAATAAGGAGAAGGATCTATGGAGATATATCCGCCTCACTGTCTTAATAGGTGTCTTTGTTCTATTCCTACATTTTTTCATAAATAATATAAGCTTTGAAAATAGAAAACCCAAGACTTTTATATTGGATAAGGATTTATTCCGTGATGGAGTATATGATGGCTTGAGTGGGGGTTTCCAGGTGGAAAATGTCACCAGGCTTAGCCTGCCCTGGAGTATATGGGATTTACAAGACCTTGACTTTATAAATACCCAATCCCTTATCTTTACCTTGGATAGATCACTGGAAGGCGGGGATAGGTTAAACACCATAAACCATTTAAGGCTGTATAACAATGAAAATTATGATAGTACTGAATTAGCCCATAATATTACTAATTCAGTCTTCCTACAGGATGAGATGACCTTGTTATTTAGTCCTATAAACAGTAACCGTACCCATGTATATAGGCTAGATAGAAAGATGATTACTGAGACCCTAGATGGGATAGTATATAAGCTACTACCAAATAAAAAGAAATATATACTCAATTCCAATGATGTCCTATACCTTAGGGATATGGATGATGATGAAAAAAAGGAATTAATATCTATTGAAGACTTAGAGGATAGGCTAAATAAGGATTACAAGAGGATATTAGAAAGAGAGGCAAAACATCTCTTAGATAGAAGATATGCAGAAATGGGATTAACCATTGAAACGGGAGAATATGAAGGCAAATCTTATGACCATGTTCTTGAAAAGTCTTTAATAGAGTACTACCAGGCTGGGGGAGAGGGTTGGAGAGCTGATCAATCCAGAAACAAGGGACTATATTATCTTCCCTTTATCTACTTAAACCCCTGGGATTTTCAGGCTTCTGCTGATGAATCTAAAATCTATTTTAAGGTGAATTTCGGCCTCTATACCAGCATATATGCTCTGGATACAGAGACATACCAAATAAAAAGTGTATTAGAAGGAAATATTTTAGACTTTAAACCCTTGGATAATGACAAACTTATCATACTGGATAATGAAGATGAAGATAGGAGGCTCTATATCTATGATATTCAGGATGAAGAGATAGAAGAGCTTATAAGTAGAGATGTTTTAAACTTCGATGTCACACCAGATGGTAAATTGGTCTATATAAGGATAGATTCATCAGGCATATATGAATTAAGGGCTGGCCACTACTTTGGGGATGGATTAAAGGCCCATAATACTGTCTATCTATCTTCTGAATATATAGCCTTTTTAAAGTGGAGCCTATCTGGAGGAGAGTTTTTCTGTGTTAATGATAGTATAGGTAGGGCTGAACTTTTAAGATTTAAGATTAGGACTAATTGATATTAGTAGACAAAGTCAACGAAGTTTCTTAATAATTCCCTAGGAAATACAAGATTATACTATATTTATTTAGAATTGTCGACAGGATATTAACAATCTAGGACATCCGTTTGACAATAATTTTTCCAGTCTCCTGGTATAATTTTAAGAAATAGGGGGACTGTGATTCATGTGTATATTTGGGCGCTTATCACATGAGGAGTCAGTGGCGCAACCGACCCAATCTATAAATATATGATTTATAGATTGGATTTTATTTTTTAATAGAAAAGCTGCTCATATTATCACCAATTTATTTATACCAAAAATAAATAGAATATCAACATGAGCAGAAAATTTAATTTTTAAATTGAAGTATAGTAACGCAAATATTTAACGCGTCGTAGACGCTTTTTTTATTGCCGATTATCTACGCTTTGGTCGAATCTCTAAAGAAGTCAATCTCGATGAGAAATTTGTAGCTCTTAAAAATCTTACTCGTGCAAGATTCCAGGTAGCACAGAATCTAAGTCGCGAAAAGACTAGATTCCTTGATA
>JAAYTL010000033.1 GCA_012518035.1 Tissierellia bacterium | reverse complement strand
GCCAGTATGGCAAAAGAAGAAAATTGGAATTTTAAAAGTTTTGAATATAAAAAAAGTGATTCAGAGGTTCCGATATTACAAAATTATATATTTTTTACATATGATAGGCTAAAAGCTGAAAAGAAGATTGCAATATCACCTGATGATGGATCCATGTGCTTTAATACTGGACTACAAACTAAGGATTATGAAGAGGATATATATGCATACTTTTTAGCTAATGAAAGATTTCCAAATGAATCTAATCAGAAGTGGTTCTTTGTAAAATTTTGTAAGCAATATGATTCTGAACTAAGGATATTTACTACGTTACCTGAGGTGGCAGAGTATATCGAAAATGCATCTGACTTAATCCTGGATAAAAAATTATTGCCTATCAGGATTAATTTAAAGCACATAATAGAAGAAAATAAAGAGAAATTTAGTAAAGTAGGTATTTGCGACGATACATATGTCCTTCAACAAAGATTGGAAAATGCAGTAAAAAATACAGAACAAAGAGTAAAACGAAATTATAAAGTAGCAATTCCTCAATTTTTTACTGATAGGGATACCAATATATCTAAAATACAACTCTTATTACCTTTATGTATTAATAATAGAAACATTGCAGATTTAGCTCTAGTGGTTGAGAAAGACCAAAATGCATATGTAGCAAAAACTATACTCCCTTTAGATTGGGCATATATGAACTCAAGAAGGATTGTTAGACCAGATGCAGATTGGATTTCACAAGTTTGAAATTAAACTTAAATTTTGGTATACATTTAGGACTATTTAGGTTATAATATATTAAAGATGATATTTATTAAAACACTGTCTTATATTTATTCTGAGAACTTTGAAAGATTTGATTTTTTTAAAAGACGATTTTTTAGAAAGACATATTTTAAAACAGATAGCAGAAAGACTCCTTAAAAGGAGTCTTTTTGCATGTATTGTTGATATATAAATATTTATGCCTAGTATTAAATTTTCATCCTATAATCTCATGGGTTAATTATGTCGTAATCGTTGAATTATCTCATGGGTGTTTATGTTTATGGTAATGTAAAAGTACAATAATGGCAGCCAAATACAGAAAGTAATTGCCAGTACAAGCTCGACTTATCTCACAACTGTAAATGGATACTTATTATTTTTCCCTCTTTTGCTAACCACTATGCTTTATATTATAATGAAGAAAAGGACTATAGGTGAAGGGGGAGTATAGATGAAGACTAAGCCAATATGGGTTGAAGATGGGGTTGTTAAGATTATTGCTCAGACACTCTTACCTGAGGAATACAAGGTCTTAGATATCCATACCATTGAAGAGATGTGGGATGCCATCAAAAGACTAGAAGTACGTGGAGCACCTGCCATAGGTATTGCATCGGGATTTGGTATCTACTTAGGAATTAAGAATGCTTCTTTCAATAGCCGGGAAGGGTTTATTGAAGCCGTGGATAGGGCAGCTGAATACATATGTACATCAAGGCCCACAGCCTATAACCTATTCTGGGCTGCAGATAGGATGAAGAAGAGGGCCAGGGAAATAGAATTCACTAATGAAAATGAAGCTAATGACATAATACTTCAAGAGGCTAAGAAGATCCTAGCTGAAGATATAGCTAGCTGTAAGTCCATAGGATTGTATGGGGCGGAGTTACTGGCCAGTTGTGAGGGCCTTCTTACCCATTGTAATGCTGGAGCCTTGGCTACATCTGAGTATGGTACTGCCCTAGCGCCCATGTATATCCTCCATGAACAGGGACATGAGTTTAAGGTGTTTGCTGATGAAACCAGGCCCCTCCTACAAGGATCTAGACTCACTGCCTGGGAGCTTAAGCAGGCTGGTATAGATGTAACAGTTATCTGTGACAATATGGCTGGCCTAGTCATGAAGACTGGGCAGATAGATGCAGTTATAGTAGGGGCAGATAGGATTGCAGCTAATGGCGATAGTGCAAATAAAATCGGGACCTATTCTCTATCCATCTTAGCCAAGGCGCATAATATTCCATTTTATATAGCTGCACCTTTTTCAACAGTTGATTTCTCTATCAAATCAGGAGATGATATACCCATAGAGGAAAGGGATGGAGATGAAATCCGTCATTTTGGAGAAAGACTCACTGCACCTAAGGATATCAAGGTATTCAATCCTGCCTTCGATGTAGCACCTGCAGATAATATCACCGCTATTATTACAGAGAAGGGTATAGTAGAGCCTCCCTTTAAGGAGAACCTCCAAAAGGTATTTAATGAAGGAAAGCTGAAGGAATAAGCTCGAAGTTCAGCTGTTTATGGCGTTAAAAAATCATATATTTAACCGATATTTAAGGAATAAAGGACTATAGATGGTTTCCTTTATTCCTTTGTTATCTTGGAAATAAGTGGGGTAAATAATTATGTGAGGATTTGTCAAAATCTCTGTTTTAGCCAGGGATTTATGTTATAATTATGTTTGTATAAAGGAGTAAGGGGTGTTACATAATGTATTTCAGAAAGTATCTTATAAAGTTTATGACAATGTCATTATTTATAATGTTTATAATAACCAGTTTACCAATGAAGGCTGAAGCAAATTCAGTTACCTATACCGTCTACAATCTTTCATTAGAAAACAAGAAGGTAGTATTTGGAGATCCTGTAGGTGAATATACTAGTTTTGCTGAAGCAAAGAAGAAGATGTTGGAACACAAGGATGGGGTTATCACTGCAAGCAATAGCCGATCACCCTTAAAGATAGTGGCTGCTACTAGGGCCCAGGCCCAATCATATCCATATCGAGCCTCACCTCCAATTCGTAATAATGAAGATAAGGCTACAGTAACTTTAATTATTTATAAGAACAAAAGCCTTTCAAACTCAGCAACCTATATACCTGCCCATTATATGATGTATGTATATGACTTTGAAGAGTATAATGGCAGAATAATCGCAGATGTGGAGATCCAAGGTGGTAGGGGATATGTTGATGTAGTTAAAACAGACATAATTCCCATGATATATATAGAGGCTGGGGATTATATAAAAATAGGTGGAAATGAAGACTATTATAAGACTAAAGAACAACCATATGATATAGTTCCTGT